>JAFXUM010000276.1 GCA_017524965.1 Lentisphaeria bacterium | reverse complement strand
GCGAACGCTTCCCCGGCGGCGTCCTCGTCGAAGATTCGGATGTCGCCGGGCGCGAGCAGACGGTCCTCCGCCTCCAGCGGACACAGCACGCGGCAGGGGACGCCGAGGTCGGATTCGATCGCGGCGGCGAGCGAGCTGGAGAAGATCGTTTCGCCGGGGATGGCGAGTTTTTTGTCTGTTGAAGATGCGTCGCGATCCGCGCAGGGCAGGGCGCATTCGCCTGTTTCCACCGAGGTTTTCAGCGCGGACGCGAGCACGGCGGGAAATTTCTTTCCGACCGGGACGCCCGCGACCCACGGCGTGCCGAAACGCTCGCGGAGGAGTTCGGCTGTGGCGAGTCCGCAGGAGGACACGACGAGGTTGACATGGGCGGCGGACGCGCGGCGGATGTCGTCGAGCGTGCTGCCCGTCGCCATGCAGGAGACGAGCTCGAAGCCGGATTTCTTCAGCCAGTCGATCATGGATTCGACCGTGCCGTTGATCGAGAAATCGAGCGGGGTCGCGCCGATGATGTTCGCGGACAGCGCGTCCGTGCGCGGGAACTTGTCCGTGCAGAACCTCGACACGACGGCTTCCAGCGCTTCGGAAGCTCCGGCGAGGTAGGAACGCATGCCGCTGGTGTGGAGCCCGAACGCGGGGATGCCGATGCGGGATTCGATCTCGGCGGCGATGGCGGGGAAATCGGTCCCGGCGAGGAGCGGGACGGGCGCGCCGCAGAGCGCGATGAAGCGCGGCGAGAGGTCCTTTGCGGCGGACACGACGTCGCGGATGAGCTTTTCGTCGTTGCCGAGGATGGCGTCAGTCTCCGTGAGGGCGGAGATGTAGATCATGCTGTCCTGACGGTACCAGCGGGGTTCGTCGTGCGTGGAGTAGGTGGAATTGCAGCCGGAGGCGTCGTGGACGACGACCATGCCGCCGAGTTCGTACAGCATGGAGCAGACGCCGGAGGTGTCGGCTGCGTGAATGGAGATGATCCTGGCGGTCTGTTTCATAAGCAGCTCCTGCATCCGAGCCCCTTGTACTGGATCACGGTCTCGGTGTCCTGTTCGTGCGTTGCAGCTTCGACCATGAGGCGCGCGAGGCGGGCGATGCCGTCGAATCCGTACATGCCGCCGCCGGAAACGATGTTCACGAAGTGCTTCGTGCCGCTGAAATACGCGGCCTTCTGCCCGATCGCCAACACGTCGCCGGATTCGTGGACGCCCTTGCCCGCGAACCGCATCTTCACGTTCACCGTGGCGGTCAGCAGCAGGTCCGGCGCGAGTTCGCGGAGACGTTCGAACGCGGGGCGTTCCTCCTCGATCATGGCGTCGGTGTAGACGCGCGTCACGCGGAACCCGTGTCCGGCGAGGAGCGCGGCGAGTCCGACGGGGCGCGGCGTGGCGGTGTAGTCGATCTCGACCGGAGTGTCCCCGATGACGGCCTTCGCCTGTTCGAGCGCGCGGATTGCATTTTGTTTCGCATCGGTCCAGTCGGGCGCGGTAATCCCGAGCGCATCGGCGAGGATATTCAGGTTGCGTTCGATCTCGTCGAAATCGTAGGAGAGCGGCAGATAGAGATGTTTGCGTCCGAGGCGTTTTTCGAGCGCGTCGCCGGACGCCGCGGCGGTCGGCAGATAGGTGATGTTCAGCGCGCTTTTCGCCATGCGCATGTATTCGTCGTAGGTCCTGCACAGCGTGATGTCGCGGAGGGCGCGTCCGGCGTTTTTGATGAGTTGGACCAGCTCGCTGGATTCGTCGGTCGGACGGTCGTTGCCGATGAGGTTCACGGCGTTTTTGTCGGCGGGGCAGGGCATGAACGGCGCGTAGAGCTGACGGCGCATGAGCTGGTCGGGCGTGAGGCCGCTTTTCCGCATGGTCGGGTTCATGTAGCAGTCGATGAAGTCGATGTCCGGGAACATCGCGCGAAGTTCGTCCAGCATGACCTCGAAATCGCATCCGGCGAAGAGGTGGACGCAGCTGATGAAGAGCAGGAGCGCGCGGGGCTTTTTCGGGAGCTTGCGGATGATCTCCGCCGTGCCGTCCACGATGTTGCGTTCCAGCGAGCCGTCGAACAGGTCGTTTTTGTCCACGGAGATCCACGACATGCGGTCCATGGCGACCATTTCGGCGGCGGTCAGGATCACGCCGCGGAGGCAGCCCTGCGCGCAGGCGAACACCTGGTGCGACTCGGGGATCAGCATGCCCGTGTGGACGATGTTCCACGGCCCGCGGGCGGGCGCGTTGTATTCGAGACCGGAGACGAATGGCACGGGGAATTCGGCGTCGCGGATCGCGACTTCCGCCCCGGTCATATCGTCTGCGCCGTTCAGTTTTTTCAGCATGGCGCGTCTCCTTTCCGGGCGGCGGCGAGCACGGCGTCAGCGAGCGCGCGGTACTGCGCCGCCATCGGACTCTCCGGGAACGCGTGCACGACGGTCTTTCCGAGCTGTTCCGCCTGCTGGACGGTCTCGCTCCAGTCGAGCGCGCCGACCACGGCGGAATCGAAATCCGCCGCGAGTTTCGCGGCCTTCGCGTCCTCGTCCGGCGCGTTCCTGCGGTTCAGCACGAATCCGCCGAGCGAGGCGTAGCCGCGTCCCCGGAAATTCTTCACCGCCATGGCGATGTTCGCGGCGGCGTAGACGGACATGGTCTCGCCCGAGGTGAGGATGAACACGCGGTCGGCGTAGCCTTTGCGCATCGGCATGGAGAATCCGCCGCAGACCACGTCGCCGAGCACGTCGTACAGCACCACGTCGGGCTTGTAGACGTCGTACGCGCCCTTCTCCTGAAGTTTTTCAAGGGCGGTGATGATGCCGCGTCCGGCGCAGCCGAGCCCGGGCGTCGGGCCGCCCGCCTCCACGCAGATCACGCCGCCGTCGCCCTCGCGGACCATTTCGCCGAGCGTGAAATCGTTGTTGCGTTCGCGGACGAGGTCGAGGATGGAACGCATGCGCTTGCCGCCGTGCAGGGACGCGGTGGAATCCGCCTTCGGGTCGCAGCCGATCTGCATGACTTTGAGGCCGTTCGCGGCGAACGCCGAGGCGAGGTTCGATACGGTCGTGGACTTCCCGATGCCGCCTTTTCCGTAGAATGCGAGTTTCAGCATGACGTTTCTCCGTAATCCCCGCGGCTCACCTTGATCGTGAAGCCGATCTTCCGCAGGCGCGCCTGCAGATCCGACGTGGTGATGTGTGTGTCCACGTCGACCGCGGTCTTGTTGTTGTAAAGCATGTATTTCGCGCGGACCTGTTCCGGCGACAGGTTCGGCATGATGACGTTCGCTCCGGCGAGCACGCCCTTTTCGCGTCCGGCCGGGTCCATAGTACCGAGCGCGGTCGTGGCGGGCAGCAGCACGTCCGGGTGCAGGATGCGGCACAGGCTGAGCAGGAACAGCGTGAGCTCCACGCTCCCGGCGGGCTCGTTCCCGAACGGCGTGTCGCAGTGGGGAATGAACGGGCCGATGCCGATCATGGCGGGGCGGAACTCCGTGATGAACTCCATGTCCTTCGCGAGCGTGTCCGGCGTCTGGTACGGCGAGCCGACCATAAAGCCGCATCCGGTCTGGAATCCGATCTCCTTCAGGTCGCGCAAGCAGCGCATGCGGCGTGCCCAGCTCTGAACCGGCATGTGGAGTTTCGCGTAGTGTTCCGGATCGGCGGTCTCGTGCCGCAGAAGATAACGGTCCGCGCCCGCGTCGAACAGCAGTTGATACTCGTCGCGTTCCAGCTCGCCGACGGACAGCGTCACGGCGCAGTCCGGGTGATTCGTCTTGAGCGTGCGGACCAGCGCGGCGAGGCGCTTCGGCGGCCAGGACGCATCCTCGCCGCTCTGAAGCACGAACGTGCGGAAACCGTATTCGTACCCGGCGTCGCAGCATTCGACGATTTCCGCCTCGGTCAGACGGTACCGCTCGCATTTGAGGTTGGACTTACGGATGCCGCAGTACAGGCAGTCGTTGCGGCAGACGTTCGAGAACTCCACGATGCCGCGCACGAAGACGTTGTGCCCGAACCGGGCGTCCGCGAGCCCGCGGGCGATCCCGGCGGCGTATGCGCGGTCGGAATCGTCCCACGTGGAGAGCAGCGCCGTCCACTCCTCGTGAGGGAGGCGTTTCTCCGCGTTCAGGCGGTCGATCCTGAGCTCGTTCTGTCGTTTCTGTGCGTGCATGCGCGTTTCCTGCGGTTCCGTCGCCGTTTCCCCGTCCGGCTTCCGCCGGACAAAAGAATCGGCCGCGATCCCCTGGTGAAGGATCCGGCCGTGGATGGTCGATCGGAACATGCGCGCCGCACGGATGTCATGCGGTTTTCGCAGTCCGGTCCGATGCCGCACGCTCGGTCTTCCGCCTCAAAGTCAAAGTCCTTTTCAGCGTCAGGGGAGAGTTTGTTATCTGATCGGATGAATCCGCTTCCGTTTTGCGGAGGGCGGACTCAGTGAGCTGTTATGAGGTTGGAGTAGACGGCTTTCGCCGTGACTCCTTCGATGCGGCCGAGTTTTCCGGCAAGCGCGTTGATCTTGTCCGGCGGCGCATCGATCACGATGCTGATGACGTTGACGTTCCTTTCCCGGTAGGGCAGGCCCATGCGGCCCACGATGTACGGTCCGAAATCGTGCAGAAGCGCGTTGATCTGCTCGGCGGAGTCGAAACTCTCCGCGAGGATCGCCAATACCGCCACACGTGTTTCCATTGCGATTCCGTCCCTCTGTTTGCTGTTGAAGAATGATTACCATCTAATATATCACGTGTACGCGCATCATGCAAGCGCGGGAACGAAAAAAGTCCGATTTTCCGCCCGTTTTATCCCGGAAAACCGTCTTTCGAGGGACCCGATATTGAAACACTCTAAATAATCCGAAAGACCAAAAAACATGTTAATTGCTCTTCATTTTAGGAAATCAATCAATAAAACCGACATTTTTACGTGAACTAACTTGACTTTTACCCGGATGGATGGTATACTATCGTTGAAAACGCACTTTGGGCTGTTAAAATCCGCTCAAAAATGTGTTCGAGTTCATCAAAAAACATTCAAACGTTCCTTTCTTATTAACCCCCAAACATAATGGAGTTCTTATGAATCGTTATGTCCAATCGGCTGTTGTCTCCTGCTCGATCCTCGCAGGGGCGCTCTTCCTCGCAACTTCACTTTCGGCACAGGCTCCGGCCGGACCTGCCGCTCCCGGCGGCGCTGCTCCCGGCGGTGCCGCTCCCGGCGGCGCACCCGCAATGGGCGGCGGCTTCGGCGGCGGCATGGGCGGTTTCGGCGGCGGCATGGGCGGCTTCGGCGGCGCTCCCGGCGCAGGCGGACAGAGACCTGCCGGTGCTCCCGGCGCAGGCGCAGGTGGACAGAGACCCGCCGGCGGCGGCATG
>JAFXUM010000275.1 GCA_017524965.1 Lentisphaeria bacterium | reverse complement strand
GGTGCAGAACATCGCGATCGCGATCGGGATCAAATGCGTGTTCCTGATCCTCGGCGCGCTCGGCGTCGCCGGGATGTGGGAAGCCGTGTTCGGGGACGTCGGCGTCATGATCCTCGCCGTCCTGAACGCCATGCGGATCATGAAAGCGTGAACGCTCCGGGGACCATACCCGGCTTTCCAAAAAACGAGGTTATATCAAGATGATCACGACGCTTCTTCTCTCTTGCCTGATGATGGCGGGGCTCTTCCTGATGCTGCTGGCCGCCGTGGGGTTCATTCAGGACAAACGGCTCTTTACCTCCGCGCCGGAAGACGTGCAGGCCGTGATCCTGCCGAAGGAGGAACGCTTCCCCGGCGCGCATGCCGTCGGCTGGGGGATGATGGCGCTTGCCCTCGCGATGATGGGCGGGGCGTTCGTACTCGGCGGCGCGGACGGCGTCAAAAATGGGTTCACCTTTTGGGGGTTCTTCCTCAGATTCCTGACCATGCTTCTGCTCCTGAAAGCGTATGACATCCTGTTTTTCGACCTGTATCTGCTGTGCCACAGCGGATTCTTCCCGTACTTTTACCCGGAAACGAAGGACCATGTGGGGCCCCATCAGTTCGGATTCAACCGGAAATCGCATCTGATCCAGATTGCGCTGTGTCCCGCGGTGTCTGCGGTGCCGGCAGGGATCTGCCTGTTCTTCTGAGCAGGACGCGCGTTTCCCGGTCTTTTTTTGAGGCGAAAACCAAAAAAATCAAGAAAAAATTCAAAACTTAGGCAAAACTAATTTGTAATCTCCAAAAAACGTGGTATAGTAATAGCATGACACAAAAGTCCCGGAACCATTCCGCGGCGTATCGGTGCAGGTCCGCCGTTTCCAAAATGGGAGAATGTGAAAAAGGGTCCGGCGTCCCGTCCGAGTTTCGGTTTCAGCTCGGTTTCAACGGGCGCGCCGGTTAGGGTATGCAGGTGCGGATCCGGTTCCCCAACCGGGTTTGCAGGATGGTTCCGGGACTTGTCTTTCCTTTGAATCCTGCGTCGGTCCACAGGGGAGCGGCGTTTTGTTTTTGAAAGTTAGGTTAAACAAAGTTATGCTGCCGACAACCTGTTGCGATCACCGGAAAAACCTCCTGTCTTTTCTGCTGCTGAAAACCGCCGCGGTCCGGCGCGGCGTGAAGCCCGGCGAACTGCTCCGCGTGAGGCGCTGTTTCACGGAGGAAACGCCGTCCGGCGAGCCCGTATGCCTGCACCGGCGCGACATCCTGAACATCCTGGAGCTGGACTACGTCGAATTGCTCGTGGAACGCGACAGCTCGCTAGTGCTGTTCTATCACACAGAAGCCATGAAACGCGCGCTCCGCGATCCGGCGAACCGGGCGATCCTGGCGCGGTGCGGATATCCTGCCGATGCGGATGCCCGTGCGCTGCTGAACGAGCTTCAGCGGCGTTTTCTGCTTGCAAGCGGCCTGCCGCACGAGGTGGGCGTGTTCCTGGGGTATCCGGCAAAGGACGTGGCGGGATTCATGGCGAATCTGCCCCGGACGCCGGTGGAACACGGCCGCTGGGCGGTCTACGGCGACGCGACGGAATCCGTCGCGCGGATGACGCTGTACCGGAGGATCGAGGCGGCGGCCGAACGTGTCTTGAACGTCTGCGGCGACACGCGGACTTTTCTGGAACATATATCCACTCTCAACACAACCATAGGAGTCATGTAACATGGCAAACGTAAAAGTCATCTTCGGAAGCACGACCGGCGCGACCGAAAGCGCGGCCGCCGAGATTGCGGCGGCGTTCGGCGTCGCGGCGGTCAACGTCGCAAACGCAACGGCGGACGATTTCAAGGCCGACCTGCTGATCCTCGGGAGTTCCACGTGGGGACTCGGCGAGCTTCAGGACGACTGGGCCGCGAAGATCGGCCTCCTCGAACAGGCCGACCTCAAGGGGAAACTCGTGGCGGTCTTCGGGCTCGGCGACCAGAGCGGATTCGCCGACACCTACTGCGACGCGATGGGCATCCTCGCGCAGAAGGCGAAGGAGCGCGGCGCGCTGCTGATCGGGCAGACCTCGGCGGAAGGCTACGGACACAGTTCGTCCGTCGCGGAGGAGAACAAACTCTTCTGCGGCCTCGCTCTCGACGACAACAACGAGTCGGAAAAGACCTCGTCGCGCATCGGCGCGTGGGTCGAGACGCTGAAGCATCATCTCGGCTGATCCGTCGAATCGGCGATCCTTTCGGGCGGGCGCTGCCGCATTCAGGACCATGTGGCGGTGTCCCGCCCTTTTTGCGTTTTTGCGGCCCGCTGAAAGACCGGAGGGAGAATGCCGTTTCGGAGATATGGCGGCTTACAGGCTGGCGAGCAGGCCGGCGCCGGATTCGCCGAAGAGCTTGTCCGAAGCGGAATCGAGGTAAGAACCTGCGAGGACATCGGTGTCGTACTGGCCGAAGCTCAGGCCGTCCGGCATGGCGAGGCTGTCCGCGAGCGCATCCGTCTCCGGCATGGCGAGGGCATCGGCGGCGGAGGCGTAATCCGGCATGGCGAGAGCATCGGCGGCGGAGGCGTATGCTTCCATCGAATTGATCGCCACGGAATAGTCGGAGCTGCCGCCTTTCTTCGCGTTGGTCGACTTCACGGAGAAGTAGTACGTGCCCGCCTCGAGTTTGAGGGGAGTGGTATAAGCGAGATACTGGCTGCCGCCTTTCGGCTTTTTTGCCGTCGTGGATTGCAGCGTTTTCAGCGAATACGTGGTGACGCCTTTCTTGTCCGTTTTGCCGACGAGGCGGTAGATCTCGAACTTCATGGCGTCCGACCCGTAGACGAGAAAGCTCGCGGCGACATTGTTCCGGACCGTGAATTTCCGGTAGTCGATCTCGTCTCCGTATCCGACCCAGTCGGAGAGGATGACCACGAACTGCGATTTATTGTCGATCCTGCCCACGTCGGCGGACAATCCGGCCGCGCCCCGCGTTTTGAGGATTTCCGGGTTCCAGTCGTCGGCGTTGTTGCCCTTGTCGTAGAACAGGGTTTGTTTGCCCGTATAATCCACCAGATACAGGCTGTATTTCGCGTTTCCGCCCTTCTTCGCGGTCGTGGATTCCACGCGGATGTAATAGTCGCCCTTTTCGAGCATGACCGGCTTTGCGACCACGCAGTAGACGCCGTCGTCGAACTGCACCTTCGTCGTGGCGGACTGGAGCGTCTTCAGGGAGTACGTGGTGCCTTTTTTGGTCGTTTTGGATTCGAGCTTGCAGATCGAGATCTTCACGGGGTCGAGGGCGTCGGCTTCCAGACAGATCCGCGCGGCGCTGTTGAGCGTGAACTTCCGGTAATCGACCGCGTCGCCGAATCCGACCCAGTCGGTGAAAACGAGGCTCGTGCTTGAGGTGAGCGTGCCGCAGCTGCCGACTCTGCCAGACGGTCCGCGGTCCTTCACGTCGTCCCAGTCGTCGGTGTTTCTGCTGTCGGAACTGTTGTAGAACACGCAGTCGGAATCCAGCTTGACGTTGTAATACGCGGCGCCGCCCTTCTTCGCGTTGGTGGATTCCATGGAGATGTAGTAACTGCCGGCTTCGAGCAGGAGGTCTTTTGTTTCGGCCGAATACTCGGAAGAGCCTTTCGCCTTTTTGAGCGTGGCGGACTGAAGTTTTTTCGCCTTGTAGACGAGGCGGCCTTTCTTGTCGTCGGCTGAGTTCAGAGTATAGATCGAAAACTTCGAGGCGTCCAGTGCGCTGACCGTGAAGCTCAGCTTCGCGGCGGTCGCGAGCGTGATCTTCGCGAAATCGGTGTCGTCGCCGTAGCCGACGTAGTTGTGCATGCCGGACCGGTTGACCGAGCCTTTCGTGTCGAGCCAGATCTCCGTACCTGCTTTCGTCAGGGGCGTTGTGACGAAGTTCGAGTCCGCGTTTCTGATCGTGGCGTTGCTTTTGTCGACCAGCCAGCCGTTTCTGCCGTTGTCGCAGGACGAGGTGTCGTAAGACGGGCCGGGATCGGGCGCGGAACTCTTGATGTTCGAGACTTTGTAGCTCGTGACGTCGGAAACATTTCCAGCGGCGTCGGTCCCGCGGAAATACACGGTCCCGTTCGACGTGAACTTGACCGCGCCGGAATAGGTCTTCCAGGTCTTGTTGTCGAGGCTGTATTCCTTTTTGACGGAATCGCTGCTGAACGTGGCGGTGACGGAGACGGGTTTCGTGGTCGAGGCGGTGACGTCCGCCTTCGCGGCTGGCTTGGCGGGCGGCGTCTTGTCGATGTTCGAGATCGTGCAGTAATAGACGGAGGATTCGTTTCCGGCGGCGTCGACGGCCTTGAAATAGACGGTCGCGTTCTGCGTGACGGTCACGCCTTTCGACGGGTAGGCGGTCCATTGGCCGGAATCGCCGATCCGGTACAGGGAGGACGCCAGACTTACGTCGTCGCTGAACGTGGCGGTGACCGTGACGTTCTGGTTGGTCGGCGCGGTGGTGCTGACCTTGATGTTGGAAACGGTCGGCGCGGTGAGGTCCTGCGGAGTCGTGCTGTCTGTGCGGAACACGATGGTGGTGATGGACTGGATGGCGCGGCTTTCCCCGGAATACGTGTAGGTGCCGCCCCACTTCATGCGCTGGTCGGCCTTGTAGCAGTCGTCGAAGATGATCTCCTGCGTGGACGCGTTGTATCCGTAGCCGACCATGGAGTGGCCCTTGATGGAGATCAGGACCGGACGGCCGGCGTCGATCTCGTTCATGTAGTCGTTGAACGTGAAAGTGCCGCCCGCGGTGTCGACCTCGAAGGATCCGGTGAGCTTGTAGTCCAGTGAGTAACCGCGCGACTGCACGTAGAGGTCGAGCCCGTACAGCATGGAGGTGACGCGGTAGGGGATCGTCCGGGTGATCGAGCCGCCCGTGAGCGTGCCGTCGGAATAGTTTTTCGTGTAGAGGTCGCTCAGCGTGCAGTAGGTGACCGTGGTGGAGAGATTGCCGTTGCCGCGCCAGTACTGCCCCGTGCCGAGGTAGTCGGCGAGGCAGTCCCATTCGGACGTGTTCAGCTCGGTGGTGCTGCCGACGAAGGTGTAGGGAAGCTCCTGCTCGGGCGTCGTCGCAGCGCCGTCGCGGGAATGGAACCGGGACACATAGCCCGTCGTGGCGATCGCCTTGCCCAGCACGGTGTCGAATGCGTCCATGTCGTAGGCGTCGCCGTCCGTCCCGCGCGATTTCACCGCCACGGTGCCGCTGATGATGTTGGACATGCTCGTCCCGTGGTATCCGTAGAGGTCGTAATACCCCAGGATCATGCCCACCGAGGTCGGCGTGCAGCCGTACATGTATTCGGCCTGCGGCATGGTATTGGCGAGAAGAATGTCTCCTCCTGAACCTGTTTTCGTGTATGCCGGCATCGTATTCTCTCCTGTATGTTCTGCCGAATGGGCTGCGGCCGGGCGCGGACGGGGGCGCCGATTGCTTTTTGATTTTTTTAAGTTAATATAGCAGAGAACAAAAGAATGTCAAATGCAAAAACAGTTGTTTCGATACCGAACATGAAAACGGGACCGGGCAGGAACCGGAACATGGAAACAGGATAGCGGATGCCCCGGACCCGGGCGGCGAGGCGAGGCTTTCAGTCTTTTGCGGAGGGGGGGGCGGATTTGGTCCTTACTCCATCCAGGAACGGATCCATTTGCGAAGCCGGCCGCGGAATCCGGGTTTCTGCCCGGAATCGGACGCGTGCGGATCGCCGTCGGGATTGTCCGAGGTGGTCTCTTCCTCCGTCTTTTTTGAAAACAGCGGAGTATTGCCGGGACCGCGTTCCGCGGCATTGTCCCACAGGGAATTCAGGATCGTTTCGGCTTCCTCCACGCTCATGACGCCCGGATCGGCATCGGGTTTTTCCGAATCCGTTCCGGCTTCCGGCGGCGTTCCCTCTTCATGCGCCGGAGAAGCGCCGGGGATGTCCTGCCTGCCGCTGTCCGCCGGACCCTTCGCGTCCGGGGCGGACGTTTCCTGTTTCGCGGAGCGGTTTTCGCCGGTTTTGGAAAGACGTTTCAAGACCTCGGTCGGGGTACAGCCGGCGGGATCGTATTTGTATTTATCTTCGATTTTGGCAAAACATTCGGAAAAGTCTTTTTCCTGAAGAACGTTCGGATTAAAACCTCCGGTATCGAGCGGGATCCAGAAATAAACGAGCTCGGCGGACCTCAGATCGTTCAGCATCACGATCGTGTCCGGGCGCGGGATGCTCAGTTTCTTCGAGATCGTTTCGGCGGAAACGGCGCGGTTGTCCTTGCCGTCAGAATTGAAATACGCATCGCCGAGGAGCTTCATAATGCGGAGGGCGCAGACTGCGCGGTAATGCGAGCTGAGCGGAGCCTGTG
>JAFXUM010000033.1 GCA_017524965.1 Lentisphaeria bacterium | reverse complement strand
GCCGCCGGTGCGCTCGAAGAGATCGGGTCCGAACTGGTCGTACTGCTTGCGCTTCTTCTCGTCGCTGAGGACTTCGTAGGCGCGGGAGACTTCCTTGAACTTCTCCTCGGCGGTCTTGTCTCCGGGGTTCTTGTCCGGATGGTATTTGACGGCGAGCTTGCGGTACGCTTTCTTGATCTCGTCCGCGGACGCCGTTTTGGATATTCCCAGTATGTCGTAATAATCCTTCGCCATGAATGTTACCTCAAATTGCTGAAATACAAGGACCCGCCGGCGGCTTCCGGTCTCCCGGCGCTTCCGGCGGATCCGGCCGCTTACTCTTTGTCCGTCTTTTCCGTGTCCGCATCCGCGGCGGCGGCCGGGCCGGAGCTGACCACGACCATCGCGGGCTTCAGCAGACGCGTGCCGCACTGGTAGCCGCGGCTCCACTGACGGATCACGGTGCCGTTCGGCACGGTGTCGGAGGGTTCTTCGGCGACCGCCTCGTGCAGGGCGGGGTCGAACGGCTTTCCGGTCGCGTCGATCACGGTCACGTCGAGGTCGGCGAACGCCTTGTCGAATTCCTTCTGGATGATGTCCATGCCCTGAAGCAGGGATTCGAGCGAGCTGGCTTTCCCGGCGGCGGCCACGGCCATCGTGAAATGGTCGAAGACCTGGAGGAACGGGAAGATGGTGTCCTGCGTGGTGTTGTAGCGCACGTTCTCCATCTCCTTGGCGAGGCGCTTGCGCTGGTTGTCCATCTCGGCGAGGGCGAGGAGACGGAGACGCTCCGCCTCCTTCAGCTTTTCCTCGGTCTCCTTGAGCTTGGCTTCCAGCTTTTCGATCCTGGCGCATTCCGCCTCGTACTCGAAGTTCGCGTCCGCCATCTTGGACGCCGCGGCCTGCGTCGCCTCGTCGAACGCCGCCTCGCCTTTCGGCTCCATGGTGGGCATTTCGCGCGCCTCGGCGGCAGCGTCGGCTTCTATCTTTTCGGCATGGTCGATACCGTGTTTCTTATTGTGCATGATCTCTCTCCGGATTCAGAATAATTGACGTTTTAATATAGCGCGGGAAACGTTTTTTTCAACCTTTGTCCGCGCACGTGAACTCAAGTTCGCCGTCTTTTTTCACGCCGACGGTCAGGACCGAGCCTTCGTGAAGCTCGCCGGAGATCAGCATCCGCGAAAGCGGCGTCTCCAGGTCGTTCACGAGCACGCGTTTCAGCGGACGCGCGCCGAATCTCGGGTCGTAGCCGCGTTTCGCGAGCACCGTGCGGGCCTTCGGCGTGACTTCGAGCGCCACGCCCTGCCTGTTCAGGCGTTCGCGGAGCAGCGCGATCTGGATGTCGAAGATGGATTCGATCTGTTCGAGCTCCAGCGGCTTGAAGAGCAGGATGCCGTCGATACGGTTCAGGAATTCCGGGCGGAACTGCGCGTGCAGGAGCTTGTCGATCTCGGGGCGCGTCTTCTCCACGTCGCCGCCGCACTCCAGCAGCAGGTCGCTGCCCAGGTTCGACGTCATGATGATGATCGTGTTCTTGAAGCTCACGGTGCGTCCGTGCGAATCGGTCAGCTGGCCGTCCTCCAGGATCTGCAGGAAGAGGTTGAACACGTCCGGATGCGCCTTTTCGATCTCGTCGAAGAGCACCACGGCGTACGGACGGCGCCGGACCGCCTCGGTCAGCTGGCCGCCCTCCTCGAACCCGACGTAGCCGGGCGCGGCGCCGATCAGACGCGACACGCTGTATTTCTCCATGTACTCGGACATGTCGATGCGGATGATCGCGCGTTCGTCGTCGAACAGGTCTTCCGCCAGGGCGCGGGCGAGTTCCGTCTTGCCCACGCCGGTCGGCCCGAGGAACAGGAACGACGCGATGGGGCGTTTCGGGTCCTTCAGGCCGGAACGCGACCGCAGGACGGCGTCGGAGACCGCCTCGACCGCCTCGTCCTGGCCCACGACGCGCAGGTGCAGGTGCTCGGAGAGGTGCAGCAGCTTGTCGCGTTCGCTGCGGACGAGCTTGGCGACGGGGATGCTGGTCCAGCGGCTCACGATGTCCGCGATGTCCTCCTCGGTCACTTCCTCCTTCAGGATGCGCTTGCCGTTCTCGTCGCCCGCGAGCGCCTTTTCCGCCGCGGCGATCTGCTTTTCGATGCCGGGGATGATGCTGAACCGGAGTTCGCCGGCGCGCTGGAGGTCGCTGTCGCGTTC
>JAFXUM010000274.1 GCA_017524965.1 Lentisphaeria bacterium | reverse complement strand
GTCGTGCGCACTTCCTCGATGCGTTCGATCAGGTCGCTGTCCTCGAACGTGATCAGCACGTCGCCTTCCTTCACGCTGGTGTTTTCGTCCACCACGCTCAGGATCTGCGTCGGGAAATTCGCCTCGAGACCGAGCTTGTGCTTCTTGTTCGCCACGATCGTGCCGTTGAGGCGCAAACCGAGGGTCATGTCGCCCTTCGCCACGCGGTACGTGCGGTCGGGGTCCTTGCTTCCGTCGCGGTCGGCGGACACGCCCCTGTGCCTGTACACGCGGACGCCGTAATACAGTCCTCCCGCCAGCAGCAGCGCCGGCAGAAGCACGAAGATGAAAAGTTTCGCGGGTTTCTTCATGGCTTATTCTCCGGGCTGGGCGTCCGCGGGGACCGCGGCGGGCGCGGAGGATTCCGAGGCGGAACCGGCTTCGGATGCGGCTTCCGGCGCATCGCCTTCGGCGGGCTTTCCGGCGGATTCCTTCGCGTCCTTCTTTTCCTCCTCGTCGTCGTCATCGGACCCGAACAGCGTCTTCCAGGACACGAGCGGGTTCTTGATGAATTCGTCGTTCACCCTCTCGACGGTCGTTTCGAGCTTCGGAAGCTCTTCGGAGTTGCGCATGACCTCGCCGAAGTCGTTGGTCGAGCGGATCATCTCCTCCGGATCGAAGAGCACGCCGTCCGCCATGTCGTTCGGGGTCAGGATGCGGACGCGGAGGAAGAAGAGCAGCTGAAGGATCTCCTTCTCGGTGTATTTCGAGGTGAAGAGCTCGCCAAGGTACGGGATGTCGCTCAGGAACGGGATGCGTTCCTGCTGGAGGGAATTGCGGTTGGTGTAGAGGCCGCCCATGATGACGATCTGTCCGTCCGCGAGGCGGAGATAGGAGGAGATGCTGCGGATGGAGACCACGGGCACCTGATAATATCCGCTGCCGTTCGAGATGGTCTGATAGCTCTGGATGTTGGAGACTTCCGGCTTCACGCGGAGCGTCACGTTGTCGTTGTTGATCATGAGCGGCTCCACGGTCAGGGTCACGCCAACGCGCTTGAACGTGGTGCTGGTGCTGATGCTGCCGTTGGTGATGGTCTGGGACTGGATCGGCACGTCCTGGCCGTTCGAGATCTCGGCCTCCTCGTTGCGGCCGACCACGATCACGGGCGAGGACAGCACCTTCGCGTCCAGCGCCGTCAGAAGCCACTGCAGCGCGATGTTGAAGTTGTTGTGCCCGGCGGCGAACGTCCAGTTGGTCGTGGACCCGTCCGTGCTGTTGCCGCCCTGCGGAGAGGTCCGGATGCCGCCGTAACTCATGACGTCGCCGTCGTACCGCTGGTCGGTGATGCCGTCGATCATGGAGATCGTGGTCGGGCTGTTGAACATGAACGACAGGTTGCGCTGGGTATTGTCGGAGATCAGGACTTCCACGATCTTCGCCTCGATCAGCACCTGCGGCGTCGCCACGTCGATCATCGGGAGCGTCTTGGCGATCGCCTCGATGTTCTCGGACGCGTCGCGGATCGTCAGCATGTTCTGCTCCACGCCGTACTCCACATACCCCGTGTCGGAGATCATCGCGTCCACGCTGTTCCGCAGTTTCGACGCCGTCACGTAGCGGCACCGGTAGATCAGGATGCTCGTGTCGTTCGCAGACGGGATGATCTTCAGATAGGGCGGCTCCTCCTCCACCTGGCGAGAATGCTTGCGGATCGGCTGGAACATCTCGCGGAGCTGCTGCGCCACGGACACCACGTTGCGCCTGCCTTCCTCGATGGATTCGGGCGTCCTTTCAACGACTTCGGTGGAGTCGATGCCGGAGATCGGCTCGTCTGCGAGGATCGAGGTGCCGGTGAGCGCGGCCAGGGCGAGGAATGTGCAGAAGGTGCGGCGGGCAAAGGGCGTCATGCTGGGGGTGTCCTTATGAAATAAGTTCTGATTGAATACGCGTGCATACAAGACTATAATATACACCGCAAACGCCAAAAAAAAAGCCCTGTGCCAAAAAAAAGTTAAAAATAAAAATATTCAGCTATGAAACAATATCGCCTTTTTGTCTTCAATCTCATCC
>JAFXUM010000273.1 GCA_017524965.1 Lentisphaeria bacterium | reverse complement strand
CGCCACGTACCCCGGCATCTGGGAGTCCGTCAGGATCTACGTCGACCCCGAACGCTACGATCTCGTGCTCGGCCGCCTGAAACTCCAGGCGCGCGAAGCAGTCTGGTGGAAGGACGCCTGCATCCTCTTCTACCAGAGCGTCAACCACCTCGACCTGCCGAAGGGGATCACGCCCCCGATCTACGATCTCGCCAAGCTCAAACGCATCAGCTTCCCCTCGAACGTGCATTTCTGCCCGAAACCCGAGGACGTGAACAAAGCCCTCGACGGCGCCCTGAAGAAATGAGGAGGCGGTGCCTCCACTTGGGTAGTGCCGGACTTCGCTCCGGCACGGAAAAATGAACAAAGAAACGCTTCCGGGACGGCCTGAACGCTGTCCCGCTTTTTTTTCAAAAAAAGAGTGTTGTATGTATTTTTCCGACTTGAAAAACCCAAGCGTAGGGTTATATTATTGATAAAGTTTTTCCTGAAAGGATTCCTGATGCCCAAGTTTTTCGCATTTCTCGGATTTTGGATCGGACGTTTTTCGGATGAGGAGATGCGTCCCCATGTCCACGTGCTGAAATTCGGTTCGGAGGAATCCATGAAGGTATGGCTTGAACCGGAGATCGAGGTGGAATATATCCACGGGATCAACACCTCGACTGCAAATAAGATCCTGTCCGAAATAAGGAGCCGCAGAAATGAATGTCTCGAACAATGGTATGCCTGTGAGCGCAAAAGTCGTTGAGCTGACGAATGACTATATGATGGTCAGTCATTGCGGCAGTATCTACCGGATCGACTTCGACCGTTATCCGTATTTCCGCAGCTGCTTCCTCAGCGAATTGTACAATGTTCAGGCGAGCGCGGAAGGACTTCACTGGCCCGACGCTGACATCGACCTGGAAGTGAAATATATCGAAAACCCGCCGGAGGAAGCGAGCATCGTGGACGAGGAGTGGTGGAAAGCGCAGAGAAAACGCCTTTTGGCACGCCTCGGTTCCGTCGGCGGGGCGGTGAAATCCGAGCGCAAGGCCGCCGCCAGCCGCCGCAACGGATTGAAGGGCGGACGACCGCGCAAACAGACGGAACGACGCAAGACCGCAGCAGCACGAAAGGCGACACGGCCCACCGCCTGAAAGACAGCTGAGCTACAAAAAAACTCCTGGATGGCTGAACACTGTCCCGGAGGCGTTTCTTTCATATGTTCATTTTCGGCGGATAGACCTGCCGGATTATCTGTTTTACTTTGCTTAGAGCCCCAATTTTTTCAGGACTTTTTGTGCTTCCGGATTTCCCAGTTTTGCGCTCTTGCGAAGCAACCGGATCGCTTCAGCTTTATTCACGGGAACACCTTCACCCAGCATATAACAGCCTGAGAGAGCCCCCATTGCATACGTATTTCCCTGTTCCGCCGCCTTGCGATACCATTTGACGGCTTCCTCTTTGTTTTCTTCACACCCCCAGCCATTGAAATAACAATTTCCGAGATTGAACTGCGCTTCCGGGATTCCCTGTTCCGCGGCCTTTCGAAAACATTTGACGGCTTCCTCTTTGTCTTCGTCAACACCTTCGCCTTTAAAAAAACAAATGGCCAGTTCGTTCTGCGCTTCCGCAAACCCCTGTTCGGCGGCCCTTCGAAACCATTTGACGGCTTCCTCTTTGTTTTCTTCCACACCCTCACCATCATAGTAACATTTGCCAAGGTCGAACTGTCCCTTCGCATAATCCTGTTCGGCGGACTTTCGATACCATTTGACGGCTCTGGGGTAATCCTGACTTACCCCCTCGCCATAATAGTAACACTTTCCCAGCTGGCATTGGGCTTCCGCGTGCCCCTGTTCGGCGGCTTTGCGATACCAGTCGGCGGCGGCAGAGAAATCTTTTCTTACGCCGTTGCCATTATAATAGCAATCGCCGAGCTGGTATTGCGCCTCGGCATCGCCCTGCATCGCGGCTTCATAGTACCCCTTCGCCGGTTCTCCCACATGGAACCAGTAGAAGAGGAAGCCCGCGCCGCCCAGGAGCACGAGAGCTAAAACAAGGATAAATACAACCAGTCCGGAGCGTTTGCCCCGGCTTTGATTCTCCAGATCTGTTCCGTTCATAAACTACCTCCGAAGAAACAGACGTTTGTTCTTTTTGCCCGGTCGAAGCGCGGGCTGCTTTTTGTTTCGCTTAATTAAAGCCGTCGCGGCGCTCCGCGATCATGGTGCGGGCGAGGTCCTGAAGGATCAGCGAGCCCTTCACGTCGAATCCGATCTCGGCGTTCCAGTCGGTGCGCTCGGTGAGCCAATGGATCAGCTCCACATTGGCCCACGGAACCACGCGGACGGTTTCCTGCCCCACGTTGATCTGGTTTTTCATGCCGTCCACGATGCGCGAGAAGTGGAACGAGCGGCCCTGCACGGCGATGTAGCTTTCGTTCTCCTCGACCACGCGCCCAATGAGGATATGGGTGTGGGCGCCGGGATAGTCTTTCTTGCAGCGGAGACGGATCGTTTTTCCCTTCAGATAGTTGGTCATTCTGTACCTCTTGAATGGCGGTTTGCCGGTTGTTTTGCTGTTGTGCGGATTCCGTTCAAGTATACTATACCGCCATTTTGCGAAAAAGAAATGGCGGGAACGCATTTTTTTTGCGTTTTTTCCGGCTGGCGCGGGATTATCCCGATGGAAAAGACCGGTCCCGCGGCGGTTCCTCCCGAGAAGAGATCCGTGTCGGCCCTGCCGGGCATGCGAAATGAATTCGAGGAAAGATTTCGATGTCTTTTTCCACGTTAATTTGAAGTTGCGGAAACGGTCCGCTTTTTTTTGCGAAAAGATGAGAACCGCGGTTGACTTTTTCGGAAAACGGGTGTAGATTAAAAGCATTATGAAAACTTATTCCGTGAACACCAGCATTCGATTTTACGGCTTCTTCTGGCGATTTTCCGCCTGACGAAGCCCGTTTGCACGTGTACACGCGAAAGTCATGACAACAGACGGGTTCGGCCCCGAGGAAGGGCCCGACCCGTTTTCTTTTTCCAAGCAGACACAGCCGCATCCGGGCCCCGAATCCCGAATGCGGTTTTTCCTTTTCCGGAAACGACTTCACAAAACTCAACATACTCAACACAAAGGACAGCAAAATGAACCAGGAACAGCCCATCAAATCGCCCGAACAGCTCGCGTCCGAACTCACGCCGAACGCGGACATCGTGGAGCACATCAACCGGAACCGCGCGGAACTGCGGCGCATCTTCGACCGGACGGACAAGCGTCTGGTGGTCATCGCCGGGCCGTGCTCGATTCACAACGTGCCCGCCGCGCTGGAATACGCGGAAAAGCTCGCGAAGCTCTCGGAACGCGTCTCCGACGAGGTCAAGATCGTGATGCGGTGCTATTTCGAGAAACCGCGCACCACGCTCGGCTGGAAGGGGCTGGTGTACGACCCCGACCTGGACGGCGGCAGCGACATTGCGCGCGGGCTGGAGCTCGCCCGAAAGCTCCTGCTGGACGTGTCGGCATACGGGCTCGGCACCGCGACCGAACTGCTCGACCCCGCCATCGCGAACTACCTCGCCGAGCTCGTCTCGTGGGCGGGCATCGGCGCGCGCACGACGGAATCCCAGACGCACCGCCAGCTCGCCAGCTCGCTCGACATGCCCGTCGGGTTCAAGAACAGCACCGACGGCAACCTGCAGATCGCCGTGGACGCCATCTGCGCCGCCCGCGCGCCGCACAGCTACATCGGGATCATGCACGACGGCCGCAGCGGCATCATCCGCAGCGAGGGCAATCCGTACTGCCACCTGGTCCTGCGCGGCGGCATCTCCGGTGAAAACTACTATGCCGCGTGCATCGACGCCGCGCTCCGCAAGCTCGAAAACGCGGGCATCCCGCGCACGGTCGTCATCGACTGCAGCCACGGCAATTCGCGGCGCGACCCCGGCCGCCAGCACATCGTCTTCGAGGATGTCCTGGCGCAGAAGCTCGCCGGAAACGACGGCATCGCGGGCCTGATGCTCGAAAGCTGTCTGCTGCCCGGCAAACAGAACCTGATGCCCGGCGTCGCGCCCGATCCGCGCGTGTCCGTCACGGACGCCTGCATCGGGTTCGACGAGACGGAACGCCTGATCCTGAACGCCGCGGAGCGCCTGCGCCACGGCACGCCGCATTCGATCTCCGCCGCCAAGCCGCGCGTGGCGTACCTCGGGCCCGCCGGGACGTTCACGCACGAGGCCGCGCGCAAGGTCTTCGCCGAGACCGCCGAATACCGTCCGTGCTCCGGCATCCAGAACGTCTTCGCGGCGGTCGAGACCGGCGAGTGCGAATACGGCTGCGTGCCGGTCGAGAACACCACGGAGGGCGTCGTGATCGGCACGCTGGACGTGCTGGCGAGTACCACGCTGAAGATCTACGCGGAGACGTCCATGAACATCCACCACTGCCTCATGGCGTCCGTGCCGAAGGAGAAGATCGGCGTCATCTACAGCCACGTGCAGTCGCTCGGCCAGTGCCGGAAATACCTCGAACGCAATTTCCCGGACGTCGAAACCGTGGGCGTCGGCTCCAACGCGCGCGCCGCCGAGTTCGCCGCGCTCAGCCCGAACGCCGCAGTCATCGGCGGGGAGAGCATCGCCGCGCAGTACCACCTGAACATCCTCGACCGTTCCATTCAGGACACGCCGGACAACCGCACGCGCTTCCTGATCCTGTCCCGCGCCGAAAACACGCTCATGCCGCACGCGAAATGCTGCATCTGCTTCACCGCGCGCGAACGCTTCGGCGCGCTGCACGACTGCCTCGAGCCGTTCAAGAACGCCGGCGTCACGCTCACCATGATCGAAAGCCGTCCCTCCGGGTCCGGCTGCTGGCACTACCGGTTCTTCGTCGATATCGAGGGCGCGGCCAACGCTCCGCGCGTAGCCGCCGCGCTCGCCGGACTGAAGCCGCTCACGGAGGAACTGAAGCTCCTTGGCAGCTACCCCGTGCTGTGAGTCCCGGGCGGATACGTTATTAACGTTACCGGGAGAGAATTGAGGTTCCGATCCGGTTGTATTTTTGCGAACGGTATTTGACTTTATGATTCGGCCGGCATATATTATAGTCAAAAACCGGGCGCGGCCCCCTCAAAGAAAAAAAACGCGTCCGGGATGAATCAGGCAACCTCACACAAGGAGTTTTCCATGAAAGCAGCACTCAAAACTCTTGCACTCTCATGCGCCATGCTCGCGGGCGCGGCGCTGTCCGCGGCCGATTTCCACGACTGGGCTCCGACCCCGCCGATGGGCTGGAACAGCTTCGACTGTTTCGGCCTCAGCCTCACCGAGGCGCAGGCGAAGGAACAGGCCGAAGCCATGGTCAAACTGCTGAAGCCCTACGGATGGAACATTTTCGTGATCGACCACCAGTGGTACAATGACAACCAGAAGGGATTCCAGAGCGACATCCGCCACCAGTTCTCCATGGACGAATACGGCAGGTTCATCCCCGGGCCGGAACGCTTCCCGTCCTCGAAAGGCGGCAAGGGCCTGAAGCCGCTCGCCGACTACATGCACGAACGCGGCCTGAAGATCGGCGTGCACCTGATGCGCGGCATCCCGCGCCAGGCGGTCCGCGAAAACACGAAGGTGAAGGGCACGAACTATCACGCGCAGGACATCGTGAACATGCGCAGCACCTGCCCGTGGAATCAGGATATGTACGGCGTCGACATGAGCAAGCCCGGCGCGCAGGAATACTATGACTCCCTCTTCGAGCAGTTCGCCGAGTGGGGCCTTGACTTCATCAAGATCGACGACCTCTCCCGTCCGTACGCCACCGCCGAGATCGAGGCGATCCGCAAGGCGATCGACAAGTGCGGCCGCCCGATCATCCTCAGCCTTTCCCCCGGCGATACCCCGATCCAGAACGGCAAGCACGCCGACGAGCATGCGAACATGTGGCGCGTCTCCGACGACTTCTGGGACCGCTGGTCGCCGCTGTACGGGATGTTCGGCCGTCTGCACCGCTGGGAACCCTACCGCATCAAGGGCTCCTGGCCGGACGCCGACATGCTTCCGTTCGGCATCATCCAGTTCAACCGCAAGACCAACTTCACGCAGGAAGAGCAGCGTCTGTGCTTCACGCTGTGGTCGATCGCGCGGTCCCCGCTCATCCTCGGCGCGGACATGACCAAGCTCGACGACTGGACGCTGAAGCTCCTCACGAACAAGGAAGTCATCGCGATCAACCAGAACAGCGACAACAACCGCCAGCTCTCGCAGAAGGGCGACCTCTTCGTGTGGGCGGCGGACGTCCCCGGAAGCAAGGATAAGTACGTCGCGCTGTTCAATGCCTCCACGCCCGGCTCGCACAACATCGACTACCAGAAGGCCAAATTCCACAGCATCAAGGTCGGCGGCTCCGGCGTGCGTGAAACGGAGATCAAGGCGGACATCGGCGGCTCGAAGTCGTTCGCGCTCGCCGTGACCGACGGCGGCGACGGCATCAACTACGACCACGCCGCCTGGCTGGAACCCGTCCTCTCCGGTCCCGCCGGTACGAAGAAGCTCACCGAACTCCGCTGGAAGAGCGCCACGCAGGGCTGGGGCAACACCCGCGTCGGCCAGACCTCCGACGGACGCCGGATCGACGGCATCGGCACGCACGCCGCCTCGGTCATCATCTATGACCGTCCGGAAGGATACGACACCCTCACCGCGCGCGGCGTCCTCGCCGACGGCACCGAACGTCAGGGCGGCACGATCGAGTTCCTCGTCCTGACCGACGAGGCATTCGACGTAGAGGTGAAGGATACGGCGGAAGTCTCCGTGGACTTCGCCGAACTCGGCATCGGAAAGAAGGCAAAAGTCCGCGACCTGTGGGAAGGCAAGGACCTCGGCACGTTCGAAGGCTCCTTCTCCCGTACCCTCAAATGCCACGATGCGGGCGTCTACCGCATCTCCCCGGCCAACTGACATTCGTTCGGGAAAAACAAGATAAGACTCGGGCGGTTCTCCCAACCTCGGGCGGACCGCCCGTTTTTTTTACCGGCGAAAGGGAATGGCCGCCAGTCTTTTTTGAACCGTACCTTCCAAACCGCCTGTGCCGGCACGGGGCGCGCCGTTTACTTTTTGAAAATGGCGAAGGCGGCGAGGATGAGGGCGGCAATGATCGCCGCCGTGCAGATGATGTTCCAGACGTTTTCCGGGATTTTCGTTTTGCGTTTCATATCGGGTCCTGTTTGCCGGAAAGATACCATGCCAGACGATTCAATTGTTTATCGCATCGTCGATCCGTTTTGAACTGTTTATCAACCAGGATGCATTGAGTAGCGGTTTCAATGCCGTTGTCCCGAAATTGTCGGTGATCCATGCTGCGATAAACACTAAAAGAACCGTTCCGCTCTCAAAAAGCACGAACCATGGGGAATCAACCCATTTTTCCGTATGGAATACCCCCCACATGACCGGGATAAAAACAGGTATCTGATGGAGGATATATATGCCGAGGATATTTTTGGAAATACGGTTTATGACATTTGAAAGAGTTCGGGAAGCAATCCTGACGTGCTGAAAAAAGAAGAAGGCTGCAACAGCGAAACAGAAACAGAAAACAGAGGACAGATCCATAACCAGAAATTTCAAAAAGGTATGATATTTCCTTGTCACAAAGCCCTGGGTGCAGTATTTACCCAGCAGGAAGTCCGTCAGGAACAATCCGGCACAAAGGACGATCATCCCGACGAAACATCCGGCGTTCCATTTTTTCTGTTTAATCCACAGGTCAGGATTCTTTTTCCAGTATCCGGCCAGCAAATACAGGGCGACCATCCATGACATGTCGGACTTTATCACGTAGTATTTGTAGACGCCAAAACCGGGCAAGGCGCTTTCCACGGTCGGGATGACGACGAACACGATGATCAGCACCCAGTGCAAGAACCTGTATTTTCGAAGGTCGAGAGCATGAATCAGCGTGTTCAGAGCCGGGGTCAGAAGTAAAAGAAAGATGTAGTCCGTGATAAACCAGAGCGGGCTCGACGAGAACGGCGTCAGTGCACGGAGCATAGCCCCTGATGCTGTCCCGTTTTGAACTTTGCCGGAAAGAATGACAATTCCAGTGACAACGACGGTATAACAGAAGCATGGAATGTACAGGCGAACCAGCCGAATACTTTTGAACGGAAGATCAATCAGGAACCATGCCCCGATCAGAATAAAGATGTTGACGCTTGACCTGCCGAAACTGCCCAGAAACATCGCGATACAATGCGAGAATGAAGAATTGGGTTCATGGTATATCGCAGTCTGCAGAAAGAAATGATATGCGATGATGGCAAACATACCAAGAATCCTCAGGAGTTCCAAGTTGGAATCTCTCTGTTGTCTGGAATCTGTCTTCATCATTTTCCGTACTTTAGTTTGTGGGAGAAACTTCGGAGAAAACAATATCTCGAAACGATGCCGGGCATCCAATCCAAACTCAGTTCCTTGAGGAGGAAAAGACTTTGCCGGGCATGTCCGGCATCGTTGCAAAAAAAGCGTCAGTACACGATCTCTTCCCAGGGGAGGCCGTACTCGTTGAGCTTCTGCATGAACGGGGCGGGATCGAATTCTTCCATGTTGAAGACGCCGGGGCCCTTCCATGTGCCGGTGGCGAGCATCATCGCGCCGATCATGGCGGGGACGCCGGTCGTGTAGGAGACGGCCTGCGCGCCGGTCTCGCGGAAGGATTCCTCGTGGTCGCAGACGTTGTACACGAAGCGCTTGACGGGCTTGCCGTCCTTCTGTCCCTGCAGAAGGCAGCCGATGCAGGTCTTGCCCTTGGTGAGCGGGCCGAGGGAGGCGGGATCGGGGAGGAGCGCCTTCAGGAACTGGAGCGGGATGATCTCGTGTCCTTCGTACATGACGGGGTCGATGCGGGTCATGCCGACGTCCTGGAGGACTTCGAGGTGCTTGATGTAGTTGTCGGAGAAGGTCATCCAGAAGCGCGCCTCCTTGAGGCCGTAGGGCTTCAGGTACGGGGCGAGGGATTCGAGTTCCTCGTGCCAGAGGAGGTAGATCTTCTTCGGGCCGATGCCGGCAGGGAAGTCGAACATCTTGGAGAACTCGAGCGGCTCGGTCTCGATGAACTGTCCGTCCTTGTAGTATTTGCCCTTCGCGGTGACCTCGCGGATGTTGATCTCCGGGTTGAAGTTGGTGGCGAACGCCTGTCCGTTGTCGCCCGCGTTGCAGTCGATGATGTCGAGCGTGTCGATGGTGTCGAAATACTGTTTTTCCCACGCGGTGTAGACGTTGGAGACGCCGGGGTCGAATCCGCTGCCGAGGAGCGCGGTGATGCCCTTCTCGCGGAAGCGGTCGCGGTACGCCCACTGCCAGCTGTATTCGAAGTGCGCGACGTCCGGCGGCTCGTAGTTGGCGGCGTCGACGTAGTCCACGCCGGTCTCAAGGCAGGCGTCCATGATGTGGAGGTCCTGGTAGGGCAGGGCGAGGTTCAGGACGACGTCCGGGCGGAACGACTTGATGAGCTCGACGAGCTGCGGGACGTTGTCGGCGTCGACCTGCGCGGTCTGAACGGGACGCTTCAGGGCGGCGGCCAGTTTCTTGCATCTGGACTCCGTGCGGCTGGCGATCATGATGTCGGTGAAGACGTCGGACGCCTGGACGCATTTGTGGGCGGCGACGGTCGCGACGCCGCCGGCTCCGATGATCAGGACTCTTGACATGGTGTAAGTCTCCTTCTTTGAAGTGTCTTAACGTTCAAAATAAGTGTATCCGCGAATACCGTCCTCGAACGCGTTCGTGATGGTCTTTCGCTGGGCGGGAGTGATCATTTTTCTGCGGACGGCCTGTTCGGCGACGCTGCGGAAGAAGGTGATGAGCTCCTTCGCGTCGTACTCGACGTAGGACAGCACGTCGCCGACGGAGTCGCCCTCGATCTCCTTGTCGATGTCGAAATGCCCGTCCGGGGAGATGGTGATGCTGACGACGTTGGTGTCGCCGAGCAGATTGTGGAGGTCGCCAAGCGTCTCCTGGTACGCGCCGACCAGGAAGACGCCGAGGTAGTATTCCTCGTCCGGCTTGAGTTCGTGGAGCGGGAGCGTGTGGAGTTCGTCGTGCAGGTCCACGAACTTGTCCACCTTGCCGTCGCAGTCGCAGGTGATGTCGGACAGGATGCCGCTGCGCGTGGGGCGTTCGTTGAGGCGGTGGATGGGGACGATGGGGAAGACCTGGTGGATCGCCCAGGAGTCGGGGAGCGACTGGAAGACGCTGAAGTTGGCGTAGTAGATGTCGGCGAGCTGGGCGTCGAGGTCCTCGAATTCGTCCGGGACGTAGGAGAGTTTCTGCGCCTCCTTGTTCGCGACCGCCATGATGTGCCAGAAGGCGGATTCGACGAGGGCGCGTTCGCGGAGGGAGATGCGTCCGTTCTTGAAGAGCAGGCGCAGTTCGTCGCGGTTGTAGATGGCGTCGTGGAAGAACTCCTGCAGATTCTTCTGGTTGATGTTCGAGAGGATGTTCATCAGGTCCTTCGTGAGGTCGTGCGCGTTCTCCGGGATCTTGTCCGGGATGGTGACCGGGTCGAAGCGGGCGACGTCGAGGATGTTGAAGAGCAGGATGGAGGAATACGCGACGGTGGCGCGACCGGACTCGGTGATGATGTCCGGGTGGGGGACGTCCGCCTCGGTGAGCATTTCGCCGACGGTCTCGATGATGTCGACGCAGTACTCGTCGATGGTGTAGTTGCGGCTGTGCTGGTAGTTCGTGTGGGAGCCGTCGTAGTCGACGGCGAGGCCGCCGCCGAGGTCGAGGTAGCCCATCGGCGCGCCTTCCTGCACGAGGCCGATATAGACGCGGGCGGCCTCCTGCACGCCGGACCGGATGTCGCGGATGTTCGGGATCTGGGAGCCGATGTGGTAATGGAGCAGGCGGAGGCAGTCGAGCATGTCCTCGTCCTTCAGGTGGTCGACGAGCTCCATGAGCTGGGCGGTGTTCAGGCCGAACACGCTGCGGTCGCCGCCGGATTCGGTCCATTTGCCGCCGGCGCGCGTGGAGAGCTTCATGCGGACGCCGATCATCGGCTTGACCTTGAGCTTGCGGCTGCGTTCGATGATCACGTCGAGCTCGCTGGGCATCTCGATGACGAGGATGCACCGGAATCCGAGCATGGACGCGTAGAGCGCGAGGTCGACGAACTCCTCGTCCTTGTAGCCGTTGCAGACCACGCACGCCTCGGGATCGTGGAGCGTGCCGAGGGCGGCGATGAGCTCCGCCTTGCTGCCGGCCTCGAGGCCGTGGTGGAATTCCCGGCCGTAGCGGGAGATGTCCTGCACGACCTGCTGCTGCTGATTGACCTTGATGGGGAAGACGCCTTTGTACTGCCCCTTGTACTTGGTCTGTTCGATCGCCTTGCGGAAGCTCGCGTGGAGCTGGTTGATGCGGGATTCCAGGATGTTGCTGACGCGGATCAGCACGGGCATGTTCATGCCGCGTTCCTGGATGCCGTGGACGATGTCGGGCAGGCTGACCGCGGGGGCGTCCTTGCCCGGATTCGGGGAGATCGTGAGCTCGCCCTTGTCGTTGACGTGGAAATAGCCCGCGCCCCAGTCGTTGATGCCGTAAAGCGTGGCGGAGTCTTCCGCCGACCAATGTTCGAATTTGTCTTTCTTGACGTTCATTCCCGCACCCTCGGAAAACCCGGCCGGTCAAGGCCGGAAAACATGTGAATATTTATCAGCCGCGCGGGCGTCCGACTTGTCCGTGTTTTGTCTGTGCCGGACGCCGCACGCGTGGGTTGCTTCTTTTAGACGGCGGCTTACTTGACGTTCAGGCGTCCGCCCGCGGTCAGGATCGCGCGGTCCTCATCGGAGACGTTCAGGTTCAGCTGGATCCGGAACGATTCGCCGGAGGGCTTCTTCACCGTGGCGGTGACGGAGCTTTCCTGCACGGCCTTGCGGAGGTCGGCGATCTCGACGGCGTCTTCCGGGTCGATCCGGTCGTAGTCGGCGGGATTCGCGAACGTGAGCGGCAGGATGCCGAAGTTGATCATGTTGGCGCGGATGATGCGTTCGATGGCGATGGCGATGACCGCCTTCACGCCGAGGTACATCGGGCAGATGGCGGCGTGTTCGCGGCTGGAGCCCTGGCCGAAGCTGTCGCGGCCGACGATGACCGCCTGGCGGCCGGAATCG
>JAFXUM010000272.1 GCA_017524965.1 Lentisphaeria bacterium | reverse complement strand
GGTATGCCCGGCGGCATGGGCGGATTCGGCGGATTCGGCGGCGGCCAGGGCGGCATGCCCCCGATGGGCGGCCAGGGCGGCTTCCCCGGATTCGGCGGCGGCGCGCCCGGCGGTGCTGCTCCCGGCGGTGCTGCTCCCGGCGGTGCTGCTCCCGGCGGCGCTCCCGCTGGCGGCATGGGCGGATTCCCCGGATTCGGCGGCGGCCAGGGCGGCTTCCCCGGATTCGGCGGCGGCCAGGGCGGCATGCCCCGTATGGGCGGCATGGGCGGCGGTATGCCCCGCATGGGCGGCATGGGCGGCATGGGCGGTCAGGCGCGCGAAGTGAAAGCCGAAAAGAGAGAAAAGATGGAATCCATCGCCTCCACCCGGACGGAGTTCCCCGACAACAAGTTCAAGGAAATGCCGCAGGAATACAACAATCCCAACGAAAAATCCGGCAAGGTCGTGTCCTTCAAGTACAAAACGCGCGACAATTCGAAGGAAGGCAGCGCCGACATCGAGAAGACCGCTCTCATCTATCTGCCCGCGGGCTATGACGAGAAAGACACCAAGACCCAGTACAACATCCTGTACCTGATGCACGGCGGCGGCGGCAACGAAAACCAGTATTTCGGCGGCGAAGGCCGGAACAGCCAGATGAAGAACGTGCTCGACAACATGATCGCCAAGGGCGACATCAAGCCCATCATCGTCGTCACGCCCACCTACAACGTGCCGTACGCCAGCGACATGAACAGCACCAGCATGAACTTCCACCTCGAGCTCGTCAAGGACCTGATCCCCGCCGTCGAAAAGCAGTATCACACCTACGCCAAGGACGTCACCAAGGAAGGCATCCACGCCTCCAAGTGGCACCGCGCGTTCAGCGGATTCTCCATGGGCGGCGTCTGCACGTGGGGCGTCTTCGATCACTGCATCGACCAGATCGGCTGCTACATCCCGATCAGCGGCGACAGCTGGATCGCCGGCATGGGCAATGGCGAAGGCTCCGCAAAGTATCTCGCGGACACCTTCACCCAGAGCGGCTACAAGCCCACGGACTTCCGCGTCTACGCCGGCTGCGGCAGCCCCTCCGACATGGCCTACGGAAACCTGACTCCCCAGATCGACGCCATGAAGAAGCATACCGAGATCTTCAAGTATTGCGACAACTTCAAGGACGGCAACCTGTACCAGGCCTTCTCCGAAAAGAGCGGACATGACAACACCACGATCATGAACATCCTCTACAACGGCCTCCCGAAGATGTTCGAGTAAGCAGCCGGTTTTTCCCCGGCGCGTCCTCGAAAGATTCGTGCCGGGAACATGCTGAACAAGTTCACACATCGCCTCGGCCCCTTGCGACCATCGCAAGGGGCCGAGTTTTTTATCTATCTTCAATCAAAAGAACTCCGGTTGAAAAAAAGCGGAAGGGAAGGTATATTATTACAGTTGTTTCTCGTTTTTCCCGCCGGGCGTTCCGCCGCAAAAGGACCGCAGGCGCGTTTTCGGGGAACGGCAGGATTTTCTGGAGAACAAAAACATGAAAGTGATCGGACAGCAGCGCAACAGCCGGATGTGCGTGATCTGCGGATTGGACAACCAGTTCGGCGTCCGCGCTCCATTCTATAACATGACCGACGGAAGCGTCGCGTCGCCGTTCCGCTACCGGGCCTGGCATCAGAGCTATCCCGGGCGTGTCCACGGCGGCATGATCACCGCGATGCTGGACGAAATGGGTCTCCGGGGCTTGTGGGCGGCCAGAAACGACGACGCGGAATTCGGCGTCACCATTTCCCTCGAGACCCGCTACCGGAAGCCCGTCCCCTACGACGCCGATCTTCTGGCCACGGGGAAACTGATCGAAGACCGTTCCAGGCTGTTTGCCGTGGAGGCGCGGATCCTGACCATCGACGGCGAGGTGCTTGCCGAGGGGATCATCCGGTATCTTCATCTGCCCGTGAATCAGATCGCGGAAGGGACGTCCGTACACGAGGAAATGCCATACAGTCCGGAGTGCAGGATCACGGAGCTCCCCGTTCCCGTGTGATCCAGGTGCGCCCGCCCCGTTTCGAAGGAAGCTCAATCTCAACATTTTCCGTTTTATCACATAGGAGTTCACAGATATGAACAAACTGTTCGCCCTGTTCGCTTTTCTGTTCGCCTGCACCGTTTTTCTGCCGTCGTGCTCGGATGACAAAGACAAGCCGCTGGTCGTCGCCTGCGTCGCGTCCTCCTCCCCGTATTGCTACTATCTCGGGACCGGATCGAACCGCCCCGTCGCCGGCATCGACGTCGACCTCATCAACGAGATCGGGAAGGAGCTCGGACGCCCGGTCCAGTACAAGATCGTGCCGTTCCAGCACATCTTCACGCTCGTTGCCTCGGGCAAGGCCGACATCGGCGCGGCGGGTCTCACGATCACCGGGGAACGCGCCGAGCGCGTCCTCTTCTCCGACGTCTACGACACCTCCGCCCAGGTCGCCGTCGTGCCGGCGGATTCCGAGATCACGAATGCTGTCACGCTGAAGGAATCCAGAGTCGCCGCCCAGGAAGGCACCACCGACATCTCGTATCTGCGCGAAGTCATCAAGCCGAGACTTGTTCTGCCGTTCCTGACGCAGGAAGACGTGAACGCGGCGCTCATGGACCGACGCGTCGACGCCGCCATGATGGACCGCATGCAGGCGGAATACCTGGTCAACGCCAGCGACGACGAATGCACGATCCTGGACGATCCCGTATGCGAAGTCCAGTACGGGCTGATCTTCAACAAATCGGATTCCGGCCTCGCATCCGCGGCAAACAAGGTCATCGAACGCTTCAAAGCGTCCGGCGAACTTCAGAAAAGCCGCGCGAAGCATATCGAAACCCTCAACGCGTTTCCCCTCGGCTCCCAGACGGACGGCGGCGTCAGGCCGTTCGTGGTCTGCGTCGAATCCTCCTTCGCCCCGTTCGTTTTCATGAACCGGAACAAGCTGGTCGGCGTCGACATCGAAATGGCCGAGGCGATCGCGGACGAGCTGAAACGCCCGATCCAGATCATGATCGTCCCCTTCTCCGAAGTGCTCCCCCTCGTCGAGAGCGGAGCAGCCGACATGGGCGCGTCCGGGATCTCCATCACGCCGGAACGCAAAAAGATCGTTCTGTTCTCCAAACCCTACGAAAAGAATGTCCGCCGCATCCTCGTGAGCGGAGACTCCCCGTATGACACGATCAAAAGCCTGAACGGGAAAAAGATCGGAGCGAAGAAAGGCACGACGAACGAGGAATTTGCCGGGAACATGCTTCAGGCCGGGAAAGTATACCACTACGACAACCCGAACCAGGCGGTCATGGGCCTCATCAGCCACGAGATCGACGCCTACGTCGACGACGAGGGCGAGGCCGAACTCATCGCGGGCAAGAACGCCGGCAAAGTCAAAATGCTCGACATGGTCATCCCAGCCGAGGAATACGGTTACGCGTTCCAGCCCGGCGACGTCGAGACCAAGGCGGCCGCCGACAAGGTCATCGACGCGAAACGCCGCAGCGACGAGCTTCCGGCGCTTTTCCGCAAGTACAACGCCATCTACATGACGCTCGACATCAACGAGCTTTGACAAGCTCGGATGCCGACGACGGCGTGACAGCCGGCGTCCCGGCATGAAACGGACCGCCGGGATCATGATCGGGGAGCCATTCCGGCTCCCCGTATTGTATTCGTCAGCCGGAAAAACGGCTGTCCGCAGGCTGGAAAAGAGGGAAACCGGTTCAACCCTGTCCGGCTGTCATGCCGAATGACCGCAGGAGCCCCTCGCAGCCGCTCACGACGTCGTCCCAGGTCGCGTCGAAATCGCCCGTGTACCAGGGATCCGCGACCTCCTCGCCGGGACGCCCCGCGTAATCAAGCAGAAGCACGATCTTGCGCTCCGGGTCGCCATCCGTGATCCGGAGGGCGTTGCGGATGTTTCTCCGGTCCATGCACACGATCAGGTCGTAGTCGTCATAGTCCGTCCGCGTCATCTGCCGGGCGCGGTGTCCGGCGCAGGCGATCCCGTGTCCGGCGAGCGTCCTCCGCGCGGGCGGATAGACCGGATTGCCGAGCTCCTCGCGGCTGGTCGCGGCGGACGCGATCTCAAAGCGGTTTTCAAGGCGTTTCCGGCGGACAAGATCCTTCATCACGAACTCCGCCATGGGGCTGCGGCAGATGTTCCCGTGGCAGACGAAGAGGATCCGGATCGGCTCGGTCATGGCTTATTTCTTCGGCTGTTCGGCGGCGCCGAAGATGCCTTCCTTCGAGAACGGAACCGGATTGATGGTGCCGTCCGCGTTGAACGTCATTTTGTCAACGCAGACCGCGCGGTTGAAGTCGCCGCCGTTGGCTCCGGTGTGGTAGAAGAGATACCATTCGCCGTTGAACTCGGCGACGCCCGGATGGTTGGAGCCGCAGTTGCCGGAACGTTCCATCAGGATGCCTTTCGCCTCGAAGTGGCCGTCGACCTTGTCGCCGATCGCGTAGGCGAGCTTTTCGGGGTTGCCGCAGGCGTAGACCAGATAATACTTGCCGTCGCGCTTGAAGATCCACGGGCCTTCCTCGAACGGCATGTCCTTCAGGTCGATGTCGAGCGTCTTCACCTCGCCGTCCAGCTCGACCATGTTCTTTTTGAGCTTGGCGTAATAGCATTTTCTGTTGCCCCACACAAGCCACGCCTGCCCGTCGTCGTCGATCATCACGGTCGGGTCGATGCACGCCCACGAGTGCGTCGTGGCGAAACACTGGGCGGGCGTCACGAGCTGCTTGCCGATGGGGTCCTTGTACGGGCCTTCCGGCTTGTCGGCGACCGCCACGCCGATGCCGTTGCCGTTGGTGCTGATGTAGAGGTAGTATTTGCCGTCGCGCGGGATCATCTGCGCCGCGTACGCCGTGTGCGTGCCGTCCCATTTGAACTCGCTCACGGAGAGCGGCGTCGGGTATTCCGTCCAGGTCTTCATGTCCTTCGTGGAGAAGAGGCACCAGTCGCGCATCCGGAAATTCCGGTTCAACCTGCCGTTCGGCGCGGTCTCGTCGTGGCTGGTGATCATCCACAGCGTGTCGCCGATCACGACCGGCGCGGGGTCCGCCGTGAACTTGTGGGAGAACATCGGATTCCCGGTCGGCTTGTATTCCTTCGTCTCGGATGCAACCTGAGCCTGAGTCTGGGCGGCGGCCGGCGGAACGGCGGGAGCCTGCGCGCTGCTGTCAAGCACCTTGAAAAGATTCGGGAGCAAAACCGCGGCGAGCAGCAGGGCGGAGATCGTGGTGCAAAGTTTGTAAGTGCGATTCTGTGCGTTCATTGTTCGGTCTTTCTTTGGTTGGTGCGGCGTCGGAGACGCGATTCCGTCGTTTGGAACAAAATACTACCATACTATACCGCCGCAACAGCAAAAAGCAAACGGAATCGTCTAAAAAAGCAAAAATGGAATCGCGGAGACCGTGCCGCGACGTCATTCCTGTGCCGGTCAGCTCAATCATAATGTCGGGATGATGGTGTAGTCCAGTTTGAAGGACGTTTCGCGTCCGGCGCGCACGGTGTATTTCTCCAGCGGGACGGGGCCGCAGCTGTTGCCGCCGAGCGGAGCCTGGAAGATGTCGAGCTCGAGGACGGTCTTGTCGGACGGCGGCAGACGGTCCGGCGTCTTCGCGTCGGCGATCTCCTTCTGCGTCCATTCGGCAGCGGTGAACTCCATGCCTTTTTCGTTGTTTTCGCATCGGAAGACCAGGGTGCGGCCGGTTTCATTGTCGAAGTTTTTGAGTATGACCTGGCTCACGCCCGTGCGGTTGCCGTAGTGCTGCGTCCTGGAATACGGCGTGAACATGCCCTTCACGGTGGTGTGGAAGGTGTCGAACCAGGTCGCGGTCCTGCGGTCGACATAGTTCTCCTGCGGGCCACGTCCGATGTATGTGAGTTCGTCGAAATCGTGGGGGAGTTCGAAAACGAATCCGAGGCAGGAGATGGGGGTGCTGTCGAAATCCGGGGTGATGGCGTTTTCGGAACGGATGTAGCCGTGGTCGTAGATGGTCCACTTCGTCTTCACGGTGAAGCCGTAGGAGCCCTTGCGGCAGTAGAGCTCGGTATCGACCGCGACCGCCCGGTAGTCGGAACGGTCGACCTGGAAGCCGCGGCATTCGACGCTGGATTCCCCGTACAGGACATTGTCGTTGTACGCCTTGAGCCACTTGTCGTTGTCGACCGCAGCGCGGGCGAAGTTAAGTTCCGGGCCTTTGCGGAAGAAATCGTATCCGCCCGAGATAAAGCCGGCGAGGCGGCCGTCGGCAAACTTTACGGAGAAGGCGTCTCCTGCGGGGACGGTTTCGACGCGGCCGTCGACAAGCTGGTCCCGGAAGGCTCGACCGACGACGGTGATGTTCCGGCCTTCGCCGACGACCTCCAGACGCGTGCTGCTTTTGACCTCGGGGAACGGGCCGTACTTCCTGGTCGGGACGGGGAGATCGAAGGCTTCCCAGGCGACCGCGTACTTGCGCGCCTCCTCGACCTGATTCTTTTTCAGGAGTTCGACCGGGTCGGCTTCCTTTTCGACGATCTTATACCGCACGAGGGAATCCTTCTCCGAGGGGAAGACGAGGAAGAGCATCCCCTTCTTCCACGCGGAAATGTCATTTCGCGAGGACGGCACCTCGGGGATGTCGAACGTGAGCACGGTCTTTTCGCCGGGGGCGAGCGAGGCGACCTTCCGCGTCAGGACGGTGCGCTCGAAGCCGTCCTGTCCGCCGGTGAAGACCGCCGCCACGGTGTAGTCGCGGATGGTTTTATGGAAATATTTGCTGGTGAGCTCGAGCGTGAACTTGGATGGATCGTCCGGCGTGAGGTCCCGGAACCGGAGGTACTGGTAGACCTTCTTCACCTCAAGCAGCTTCGGCGTGACCTGACGGCCGGACACGATCACGCCGTTGTCGCAGAAATTCGCGTCGTTCGGGTAGTCGCCGAACATGCCGCCGAACGCGAGCGCCTCGCCGGTGTACGGCGCGGCCTTGTACTTGCCGTCGGGTCCGCGGGTGGCGCGGATGTTCTGGTCGACCCAGTCCCAGATGCAGCCGCCGATGAGGCGCGGATACTTCTCGAAGGCGTCCATGTACTCCTGAAAGTTGCCGAGCGCGTTGC
>JAFXUM010000271.1 GCA_017524965.1 Lentisphaeria bacterium | reverse complement strand
GAGGTCGAGACCGTGAACAATCCGGAGGACCCCGCCGCCGGCACACGCAAGGTCCCGTTCACGAAGACGCTCTACGTCGAGCGCGACGACTTCATGGAGAACCCCGTGAAGCAGTTCCACCGCCTCGCGGTCGGAAAGGAAGTCCGCCTCCGCAGCGCCTATTTCGTGACCTGCACCTCGTTCGTGAAGGACGAAAACGGCGAGATCGTGGAGCTGCACGCCACGTACGACCCCGCCACGAAGGGCGGCAACGCCCCCGACGGCCGCAAGGTCAAGGGCACCATCCACTGGGTCTCCGCCGACAAGTCCCTCGAAGCCGAGGTCCGGCTCTACGACAAGCTCTTCACCATCGCCGATCTCTCCGCCATCCCGGAGGACGCCGACTGGAAGAGCTATCTGAACCCGGAATCCCTGAAGGTCGCGAAATGCCGCATCGAGCCCGGCCTCGCCGAGCTTCCGCCGGGCACGCACGTCCAGTTCGAGCGCATCGGTTATTTCTTCTCCGATCCGAAGGACCACTCCAAGGAGCATCCGGTGTTCAACCGCACGGTCGCCCTGAAGGATTCCTGGTCCAAGATCGTCAAGAAAGCCTGACCGAGCTTTCTCCCGAAAACGGTCTGCATGGCGGTTTCGCGCTTCCGGTGCCGGAGCCGCCTGCCCGTTTCTGACCGTTCCGTTTCCTCGTGCAGGATGAAATTTCGCAAATCCTGCGCGTTTTCCGCGGAAACGATTTGACAAAACGGATTTCAGCGTGTAAAATACATCCGGGATTTCCTGTTTTCAGAAACACAACCTCATTTTTATAAAGGAGAAAATCCAGATGGAAGGATCCATGTTCTGCTACCAGTGCCAGGAGGCTTTCGGCAACAAAGGATGCACGACGGGCGGCCGCTGCGGCGAGACGTCCGAGACGGCCAATCTTCAGGACCGCCTCGTCGCCGAGCTGAAAGCCGTCGCCCTGACCCTGGAAGGCCGCACCAACGTCACGCGTGAGTTCAGCCGGTTCATCGTCCGCGCCATGTCCGCCACGCTTACCGATACCAACTTCAACCCCGACCGCATCTATGCCCTCATCGACGAGGCGAAACGCGCCCTCCGCACGCTCGATTCCGATATTCAGGTGGATCCTTCCATCCTCTCCGTCGAAGATCCGGAAGAGCGCGCCTACCGCGAACTGCTCCTGTGCGGCCTGAAGGGCGTCTGCGCCTTCGCGTTTCACGCGCTCGCCCTCGGCTACGAGGACAACTCCATCTACAACTTCATCATCAAGGTGCTGTCCGCCACGGCAAAAAAGGACACGCCGCACGAACGCCTCGCGCTCCTGATCGTCGAATGCGGCCGCATCGCCTCCGTCGCCATGGCGCTCCTGGACGAGGCCAACACCGAGACCTACGGTTCCCCGGCTATCTGCCACGTCTCCTGGAAAGCCGGACAGAATCCCGGCATCCTGATGTCCGGGCAGGATCTGAAGGACCTCGAAGAGCTCCTGATCCAGACCGAGCACGCCGACATCGACGTCTACACGCACGGCGACATGCTCCCGGCCAACACCTATCCCGCGTTCCGCAGGTTCCCGCACCTGAAGGGCAACTACGGCGGCTCCTGGTGGACCCAGACGCAGGATTTCGCCTCGTTCAACGGCCCCGTCATCGTCAACTCGAACTGCATCACGCCGGTGCAGGACGCCTACCGCGGGCGCATCTTCACCACGGGCATGGTCGGCTGCAAGGGCACGCCGCACATCACGCACCGCCACATCGGCATGCAGAAGGATTTCTCCGAGGTCATCGCGCTTGCCAAAACGCTCCCGGCCCCCACGCCGCTCGACACCGATTCCGTCGTGCTCACCGGCGGCTTCGGACACCATCAGGTCTGCTCCGTGATCTCCCAGATCGCGCACTACATCGAAAACGGCACCATCCGCCGTTTCATCGTGATCGCGGGCGAAGACGGACGCGACGAACGCCGCGCGTATTTCACCGAGCTCGCGAAGGCGCTACCGCCGGATACCGTCATCCTGACCGCGGGCGGCGCGAAGTACCGTTTCCTGAACCTCGACCTCGGCAAGATCACCGGCATCCCGCGCATCATGGACGTCGGGCAGATCAGCGACGCCTATTCCATCATCCGCATCGCGCTCGAACTCCAGAACGCCCTCGGGATCCGCACGCTCGACAAGCTTCCCGTCTCCTTCGTCCTCTCCTGGTACGAACAGAAGACGATCGCGGTCTTCCTGGCGCTGCTCACGCTCGGGTTCAAGAACATCCGCCTCGGCCCGACGTTCCCCGCGTTCTTCTCCCCCGGCATCCTCGAAGTCCTCACGCGCGACTACGGCGTGAAGCCGATCACCACCGCCGAGGCCGACGCCGCCGACATGATGGCGGGCAACTGAGCCCGATCCCGTATCCTCCGCTCCGGTCCGCTTTCCGTTCCGGAGCGGGATTCCTTTTTTCCCATCGGCATAAACTGAACTCATCCGGCCACAGACTATGACGTTTTTCCGGTTCATCACATGGTTCCTTCCGGCGCTCCTCGCCGCCTGCCTCACGACCGCCTGCCGTTCCCCGCAGCAGATCCTGCTGACGAACTCGGATTCCGGCAAGACGCTCGACCTGCGCGTCGGCGACACGATCGTGGTGGCGCTGAGCGCTCCCGGCACGACCGGATACGACTGGTACCCCCGGCACGGCGCGGGCGACGTGCAGATCCTCGCCGAGAAGGGCGAACGCTACGAGTCCGACCCCGACCCGGACGGCACGCGCCGGTTCCGGCCCGTCGCGGGGCGGGAAGGCACGCATTATTTCGCCTACCGGGTCATCGGTCCGGGCGTCTGCGGCATCGCGATGGAATACAAGCGCAGCTGGGAAAAGAAGGATCCCGAGAAGATGTTCGAGGTCATGATCCGCGCCACCGGCACGCCGGAGGAGGCCGCCTCCGATCCGCGCGAACTGCCGCCGGAGGAACAGCCCGTCTACATGACGGACTCCAAGGGCAACGTGACCGTGCGGCCCGACATGCCGTAACCGTGCGAGGCGCCCATGGAAAAGCTTTACTTCAACGACACGTTTCGGAAAGCCTGGGGCAAAGACCCGTTCGCCAGCGCGTTCGCCGTGACCGGCGAGGTCTTCCGCGACGTCAAGAATCGCAGGACCATGCGCTTCCGCATGGACGGCAAGTCCTACTTCATCAAGCTCCACGGCCCGGTCGGCTGGGGCGAGATCCTGAAGAACCTGGTCCAGTTCAAGCTTCCCGTGATCGGGTCCGCCAACGAATATCTCGCGATCTCCCTGCTGAACACGCTCGGCGTGCCGACCATGACCGCCTGCGCGTTCGGCATCCGGGGCGTCAATCCCGCCGCCATGGAGTCGTTTCTGGTGACCGAGGACCTCGTCGGCATGGTCTCGCTGGAGGATTTCTGCCGGGACTGGAAGACGAACTCGCCGCCGCCCGCGCTCAAAAACCGCATCATCCGCGCCCTGGCCGTGACCATCGCCCGGATGCACGCCAGCGGCCTGAACCACCGCGACTGCTACATCTGCCATTTCCTGCTGGACCCCGCCTCGCTTCAGGAGAAACGCGTCAAACTGCACGTGATCGACCTCCACCGGGCGCAGCTCCGTCCGCACATCCGCCGCCGCTACCGCGTCAAGGACCTGGCCGGGATTTTCTTCTCCGCCATGGACCTCGGACTTTCGCGGCGCGACGCCCTCCGGTTCATCGCCGCGTACACGCCCCGCGCGGGCGCTCTGGACGCGAAGATCTGGCCGGACGTCCTGCGGACCGCGGTCCGGCTTTACCGCAAGGAATTCGGCCGTGAGCCCGGTCTTCCCGCCGAATGTTCCCGCAACTGACTTCAAACACATATCCTTTCCATCATGTCCTACTCCAAATCCGCTGATCCCCGTGTTGAACGCCGCATTCAGGACGCCCTCGACGGCATCCGGGCCGCTTTTGCAGCCTCGCCGGAATCCTCCGCGATCCACGCCGTCGCGCTCGGCGGCGGCTACGGACGGGGCGAGGGCGGCGCCACGCCCGACGGCATGCCGTACAACGATCTGGATTTCTTCGTGGTGATGAACGGGCGGAAACCGTCTCCGGGGCTTCGCGCCCTGCTGGACTCCATCTCGTCGGAGTGGCACGGCAAGCTCGCCATCGACATCGACTTCTGCTGCGTCAAATCCCTGAAGGCGCTGTACAAGGCCGCGGATACCCTGATGATCCAGGAGCTGTTCGCCGGAAAACGCATCGTCTTCGGAGACGAACACATCTTCGACGATGCGCCCGTCCGTCCGTTTTCCGAACTTCCCTGGACCGAGGCCGCCCGCCTTCTCCTCAATCGCGGCGCCGGGCTTCTCTTCGCCCGGATGCGCGCGTCCGACCCGGACGAAGCGGATTTCGTCCGGCGCAATCTCCACAAGGCCGCGCTGGGCTGCGGCGACGCCATCCTGGTCGTGCATCACGACTACCGCCGGACCGGGACGGAACGTCTCGAGGCGCTCCGCAAGTATTATGAGGCGTCCTGGCTGATCCCGGCCTACGAGGCCGCGCTGTCGTTCAAATACGCGCCGGGCACGGGCAAAGAGCCGGACTACGCGCATAACCTGGACTGCTGGTTCCGCACCATGGCGCTCGTCGCCACGGAGATCACCCGGCATATCGCTTCCTCGGACGCGCTTTTCTCCGCCTGCCGCATCGCGGACGCCGGGCCGCGTTCGCTGAAGTCCATGCTCCTCTCGCTCCGGAGCGCTCCGGTCCTGCCGGGTCTCCTCTTCCCGCTCGCGGTGCATCCGCGTGTGAAGCTTCTGCGGCTGCTGACGGCCTGCCTGGAGGACCCCGGGCACGAGACCGACACGTTCATCCGCCTCTGGAAACGCTACAATTAACAGCGTATCGCGCTTGATTTTTTATCTTTTTGTGCTAAATTATAATAAATTTCTGTTTTGCGTTTTCAGGAGAATGAGCTTTGAAGGACCGTGTGAAAATCTTTATGTTCAGCGATGCGCTCGGATACGAGATCGTCCAGCGTTACCGCTTCATGACGGATGAGTTTCCGGTGCGCCTTCCCGTCCGCACGCAGTTCGGCTATTCCTCGACGTGCGTCCCGACGATCCTGACCGGCGAACCGCCCACGAAACACGGCCATTTCAGCTTTTTTTACCGTCCGAAGGACGCGAAATCCCCGTTCTCCTTTTTCCGCTTCCTGCATCCCTTCCTGCATCCGTCGGTCATCTTCGACAACCATCGCATCCGCCACCGCGTGAGCCTCTGGCTGGCGCGTCATCTGAACTACACGGGCTACTTCAACCTCTACCGCGTGCCGTATGCCCGGCTGCCGTTCTTCGACTACTGCGAGAAACAGGATATTTTCGCGCCGCACGGCCTGGCCCCGGTGAAAAACCTGCGGGACGTCCTGACCGAGTCCGGCGTGCCGTTCCATATCTCGAACTGGCATCTGAACGACGATCAGAATATCGCCGTCGCGAAGAAGCTTCTGGAGGAGGAAAAGACGGAGTTCTTCTTCGTGTACACCGCCGGACTGGATGCGATGCTGCATTTCCACGTGCACGAGCCCGAGGTCGTGGCGAAGCATCTGGAGGCGTTCTCCGTCAAGGTGCGCGGCCTGCTTGAGACTGCCCGGGTGCATTTCCGACATGTCGATTTCTGCATCTTCTCCGACCACGGCATGACGCCGCTGAAAGGCGAGACGAACATCAAGGCCATGCTTGAGGCGCTCCCGCTCAAGTTCGGAAAGGACTACATCGCCGCGTACGATTCCACCATGCTCCGCGTGTGGTTCCTGAGCCCGGACGCGCGCAAGCCGGTCATGGACGCCGTGAACGGTGCGCCCGGCCACTGGCTCACCCCGGAGGAAAAGACCGCGCTCCACGTCGATTTCGCCGACGCCAGCTACGGCGACGAGATATTCCTGCTCGATGCGGGCATCCAGCTGGTCCCGAGCGACATGGGCGCGAAGCCCATCCCCGGCATGCACGGATTCTCACCCGACGACCGCGATTCCACCGCCTGCATCCTCTCCGTGAACGAACTCGCGGAACATCCGCGCGAGATCGCCGATTTCTTCCGCCTGATGAAACAGGGCGCGTTCGAGCTGAAAACTGCCGGAGCCTGAATCCTCATGCCCGCGGAATCACAGACCCGTCGTCAGCCGGAAATCACCGTCGTGGTGCGTTCCCACAACGACCGCGACCTCATCCGCGACACGCTGTCCATGCTCTGCGAACAGACCGTCGCGGACCGCATGGAGATTCTGCTCTTCGACGACAATTCCATCGACGGCACGCTGGAGGCCGCCATGTCGTTTCCGTCCGTCACGGTCGTCCCGTGGGACGGTCAGCCGTACAACCCGCCCCGCGTGCTGAACCGCGCAATCGACGCCGCGCACGGCAAATACATCGTCTTCAACAATTCCGACGCCGTCCCCTGCGGCCGCGACGCGGTGGAACGCATCGTCGCACGCCTTCAGGATCCCGCGGTCGGTGCGGTCTACGGCAACCAGCTCCCGCGCGCGGACGCCCTGCCTCTCGTACGGAAGGACTACGAACGCGCGTTCGGCGACGGCACGGTCGCGGCCACCTGGGGGTTCATGTTCTCGCTGGTCTTTTCGGCGGTCCGCACGGACGTCGCGCGCCGGATCCGGTTCAATCCGGCGTTTCAGTACTCGGAGGACATTGACTGGGCGCTCCGCATCCGCGAGTCCGGCCTGAAGGTCGTCTACGAGAAGGACGCCGCCGTGGTGCATTCGCACAATTATACGCCGGATATTCTCCGCAAACGCTTCTACAACGAAGGGATCGCGAACGGCATGCTCTACGGCGCGAAACCGTCCTTCCTTCGCGCGTTTCTCGGGTTTGCCGCCGAATCCGCCCGCGACATCCTCTATCTCTGCCGCCATCACGAGCTCGGCTATCTCTTCAAGGGGCTCCGTTACCGCTGGACCCAGCGCATGAGCTGTTACCGTGGCGAACGGTACGCCTTCCAACAGGATTTCTTCCACAAAAAGGACTCCCCGGTCCCGCTTGTCCCGAAATCCTGAATTCCCGCCTTGCGTTCCTCGCAAATCGTTGCCGGGAAAACCGTGTTTCAATTTGAAAAATGCCCTCATACGGTGTATTTTAAATAGCGTAATCTTTTTGCACTTCTTTCACCTTTTTTTCATCCGGAGGTTGTGTTTATGTTCGGATCTACGTCCATCTGGTGGATCGCTCCCGTCTGCTCCATCGTTGCTCTTCTTTCAGCTACCCTCTGCTACATCCTGATGAAACGCGCCGGCACCGGCAACGAACGCATGGAAGAGATCGCCGGATACGTGCGCGACGGCGCGATGGCGTACCTTCGCCAGCAGTATTCGCGCGTCGGCATCGTCTTCGCCGTCCTCTTCGTGATCTTCGCGATCCTGGCGGTCCTGAAACTCCAGAACCCCTTCGTCCCGGTCGCGTTCCTGACCGGCGGCTTCTTCTCCGGCCTCTGCGGATTCGTGGGCATGAAGACCGCCACCAGCGCGTCCAGCCGCACGGCGCAGGGCGCGAGCGAAAGCCTGAACCGCGGCTTGCAGGTGGCGTTCCGGTCCGGCGCGGTCATGGGCCTCGCCGTGGTCGGGTTCGGCCTCTTCGACATCACCGCGTGGTATTTCATCCTGGACCGCCTGGTCTACACGCCCGACCACATGGCGCACGGCCTGTCGTTCCTCGGACTTCCCCTCGTCGCGCCCGGATTCGACGTCTCGCACAAGTTCGTCGAGATCACGACCACCATGCTGACCTTCGGCATGGGCGCGTCCACGCAGGCGCTCTTCGCCCGTGTCGGCGGCGGCATCTACACGAAGGCCGCGGACGTCGGCGCGGACCTCGTCGGCAAGGTCGAGGCGGGCATCCCCGAGGACGATCCGCGCAACCCGGCCACCATCGCGGACAACGTCGGCGACAACGTCGGCGACGTCGCGGGCATGGGCGCGGACCTCTACGAATCCTACTGCGGCTCCATCCTGTCCACCGCCGCCCTCGGCGCGGCCATCCCCGCCGCGATGAAGACCACGGTCGCCTACGTGAACGCCCCGATGATCGTCGCGGGCATCGGCGTGGTGCTGTCGCTGATCGGCATCTTCGCGGTGCGCTGCAAGGAAGGCGCGAGCATGGGCACGCTGCTCCGCGCGCTGCGTCTCGGCACATGGGGCAGCTCCGTCCTGATCGTCGTCGCGTGCGCCGTCCTGGCCTGGTCCGGCATCCTCGCGTGGGGCGTGTTCGGCGCGATCGTGTCCGGTCTGGTCGCTGGCGTGGTGATCGGCTACAGCACCGAGTATTACACCTCCGACGAATACAAGCCGACGAAGGAACTCGCCGCGCAGGCGCAGATGGGCCCGGCTCCGACCATCATCTACGGCCTCTCGCTCGGCATGCTCTCCTCCGCGATCCCGGTCGTCGCGACTGTCGCCGCGATCATCAGCTCGTTCGCGTTCGCGGGCGGCTTCACGAAGGGCACGATCTTCGGTCTCTACGGCATCGGATTCGCCGCCGTCGGCATGCTCGCCACGCTCGGCATCACGCTCGCCACGGACGCCTACGGCCCGATCGCCGACAACGCCGGCGGCAACGCCGAGATGTCCGCGCTCCCGCCGCACGTCCGCGAACGCACCGACGCCCTCGACATGCTCGGCAACACCACGGCCGCCACGGGCAAGGGATTCGCCATCGGGTCCGCCGCGCTCACCGCCATGGCGCTGCTCGCCGCCGAGATCCAGGAGATCGAGATCTGGGGCGGCAAGTTCAACGCGTTCCCGATGGAGGTGAAGGCGAAACTCCTGCTGGATTCCGACCACTTCGCCGTCCTCGTCGATTTCTTCAGGATCAACGTCATGAACCCGCTCTTCCTCTGCGGATGCTTCCTCGGCGCCATGATGGCGTTCGTCTTCTGCGCGCTTACCATGAAGGCCGTCGGACGTGCCGCCGGACGCATGGTCGAGGAGGTCCGCCGCCAGTTCCGCACCATCCCCGGCATCATGGACGGCACCGGTAAGCCCGATTACGCCCGCTGCGTGGCGATCTCCACCAAAGGCGCCCAGCACGAGATGATGCTCCCCGCCCTCCTCGCCATCATCATCCCGGTCGCAACCGGCCTGGTCCTCGGCGTGCCCGGCATCATGGGCCTGCTCATCGGCGGCCTCACCTGCGGTTTCTCCCTCGCCTGCATGCTGAACAACGCCGGCGGCGCGTGGGACAACGCCAAGAAACACATCGAAAAAGGCAATTTCGGCGGCAAGAAGCTCCCGGACGGCACCAAGAACCCGGTTCACGGCGCGGCCGTCATCGGCGACACCGTCGGCGATCCCTGCAAGGACACCAGCGGCCCTGCCCTGAACATCCTCGTGAAGCTCATGAGCATGGTCGCGGTCGTCTTCACTCCGCTCTTCATCAAGGTCGCGCCCCTCGTGCAGGAATGGCTCGGCCTCGTTCAGAAGTGACCCTCCTCACTTTCTGAAACAGGGATTTAAAAAAGAAAAAACCCGGCGTTCGACCGGGTTTTTTCGTGCTTGAAAGCGGAGGATTGATTACTCAACCGTGATCGCTTCGCAGGGGCATTCGCCAGCGCAGGCGCCGCAGCCGACGCAATCGGCTTCGTTGACTTCGGCAGCGCCGTCTTTCATGGAAATCGCGTTGACGGGGCAGGCTCCGACGCAGGATTCGCAGCCGGCGCATTTGCTCTTATCGACTTTTGCAGCCATTGTTGTACTCCTTGTTTAGGGTTAGGGTGAAAAGGCTAGTGATAATATATTGCCATTTCCCGGAAAAACAAGCCGGAAACGGAAAAAAAACGCGATTCCGTTTCCTTTCACCTCATGATCCGCAAACGAAAGCGGATCAGAAAGAAGCCGACCGGAACGTATCGGCGCCCGGCCGGCTTCGAATGATGTCAGATCGGGAAGACCCGATTCCGATCAGTTGGACTCAGTGAGCTTGCCCTGAAGCTCGCGCAGTTTCGCGCGATACGCCGCGGGATCGGTCTGACGGAGCTTCTGAGCTTCCTTGTATTCATCCGGGAATTTGGTCTGGATGTCGCTGACGGTATTGACGGAGGATCTGGGACCCTGCTGTCCGCCGCCAAAGCCCTGGCCGCCGCCGAAACCGCCGCCGAAACCGCCCTGGCCGCCGCCGAAGCCGCCCATGCCCTGACCGCCCTGACCCTGACGACGCGGACGCTGACCGCCCTGACCCTGACCCTGGCCGGCAGGACGCTGGCCGCCCTGGCCCATGCCCATTCCGGGCTGACCGG
>JAFXUM010000270.1 GCA_017524965.1 Lentisphaeria bacterium | reverse complement strand
CTTCTTCAATGGCCTGGATGGCGCCGAGGGCCATGTCGTCGTTGTGGGCGAAGAGGACCTGGATCTGGTCGGCTTCAGGAGACTTCAGGAACGATTCCATGACTTCCTTGCCTTTGGCGCGGGTGAAATCGCCGCTCTGGGATTTGATGATCTTGATGCCGGGATAGTTCGAGATGATCTCTTCGAAACCTTTCTTGCGGTCGATGGCCGGGGCGGAACCGACGGTGCCGACGAGCTCGGCGACGTTGGCGTTCTCACCGACGTTCTTCACGACCCAGCGGCCGGCGCGGCGGCCTTCTTCCACGAAGTCGGAGCCGATGAAGCTGACATAGAGGCCGTCTTCGGAGACGTCGACGGCGCGGTCGAAGAGGACGACCGGGATCTCGGCTTCCTTGGCTTCCTTCAGGACATCTTCGAAACCGGTGGCGACGACGGGCGAGAAGGAGATCACGTCCACGCCCTTGCTGATGAAGTTGCGGATGGCCTTGATCTGGTTTTCCTGCTTCTGCTGGGCGTCGGAGAACGTCAGCTCGATGCTGGCGCGCTTTTCGGCCTCGCCCTTGATAGACTCGGTGCTGGCCTTGCGCCAGTCGGATTCCGCGCCGACCTGGGAGAAGCCGACTTTGATCTTGGAGCTGTCACTCTCGGAGCACGAGGTGACGAGGAGCGTCGCGGCCGCGGCGGCCATGATGACGGTTGCAAACTTGTTCATGTTGCTTGCCTTTCTTTGGTTGTTGTTAGGAAAAAGTTACTGGGATTTCGATTTGGATTTGGAGATCTTCGTGATCAGGTTCTGCATGAAGATGAACGCGAGCACGAGGAGGCCGACGATGATGCGGGTCCACCAGGAGTTGATGCGCCCGTCGAAGATGATCAGCGTCTGGATCAGGCCGAGCACGAGCACGCCGAAGAGCGAGCCGAAGACGTAGCCGACGCCGCCGGTGAGCAGCGTGCCGCCGATCACGACCGCGGCGATGGCGTCCATTTCCAGGCCGACGCAGTTCAGCGGGTTGCCCGCCTTCAGGTACACGGCGTAGACCACGCCCGCGAGCGCGGAGCAGAATCCGGCGATCGTGTAGGTCATGATCTTGGTGCGGCCGACCGGGATGCCCATCAGCGTCGCGGCGAGCTCGTTGTCGCCGATGGCGTAGATGCTGCGTCCGGAGCGCGTGCGCTGCGAGAAGAAGATGGCGGCGATCAGCACGACGATGTACACGATCACGATGAAACGGAGATTCATGCCCTTGCCGAGCCGGATCGTGAGGTCGTTCTGGATGAAATTGAACACCGGGTCGTTCTTGATGGGGATGGATTTCTCGCTCACGATGAAGCCGCAGCCGCGGATGAAGAACATGCCGGCGAGCGTCACGAGGAACGGCGGCAGGCTGAAGCACTGGATCAGCCAGCCCTGGAGCATGCCGAACAGGATGCCGATCGCGAGCGCGAGGGCGATCGCGACAAGCGCGTTGCTGCCCGTGTCGACCATCTTCGCGATCAGGATGCTGGTGAAGGCGATGATGGAGCCGACCGAGAGGTCGATGCCGCCCGTGAGGATCACCAGCGCGGTGCCGATGGCGGCGATGCCGAGGTAGGCGTTGTCGACGAAGAGGTCGAGGAACACCTTCGGCGAGCCGAAATTGTCAAAGGAGATGATGCCGATCAGATACACGACGAAGAAAACGAGGATCGTCGCCGAGATCGGCACGTAGCGCATCGGGAATTTGAACTTTTTCATTGGACGCCTCCTTTCGCCGCCTTCGAGGCGAAGATGGAAAGCACTTTCGCGCGGAAGACCGGCGACTGGAGCAGGCACACGATGATGACGACCATCGCTTTCGGGACCTGCACGATCGCCGGGCTCACGTTCTTCATGTACATCGTGGTCGTGAGCGTCTGGATCAGGATCGCGCCGACCAGCGAACCGGAGAGGAAGAAGCGCCCGCCGGCCATGGAGGTGCCGCCGATCACGGTGGCGAGGATGGCGTCGAGTTCAAGGTAGAGGCCGGCGTTGTTGGAGTCGGCGCACTTGATGTTGGAGGCGGCGAGCAGGCCCGCGACGCCCGCGCAGAAACCGCAGATCACGTAGGTGAGCCATTTGATGCGGCGCGCCTCGATGCCGGCGTAGCGGCTGGCGCGCTCGTTGTTGCCGACGGACTCGATGAAGAGCCCGAACGCGGTCTTGCGCGTGAGCAGACCGAAGATCACGTACATCGCGACCACGATCCACACCGAGAACGGCAGGAACAGCGCGTGTCCGTTGCAGAGGAACACCAGTCCGGGGTTGTCGAACGTAATGATCTGGCCGTCGGTGATCAGCTGGGCGACGCCGCGTCCGGCGACCATCAGGACCAGCGTGGCGACCATCGGCTGGATGCCGAAGCCCGCGACCAGCATGCCGTTCCAGAATCCGGCAAGGACGGAGAGTGCAAGAGCGGCGATGACCGGGATGATCCAGTAGACGGACGGCCCCATGCCCGCGCCGATGCAGTTGCCCGCGTCGAGCATGGAGATCAGGAGCGCGGCGATCGCGCCCGCGATAGCCATGACCGCGCCGACCGAGATGTCGATGCCGCCCGTGGCGATCACGAGCGTCATGCCGATGGCGAGGACCATGACTTTTGCGCCCTGGTTCAGGATGTCGATCGGGGTGCCGTAGAGGTAGTAGCCGAAAATGGAGACGCCTTTGCCGTCCTTCTTCTCGGGGACGGCCTGCTGTCCGGCGGAATCCTGCACGGTCTGCGCGGTAGCCCCGGCTTCTTCCGCGGCGGCATTCGCGGCGGCTTCCGCGGAGTCGCTCACAGACTCATAGTTTTCGGGGGTGATCCAGGACGTGCCGGGCCGGGGGGACTCGGCCGACGCGGACGTAGCCTGGACCGCCTGCGCGGAATCCTGTTTCTTGATCTCGATCTTGAAGAAGTTCTTGGTGAAGATCGCATTGAACAGCAGAAGCAAAGCGAGCGAGACAAGGGGCCATACGAGATGGCGGAATTTATTCGATGATTTATTCATGTCGGGGGTCCCTTAACCTGCGATGAGTTTCATAACGTTCTTGAGGGAGATGTCGGACCCGGCGACCTCGCCGACTTTCTTGCGGTCGCGGAGCACGATCACGCGGTCGCAGTCGCGGACGACTTCCTCGAGTTCGGAGCTGATGAAGATGACGGCCATGCCCTCGCCGCAGAGCTGCTGGGTCAGCGCCTCGATCTCCGCCTTCGCGCCGACGTCGATGCCGCGCGTGGGTTCGTCGAGGATCAGGAGCTTCGGATTGGTGGCGAGCCAGCGGGCGATCAGGACTTTCTGCTGGTTGCCGCCGCTCAGGTGCTTGATCAGCTGTTCGCCGCTCGGGGTCTTGATGCGGAGCAGCTTGATGTATTTCTCCGCCATCTCCTCCTGCTGCTTCAGCGTCATGGTCTTCCAGATGCCTTTCGACGCCTGGAGCGCGAGCATGATGTTTTCGCGGATGGTGAGGTCGGGGATGATGCCGGTCACTTTGCGGTCTTCGGCGATCAGGGCGACCTTCGCCTTCACCGCCTTCTGCGGAGAATTGAAATTGACGGACTTGCCGCACATGGTCATGGTGCCGGAGTCGTGCGGATCCACGCCGAAGATGATCTGCGCGATCTCGGAGCGTCCGGACCCGAGCAGGCCGGCGAGGCCGAGCTGTTCGCCCTCGCGGATGCTGACGTCGACCGGGCTGATCGTGCCGACGCGGCCGATGCCCTTCGCCTCGTAGACGGTGTCGCCGAACTTGGTGTTCTTCACGATCCCGGCCTGCATCTGGTTGATCTCGTCCGGGGTCTTGCCGATCATCTTTGCGACCATTTCGATGCGCTGGAGGTCCTTCGCATCGTAGGAGCCGACGAGCTGGCCGTCGCGCAGGATGGTGATGCGGTCGCTGACCTCGTAGACCTGGTCGAGGAAGTGCGTGATGAAGATGATCGCCATGCCTTCCTCGCGGAGCTTCTTCATGACCTTGAAGAGTTCCTTCACCTCGTTTTCGTCGAGGCTGGAGGTCGGTTCGTCGAGGATCAGCAGCTTGCAGTCCACGTCCAGAGCGCGGGCGATCGCCACGAGCTGCTGGATGGCGATGGAGTAACTGGAAAGGTTTTCGCCGACGTTGATGTCGATGTCGAGCCGGGCGAGCGCCTTGCGGGCCTGCACCTTGCGTTCCTTCTTGTCGATGAAACCGAGTTTCGTGCGCGGTTCGCGGCCGATGCAGATGTTTTCGGCGACCGACAGGTCGGGCAGCAGGTTCACTTCCTGGTACACGGTGCTGATGCCGGCGTGTTCGGCGTCCAGCGGGGACCGGAATTTGCACTCCTTGCCGTTGAAGTAGACCGTGCCGGCGGAGGCGGGATAAACGCCCGTGATGATCTTGATGAGCGTGCTTTTCCCGGCGCCGTTTTCGCCCATGAGCGCGTGGATCTCGCCGGCTTTCACCGCGAAATCGACGCCCTTCAGGGCCTTGACTCCGAGAAACTGCTTCTCAATGCCTTTGGTTTGCAGTAAATCCATTCGTCTTTCCTGATGTGGGGTGTGAGTGGACGATTCATTTAGAATATGTTCTAGAAAAGATAGCACAGATTCGGCGTTTTTCAATCACGTTTTCCTATTTTTCCCGAATAATTTGTTTCGAGATTCAAATATTTTTTCCCGATCCGTTTTTTCCTCTTGATTTTTTGCATCCGGGAAACTATATTATGCCGAATCGGACTGTATCTTTTTTTTCATATTTTTTCCGCCATAAGGAGGCTTCATTCATGGGCAAAACAGCCGTCATCACGGGCGCGAGCCGAGGCATCGGCGCCGCGATCGCGGAAAAACTCGCTTCGGAACACTGGGACGTCGCCCTTCTGGCGCGGAAGCCGCAGGCCGACGGCGACGCGCAGTGCGCCGGAATCGCGCGGAAATACGGCATTGCCGCCCGCTACTACGTCTGCGACATTTCAAACGCGGACGACCGGGAAAAAACGGTCGGCGCGGTCATCCGCGATTTCGGCGGCATCGACGCGCTCGTGAACAACGCCGGAGTCGCGCCGAACGTGCGCGCGGATCTGCTCGACATGACCGAGGAAAGCTTCGACCGCGTCATCGGCATCAACCTGAAAGGCACGCTCTTCCTCTCCCAGCTCGTCGCCCGGCATTTCGCCGAAAAGAAAAGCGGCGTGATCGTGAACATCGGGAGCTGTTCCGCGACGGTCGTCAGCACGAACCGCGGCGAATACTGCATCTCGAAGGCGGGCGTCGCCATGGTGACCCAGCTCTTCGCCGTCGAAATGGCGAAGTACGGCGTGAACGTGTACGAGATCCGCCCCGGCGTGATCGCCACGGACATGACCGCCTGCGTGAAGGAAAAATACGACAAACTCATCGCCGAGGGGCTCACGCTCCAGCCGCGCTGGGGGTACCCCGAAGACGTCGCGAAGGTCGTCGCAATGATGCTCCGCGGCGACATCGGGTATTCCACCGGACAGGTCGTGAACGTCGGCGGCGGGTTGGAGGTCGTCAGACTGTGAACACGCGCCGCGTCCATACGCTCGTGATCGGGAGCGGAGCCGCCGGACTGTGCGCCGCAGTGCGCCTGCATGCGCTCGGCGTGACCGACGTCCTGATCTGTTCCGAGGGGCTCCGCATGGGGACCTCCATCAACACCGGCAGCGACAAGCAGACCTACTACAAGCTCGGCATGTACGGCGCGGAACCGGATTCGCCTGCCCTGATGGCGCGCGACCTCTTCGCGGGCGGCGCGGTCCACGGCGACCTGGCGCTGGTCGAGGCCGCCGTCTCCCAGCAGGCGTTCGCACACCTCGCTGCGCTCGGCGTGCCGTTCCCCCACGATGCATTCGGGCAGTACATCGGCTACAGGACCGACCACGACCCGAAACGCCGCGCCACCAGCTGCGGCCCGTACACCTCGCGCGACATGTGCCTGCGCCTCATCGACGCCGTCAAATCGCGCGGGATCCCCGTGCTGGAGGACCGCGTGGTCTTCTCCCTGCTCACAGCCCCGGAGGGCGACGTGAAATGCTGCGTCGGCGCCGCGCTCGTGAACCGCAGGGCGAAAAAGAAATCCAGCATGATCGAGTTCATCCGCGCGGAAAATGTGGTGTTCGCCACCGGCGGACCCGGCGGACTGTACGCCCGGAGCGTGTACCCCGCCGTCCACACGGGCGGCATCGGCGTGGCGCTCGAGGCGGGCGCGGCGGCGCGCAATCTGCCGGAATCGCAGTTCGGGCTCGCCTCGCTGAAATTCCGCTGGAACGTCTCCGGCAGCTACATGCAGGTGCTCCCGCGCTTCATCTCCACGGATGCAAACGGCGGCGACGAACGCGAATTCCTGCGCGAGTATTTCGACGACGTCCGTGCGCTGGAGGACGCCGTGTTTCTGAAGGGCTACCAGTGGCCGTTCGCCGCCGTCCACGTGCCCGGGTCCTCGCTCGTCGACCTCATGGTCTACGTCGAGACCGAGCTGCGCGGACGCCGCGTGTGGCTGGACTACCGCACCGATCCCGCCGACCTCGACGTCGCCTCGCTTTCGCAGGAGACGCGCGACTACCTCGAAAAGAGCGGCTGCACCGGGCGCACCCCGCTGGAACGCCTCCTGCAGATGAACGCGCCCGCCGCGGAGCTGTACCGCGCGCACGGCATCGACCTCGCGAAGGAGCCGCTGGAGATCGCAGTCTGCGCCCAGCACAACAACGGCGGACTCGCCGCGAATCTCTGGTGGGAATCCGAAAACATCCGCCATCTCTTCCCCGTCGGCGAGGTCAACGGCTCGCACGGCGTGATCCGGCCCGGCGGCTCCGCGCTGAACGCGGGCCAGGTCGGGGCGTTCCGCGCCGCCGAATTCATCGCCGCGAAGTATGCGGAGCCCGACGGCTCGTTCGACGCGCCGTTTCTCGCCGCCGCCGAGAAGATCGAGGAGGAGATCCTCGACAGAATGGGCAAGGGCACGTTCTTCGACTGGAAGGAACAGCGCGCCCTGATGCAGGCGCGCATGAGCAGGTCCGGGGCGTTCCTGCGCAACAGGGAGTCGCTGGAAACCGCGCTGAAGGAGACGCGCGAACAGCTCGCGAACCTCAAAAACGACGGCCTCGCCTCGAACTCCGCCGCCGAACTCTCCGAACGCCTCCGCACGCGCAGCCTCGTCTTCTCCGCCGCCGTCTACCTCGCCGCCATGCTCGAACAGGTCGAGGCGGGCGTCGGCTCGCGCGGCGGGTCGGTCGTGCTCACGCCGGACGGACGCCCCGTCCATGATAAACTTCCGTTCAGAATCGCGGACGAGGACAGAGCGTTCCGCTCATCCGTGCAGGAGGTCACTGCCGCCCCGGACGGCTCCGTTTCGGTCCGCCGCGTCCCGTGCCGCCCGGTCCCGGAGACTGACGGCTGGTTCGAGACCGTCTGGAAAGCCTGCCGCGAAAAACGAATTTATGACACAGGAGACTGACGCATGGATTACCCGAAACCCGCCTCGTTCCGCACGCTCGACGATTTCCGCGCGCACCTCGCCGCGTCGAATATCCCCATCGGACTCGCCGAACTCCCGCCCGCCGGCGAGTCCGCGCTCGCGAAGCCTCTGAACGGCATCGGCAACCGCTGGGCGGTCCTGCCCATGGAGGGCTGGGACTGCGGACGCGACGGCACGCCGTCCGAGTTCACGCGCCGCCGCTGGCTCCGGTTCGCCTCGAGCGGGGCGAAGCTCATCTACGGCACCGAAGCGGCAGCCGTGATGCACTCCGGGCGCAGCAACACGCGCCAGCTCCTCGTCGCCGACCACACCGCCGGGGCGCTGAAACAGCTCAACGCGGAAATGCGCCGGACGCATCGCGAACGCTTCGGCACGGATTCCGACCTGAAGATCGGGCTCCAGCTCACGCACTCCGGGCGCTTCTCGCACCCCGACGACGACCGCGTGCTCGCCTCGAAGACCGCGTACGCCCATCCTCTGCTCGACCAAAAGTTCCGCAACGACGCCTCGAACGTGGTCACGGACGACGAGGTCGCGGACATCATCGCGCACTTCATCCGCGCCGCCGAGCTCGCGCAGGACGCCGGGTTCGATTTCGTGGACGTGAAGCTCGCGCACGGCTACCTCGGGCACGAATTCCTCACCGCATACGACCGCCCGGGGCCGTTCGGCGGCTCCTTCGAGAACCGCACGCGCTTCTTCCGCGAGATCGCCGAAGGCATCCGCAAACGCTGTCCCGGACTCGAACTCTCCTCCCGCGTCAGCATCTTCGACATCCGCCCGTTCGTGAAGGGACCGGACGGCGTCGGCGTCCCGATGGACTGGGATCCGGCGCGCCCCTACCCCTACGCGTTCGGCGGCGCGGGCGACGGCCTCACGATGGACCCCGGCCTGAAGGACACGGTCGCGCTCGTCGGCCTCATGCGTTCGCTCGGCGTGAAGATGATCTGCGCCACGATCGGCAGCCCGTACTACTGCGTGCACATCCAGCGGCCGGCGTTCTACCCGGTCTCCGACGGCTATCTGCCGCCGCACGACCCGCTCCGCAGCGTGTGGCTTCACATCGAGGCTGTGCGCCGTCTGCGCGAACTCTGCCCCGGCCTGCTCGTGGTCGGCTCCGGCTATACCGCGCTTCAGGAATACCTCCCGCACGCCGCCGAATACGCCGTGGCGAACGGCCTCACGGATTTCGTCGGGTTCGGCCGCATGGCGCTCTCCTACCCCGATTTCTGTGCCGACGTCCTCGCCGGACGCCCCCTGCGCCGCGCCTGCATCTGCCGCACGTTCGGCGACTGCACCAACGCCCCGCGCGCCGGGCTGATCTCCGGCTGCTATCCGCTCGACGAGTGCTATAAAAAACGCCCCGAGGCGAAGACGCTCGCCGAACTCAAAAAGGCCGCAAAAAACAAACAGTGATCCTCATGTTCTTTCAAACGCACCGCTAAGAAATACGCACCCGGAACCGTCTAATCCGCAAAACAAAATCGCCTGCAACAATCGTTCTTCGGAAAGACTCCATCACCTCATAAGGGAAAGGTTTTCGACATGCTACACAAAACCGTTCTGACTGCCACAATCCTCGCCGCCACGCTCGTTTCCGCGTTCGCCGCGGAACCCGTCCTCGAGTTCAAAGTGAACAAGGACGCCCCGCGCACAGCCGGGATGTGCGGCCCCACGCACGACGAGGAGGTCATCTACGGCCTCGGCTCCGACGGCAAACAGCATTATTTCGCGGTCGGCACGGACGTCCGCGGCTCCGGCATCACGATCTGGCAGTCGGACGACCTGGTGAACTGGAAGGACGCCGGGCGCGTCTTCACGCGGGAGAACAAGCCCGCGATCCTGGAGAACGGCGGACGCGGCTTCGCCTACACGTTCCGCAACGTCGAGGTCGGCGACGACGGCGCGTACAGGCTCCTCGACACGCCCGCGCAGGGCAACAACCGCCTCGGCAACGCCTTCTGGGCTCCCTGCATCTACTTCCACGAGGCCGACCAGACCTATTACCTCTACTACTGCTGCTCGGCGTTCGGCGTCCGCAACTCGTTCATCGGCTGCGCGAAGAGCAAGACGCTCGACAAAGGGTGGGAGGACTGCGGCCAGCTGATCCACACGCGCGTCGGCGACGGCAAGCGATTCAACGCGATCGACCCGGCAGTCATTCACAACGACTTCCACACATGGATGATCTACGGCTCGTACTTCGGCGGCATCGCCCTCGTGGAGCTCGATCCGAAGGATCCCTCGAAACTGCTTCACCCCGGCACACATGGGAAGACCGTCGCCTCGCGCACCACGGACACCGTGTTCGACCTCAGCACGCTGGAGAAGGCGAAGGCCGCGCCGAAGAACGACCCGACCGCGGGACAGGGCGTCGAGGGGGCGAGCATCCTGTATTACAGGTATCTTTTCGACGGCTATTATTATCTGTTCGTCTCGTACGACAACCTGGAGTGGAGTTATCACTGCCGCGTCGGACGTTCGAAAGACATCGAGGGGCCGTACCTCGACTACAACGGCAAGCCGCTGATCTACGACCAGCGGAAGCTCGGCGAGGACACCGTGTACGGCACGAAGATCATCGGCCCGTACCGCTGGAAATCCACCGGGACCGGCTGGGCGGGGACCGGACACACCACTGTCTTCAAAATGCCGACGGAAGGTTATATCATGTTCGGCAGCAACAGCAAGTGGGAGGGCTCGCGCGGCTCGTATCTGGGACTGCGCCGGGTCTTCTGGACGAAGGACGGCTGGCCTCTGCTCTCGCCCTGCCTGTACGCGGGCGAAGACATGATGATCGGAAGCGGCTCGAATCATGTCGGAAACGACCTGGTCCCCTTCGATAATGTGGTCAAAAAAGACGGCATCCTGAACTCCGGCGAGTCCGCGCAGTGGGATTTCATCGTCTTCAGTCAGTCGCAGGACCGCTCGAACCGCCGCGTCGACGAATCGACGATCTACACGCTCAAGGCGGACGGCACCATCGAAGGCGGCGGCAAGTGGCAGATCGGGTTCTGGAATTCGCATGACATCATTCATGACTGCATCACGGACGACGGCAGAATGTACGGTCAGTCCTTCCTCAAAAACGGCGTTTCGATGCTGGTCGAGCTCCCCGGCGGCGTGAAGGCGGACGGCGTCTGCGCCTACGGCTGGGATCAGGACCGCAAATGCCAGACCGTGTTCTTCACCGGACTCACCGACAAAGGAATCGCCGTCTGGGGGCAGCGCATCCCGCCTGCGGAGGACAAGTTCTCCACTGCGGCAGTGCGCGGCTCCGCTCGGGCACAAAGCATTATGAAAGACTGAACTCGAAATAACCTCGGAGGATTTACCATGAAATACAAATCGACCTGCATCATCGCCGCGATTCTCTGCGGCACGCTTCTTTCATTCGCCGCGGAACCCGTCATTGAGTTCAAAGTGAACAAGGACGGTCCGCGCACCGCCGGGATGCTCGGCCCCTCGCACGACGAGGAGATGATCTACGGCCTCGGCTCCGACGGCAAGAAACACTATTTCGCGGTCGGCACGGACGTCCGCGGACAGGGCATCACGATCTGGCAGTCCGAGGACCTGGTGAACTGGAAAGACGTCGGGAAAGTCTTCACGCAGGCGAACGCGCCGAAGATCCTGAACGTCGGGCCGCGCGGCTGGAGCTACGAGTTCAACTTCGTGACGATCAACGACAAGGGCGAATACGAGTTTCTGACCGAACGCAAGCCCGGCGCGAACAACTACCGGCTCGGCGGCGCGCAACCCTTCTGGGCGCCCTGCGTCTACTACAACGAGGCGGACAGGACCTATTACCTGTACTATTCCTGCTCCGCCTACGGCACGCGCAATTCGTTCATCGGCTGCGCGAAGAGCAAGACGCTGGACAAGGGGTGGGAGGACTGCGGACAGCTCATCCACACGCGCACCGGAGACGGCAAGAAATACAATGCCATCGATCCGGTCGTCATGAAGGACGCCGACGGCAAACTGTGGATGATTTACGGATCGTTCTTCGGCGGCATCGCCATCGTGGAGCTGGACACGAAGGATCCCTCGAAACTGCTCCACCCCGGCACGCACGGCAAGACCATCGCCTGCCGCGGCTATGAGAAAATCTACGAGCAGGATGGATTCGAGGGCAAGCCGACCGTGAGCGTCGACGGACAGCGTTTCACCGCCTACGGCATCGAGGGCGCGAGTATCGTCTACAATCCCGAGACGAAATACTACTACCTCTTCGTCTCCTACGACCGACTCGCCCTGACCTACCATGTGCGCGTGGGGCGTTCGAAGGACATCGAAGGTCCCTACCTCGATTTCAACGGGCGTCCGCTGGTCTACGATCAGGAGAAACAGGGTCCCGAGGACGTGAACGGCACCAAGCTCATCGGGCCGTACCGCTGGAAATCGACCGGCGCGGGCTGGGTCGGGACCGGACACACCACGCTCTTCCGAAAAGACCCGAGGAGCAATTACAGCCATCTCTTCTTCGGCAGCAACAGCAAGGACCGCGCCAACGGCGCGTCGTTCGTCGGCCTGCGGCGCGTCTTCTGGTCGAAGGACGGCTGGCCCATGCTCTCCCCCTGCGTGTACGGCGGCGAAAACCTGCTTTTCACAAAAACTGTAGACAACATCGGGGAAGAAAGCAATCTCGTCACGGCGGACAGCATCCTGAACTCCGGCGAGTCGGCGCAATGGGATTTCATCGTCTTCAGCGTCACGGACGACACCACGTTCCGGCGCATCGATGAATCGACCGTCTATATCCTCAAAAAGGACGGGACCATCGACGGCGGCGGCAAGTGGAAGATCGGTTACTGGAATTCGGATATGGAAATGGGGGACGGCGTCACGAAAGACGGCAAAGGGTTCGAGCAGGTATTCCTCGGGAACAGCGTTTCCATGCTGGTGGAACTCCCCGGCGGCGTGAAGGCGGATGGCATCTGCGCCTACGGCTGGGACCAGGACCGCAAATGCCAGACCGTGTTCTTCACCGG
>JAFXUM010000269.1 GCA_017524965.1 Lentisphaeria bacterium | reverse complement strand
GTGACGGACAGATTGACGAGGACGCCCTGGATCGCCCACGTATGCGTGCCGTTTGAAATATCGGACAGCGTATAGGTGTTCTGATCGCCGACCTCGTAGGTCTTCCGGTCCACGCGGATCCTGTACCGGAGTATCTTTGCATCGGGCGTGGCGGGGGTGAACGTGAACTTCGCGGAACGCGTTTTCGCGTCGACCGAGACTTTCGGATTCCGCACCGTGCCGACCGTGTAGGTCTTCGATTCGGCGGTGCCGGTCGCGTCGACGACCTTCCACTGGAGCACGGAGTTCTTCGGGATCTTGAACTGGTGGGAAACGGTTTTGCTTTTCTCGCCCCAGTCCTTGTCGTTGACCTGCTTCCATTCACCGGACTCGCCGTTCCGGTACAGCAGTCGGTCGACGGAGTTGACCGTGATCGCCTTCGTGTTGTTATGGTTCGGGACCTTCCGCGCCGTGAACGTGCCGGTGAACTCGTAGGTCGGATCGGAAAGATTCATCTTCGACGAAAAGTCCGTGACGTCGATCGGCGCGTCCAGCACGTCGATGATGCGGTCGCCGTCGGAATCCCGCCAGCCGATCATTTCGAGCGACTGCGGCGAGGACGTGTAGTTCTGGACGGCTGACGAGACCGAGCCGTTCATCAGGCTGGGGACGATGGCGTTCCGGTTCGGATTGCCGTCCGGGGCGTTGGTGTTCTGCACGCCGTAATACCCGCCGATGTCGGTGTATCTGCCCTGTCCGGGGTACTCGTCGAGCGCGCCGAAGATGTGCGCCATCTCGTGCGCGAAGGACTGCGTGGAATACCAGTCGTAGGATTTGGAATACGCGGTCAGGATATAAGTGTCGGAAGAGCCTCTGGCCTGCGCGCCCCAGGCGTAGGAACGGAAGCTGTCCGCGAAGTAGTGGTCCGGGTCGTTGTCCGCCTTCACGATGAAAACCGAAAACGCGAAGTCGGCTTTGTGTTTTTCGATGGTGTCGTTGGTGTACTGGTACAGCATGCGGTTCTTGTCGCCGGTGTAGCCGAGCGAATTCAGAAACTCGCCGATCCAGAGGCGGTCGTCGCGCATCGCGCCGTGCGTAACCGGTTCGTAGGAGGTCCGGAACGGCGTGTCCGCGTAGTCGAGGCCGAGCGTGAAATGCAGTTTTCCGATGTAGTTCTTCCGTTTCCACATCTCCTCCCACCAGGCGCAGGCTTTTTTCACATGGTCCACGACCTTGCCGATCTCGGCCTTGCTCCAGTTTTCGGTGTCGGGATCGATTTTGCCGTTGGATTCGAACAGCACGACGTTCACGTAGATCTCGCCCGCCATGAACGCGGCGGTGTCGTACTGCCCGGCCCCGGAAGCCCGTTTCGGCGTGTTATCCCTGCCCGGACCGGAGACGGGCGGACGCGTCGTCGGGACGTTGCCGGGCTGCGTCGACGGTGTGTTTCCCTGCTGCGTCGTCGGGCGCGTCGTCGGAACGTTGCCGGGCTGTGTCGTGGGCGTGTTCCCCGGTCGCGTCGTCGGGGTGTTCCCCGGCCGCGTCGTGGGGTTTGCCGGCTGACGGTTCTGCTGTCCGCCCCGGACGATCCCGGGCGTCCGTGCCTGTCCGCCCCAGCCGCCGAAGCCTCCGAAATTGTTGCCTCTGCCTCCGCCGAAACCGCCGAAGCCCCCCTGGGCGAAAGCCTGGATGCCGAAGGAAAGCAATAACGCGGTACACAGTGCTGTCCGAATCCGTTTCATGGTGTCACACTTTCATCGTTCTGAATCTGTTCGCGGGGAACGGCCGCGCCGTTGGTGAGGTCGCGGACCGTGGAGGAAAAATCGGCGAATTTCGCGCTCGGGAGCTCGCCGGAGAGCGTCACGCCCGCGCCGAACTCCTCGCCGGTGACCGTCGCCGCGAATTCCGGGAGACGGCGGCGCACGGTCTCGTAGTGGAGATAGGACAGCGCAAGGGTGAAACGGGTGAGCGGAACGAGTTCGGCGGTGGGCGCGTCGGCGAGCGCCAGCTGGGCGCTTTCGGTGTAGGCGCGGACCAGTCCGCCCGTGCCGAGCAGCGTCCCGCCGAACCAGCGCGTCACGGTGAGCAGGACGTTCGTGATCCCGCTGCCCTTCAGCACCTCGAGCACGGGCCTGCCGGACGTGCCGGAGGGCTCGCCGTCGTCGGAACACCCCATGATGCCGCCCCGCGGGCCGCAGACGAACGCGAAGACGACGTGGTTCGCGTCGGCGTAGACGTGTTTGCGTTCGCGCTGAAGCTCGCGCGCCGCCCCGGGCGAGGCGACCGGAGCCGCTTCGGCGAGAAAACGCGATCTGCGCACGATGAGTTCGGCGCGTGTGCTCTGACGCAGGATCAACATACCTTCCAAGCCTGTTGTTTTGTTCCTGTTAATATGGACGTTCAAGTATTTGCCGATACTATAGCAGGATTTGGGCGGATGTCAAGCCTGCGCCGGAAAAAAGCGCCGATTCGCGCTGCCCGGGACGCCGGCCGCCGGGTTTGCGCGGCATCCCCGCGCCGATGAAGGAAATCTGGCGATCCGGACTTGAAAAAAACGGAAAAAGCGATACATTATAGAAAAAGCATAACCGTGTTTTGACCTCGGGATCGCCGGATCCGGACCGGGGGCTGACCGGGGGCGGATCCGCACATGCGCGAATTGCGGCCGGCCCGGACGCGGAAACGAACAGGATAGGACCGATGACAATATGACGAACGACCTTTACAAACAGCTGGTGAACCGGGAAACGAAACTGTCTCTGACCGGCCTGGGGTACGTCGGCATGCCGATCGCGGTCGCGTTCGCGGAAAAGATCGACGTCATCGGATTCGACCTCAACGCGGAAAAGATCGCGCTCTACAAACGCGGCATCGACCCGACGCACGAAGAGGGCGACGACGTGATCCGCCGGACGACTGTGGATTTCACGTCCGACGCCGCACGGCTCCGCGAGGCGAAGTTTCACATCGTCGCGGTCCCGACGCCGGTCAATCCCGACCACACGCCCGATCTGGAGCCGCTGAAAAGCGCTTCCCGGTTGCTCGGTCGCAACCTGACGCCGGGCTCGGTCGTGGTGTTCGAGTCCACGGTGTATCCGGGCGTGACGGAGGAAGTCTGCGCGCCCATTCTCGAACGGGAATCGGGGCTGGTCTGCGGACGCGATTTCAAGGTCGGCTACAGCCCGGAACGCATCAATCCGGGCGACAGGGAACACCGTCTGGCGAAGATTAAGAAGGTCGTGTCCGGCATGGACGCGGAAACGCTCGACTGCGTGGCGCGCGTCTACGAGCTGGTCGTGGACGCGGGCGTCCACCGTGCGGAAAGCATCCGCGTCGCCGAGGCCGCGAAGGTCATTGAGAACTGCCAGCGGGACATCAACATCGCGTTCATGAACGAGCTTTCGATCATCTTCAACCGGATGGGCATCGACACGAAATCGGTCCTGGCGGCAGCCGGGACCAAGTGGAATTTCCTCAAATTCCAGCCCGGACTCGTGGGCGGACACTGCATCGGCGTCGACCCGTACTACCTGACGTACAAAGCGGAGATGCTGGGGTACCACAGCCAGATCATCCTCGCCGGACGCCGCATCAACGACGACATGGGGAAATACGTGGCGGAAAACTGTGTGAAGAGCCTGATCGCCGCCGGAAAAAACGTGAAGGGCGCGAACGTCGCGGTTCTCGGATTCACGTTCAAGGAGAACTGCCCGGACACGCGCAATACGCGAGTCATCGACATCGTGCGCGAGCTCCGGGAATACGGCATCGAACCCGTCGTCGCCGACCCCGTCGCGGATGCCGCCGAGGCGAAACGCCTGTACGGGATCGAGTTCGCCGATCTGGATGATATCCGCGATATGGACGCCGTCATCCTCGCCGTCGCGCACGATGAATTCAAGTCCCTCGCCCCCGCCGAAATGAACCGGTTCTTTGCGCCGGGCGGGAGAGTCCTCCTCGACATCAAGGGCGTCTTCAACCGCGGCGATTTCGAGAACGCCGGGTGCGTCTACTGGAGACTCTGAACAGCGCAAGGGGAGCCGGAGGACAGACAATGGGCTATCAGGATATCACGTTTCCCTCGGACACCGTGTTTCTGATCACGGGCGGAGCGGGCTTCATCGGGTCGAATCTCTGCGAAGCCGTCCTGAAGCTCGGCTGCCGCGTGCGCTGCCTCGACGATCTTTCCAACGGAAAACAGGCAAACGTCGACATCTTCACTGAAAATCCCGCTTATGAGTTCATTCGCGGCGACATCAGGGATTTCGACACGTGCATGCGCGCCTGCGACGGCGCGGACTACGTGCTGCATCAGGCCGCCTGGGGATCCGTGCCGCGAAGCCTAGAATTGCCGCTCTTCTACTGCGCGAACAACGTTTCCGGCACGCTGAATATGCTGGAGGCCGCCCGCCGGAATCGGGTCAGAAAGTTCGTCTATGCGTCCAGCTCGTCCGTCTACGGCGACGCGCGCACGCTTCCGCAGAAGGAAGGCGCCGAGGGAAAACCGCTGAGTCCGTACGCCGTTTCCAAGCGCGAAAACGAGGACTGGGCGCGCCAGTACGCCGTGCATTTCGGCCTCGAAACGGTCGGTTTGCGGTACTTCAATGTTTTCGGGCGCAGACAGGACCCCGACGGACCCTATGCCGCCGTGATCCCGAAGTTCATCCGGCAGCTGCTCCGCGGGGAGCGTCCGACCATCCACGGCGACGGCCTGCAGAGCCGCGATTTCACTTATGTGGAGAATGTGGTCGAAGCCAATCTGAAAGCATGCCTCGCCGGGGAAAACGCCGCCGGACAGGCTTTCAACATCGCCTGCGGAGAATCCCGGCCTCTGCTCGATGTCTGCCGCGCCATCACGGATGCGCTCGGCGTGAACGTGGAACCGGTTTTCGGACCGGCGCGTCCCGGTGACATCTGGCACAGCAAAGCCGACATCGGCCGGGCGAGGGAATTTCTCGGTTACGACCCGGAATGGAGCTTCGAGCGCGGCATACGCGCCGCGATCGGCTGGTACCGTGAAAACCTGTGACGGACGAGTCCCTGAAAGAATCCCCCGGCGGACTGACTTCCGAACGGACCTTGAAGCGTGATGCCAAGGCCGTGATTACAGGATCCCGATCCGGGCGGTCGGTCCATGAAAACGGAAAAAGAACAGGGCGGATCGTTCGATCATAGATAACAAAATCCGCATTTTCCGCTTGAAATCGGCCCATGGACGGATATATTATCCATTAAACGAAATCCTGTCAGTCCGGTAACCTCAAAACCCGTGGCGGTACTCTCCGCCAAAAATAAGGATCATCAGCATGAACGTCCGCTCTTGTTTCCTCTTCGTCGCGGCTGCACTGGCCGCGATCCCCGTCGTCCTTGCCCAGGTTCAAACTCAGGGGCAGAATCAGGCGCAGCAGCCCCGGCAGAATCAAACGCAGCAGTCCCGTCAGGGGCAAGGCCAGCGCCAGCAGGGCCGTCAGGGGCAGGGCCGGCAGCAGATCCCGCAACAGCAGCTGCCCGCGCGTCCCGCGGGCCGGGAAAAGGAACTCCTTCTGAACGACAAGGGGTATTTCGAACGGCAGGGCGTGAACGTCCTGGTGTTCAGCAACGCGTTTACGGGCGGCTTCAACGACGAGAAGAACTCCGGCATCGAGATCATCCATCACGGCGTGCGCACTGTTCAGGGCGGCGCGGTTCGGCTGGGCAAGACCCCGGAACAGTGGGATCTGGTCCCCGCGTCTCCGTTCCGCAGAGTGAACCCGGAGAACAACTCCATCGAGGTCACGATGCGCTACAGCGACTACCGGTTCGATTCCCGCGTGGTGGTGACCGGAAAAGACAGCGCCGTGGAGATCGCCGTCTATCTGGACCAGCCGATCCCGAAAGCGCTGGAAGGGCAGGCCGGGTTCAATCTGGAGTTTCTGCCTTCCCAGTACTGGAACAAGACCTACGTCATGGACGGCCGGTTCAACCGGTTCCCGCGTTATGCCGCCAGCGATACCGAGGCGGTCCCGAACGAGAAGAAGCCCATGCAGTACCGGGGATTCCGCACCTACGACGACCGGGGCACCGGCAAGTTCGTGGACCCGCTGCCGCTTGAGAAGGGGCACTCCATCGTGATGGCGCCCGATGCGCCCGAACGCATGATCAAAATCACGTCGGACGATGCCGTGCTGGAGCTGTACGACGGGCGCATCCTCGCGCAGAACGGCTGGTATGTGCTGCGCAGTCCGCTGCCCGCCGGGAAGACCGGAAAGGTGATCACGTGGACCGTCGAGCCGAACGCCGTCCCCGGCTGGATCCGCGAGCCGAACATCGGGTTCTCCCAGGTGGGATACGTCCCCGACCAGTCGAAGGTGGCCGTGATCGAGCTTGACAAGAACGACCGGGTGATCGCGAACGCGGCGATCTTCCGGATCGGCGAGGACGGCACGGAGAAACTCGCCTACCAGGGCAGGACCTCCACCTGGGGCGAGTATTACAAGTACAAATACGTGAAGTTCGATTTCAGCGAGGTGAAGAAGCCCGGCATCTACTATATCCGCTACGGCGAGCACAGGACCGGAAATTTCATCATCGACGACTCGGTCTACAACTGGATCACCAACGCCACCAGCGACGTGTGGATCCCCATCCACATGAACCACATGACCGTGAACGAGGCGTACCGGATCTGGCACGGCGAACCCTTCAAGGAAGGCTATCTGCAGGCCCCGCCGAGCAATCACTTCGACAACCATTTCCAGGGGACGGTCACCGGCATCAAGCCCGACGGCACCCGCTACAAGCCCTACGAGCTGATCCCCGGACTGAACGTCGGCGGCTATTTCGACGCGGGCGACTTCGACATCGAGACCGGAGCGAACATCGGCGTGGTTTCGACGCTGATCTCCGCCTGGGAGCTCTTCCGCAACAAGCGCGACGAGACGTTCGTGAGCGAGGAGCAGCGCTATGTCGATCTGCACCGTCCGGACGGCAAGCCCGACATGCTCCAGTACATCGAGCACGGCGTGCTGAACCTGGTCGCGCAGGCGGAAAACATCGGGTTCATGTCCTCGACGCTCTCCAATTCGGTCCTCGACAACTATCACCATCTGGGCGACGCCGCCGCCATCACGGACGGCCTGCACTACGATCCCACCCTGAAAAAATACGAGGTCTCCGAGGACGGCAAGCGAAGCGGCACCCCGGACGACATGTGGGCCTTCACCAGCCGCGGACCCGGTCCCGATCCCGGAACGGCCGCCATGTTCGCCGCCGCCGCGCGCGTGCTGAAGGGCTACAACGACGAGCTCGCGGAACGCTGCCTGAAGCAGTCTCAAAAACTCATGGGCGACGTGAACGGACGCAGCAACATGAACCTCCTCCTGCAGCTGTACCGCACGACCGGGGAAAAAGAGTACCGCGACATGTTCGAGCAGCAGATCTGGCAGTCCCTGGGCCGCAACGGGACCGGCGGCATCCGCACCGCGCTCGACGCGCTTCCGTTCATGGATGCCGAGTACAAGCGGAAACTCGAGCCGTACATGAAGCAGTACAAGGAGTATCTGGACAGCTTCGACCGCCTCAACCCGTACGGCGTGCCCATCGGCGAGGGCAACTGGGCGGGCAGCGGCTCCGTGGTCAGCTTCGGCGCGACGGCGTGCCTCGCCAGCATCTACTTCCCGGACATCATCGACAGGAGCTACGCCTACAAGGCCGCGGCGTTCATGTTCGGCTGCCATCCGTACCACAACTACTCGCTCGTCGCGACGGTCGGCGCCGCGCGTCCCAAGGAAGTCTTCTACGGCAATAACCGCGCCGATTTCTCGTTCATCCCCGGCAACGTGGCCCCGGGCGTGCTGTTCCGCCGGCCCGACCACTTCGAGAACTTCGACGACTGGCCGTTCCTGTGGGGCCAGAACGAGGGTACGATCGCGGGCAACTGCGGTTATCTGATCTTCGGCGAAGCCCTCAAGAACATGTCGAAGAGAAAATAACGCGGCGATCCGCGGAAAACGGGGCGGCCGGACGGATCCCTTTCCCCCTGCCGGAGACCATCGCGGAGACGGAAGACCGATTCCCCGTTTGCCCGGAACCCGAGGCGGAACGGACGGTCATTTCGCGGAAGCGCCGTTCACGACGTCGAAGACCCTGCCGTGCCGTTTGTAGTGCGTCAGGCGGCGTTCGAGTTCGTCCAGTGTGAACGGGCAGTCCGGGAAGCTGCTGCGATACGTCTCCAGAAACGCCTTGGATTCGTCCGCGGGCAGTTTCAGGTCCAGCAGCGGCGTGTACAGATCGAAGAGGATGACGCCCGGCATGCGCCAGGAGAACCGCATCTTGCAGCGCGCCACGTCGATGAAGAAGATCTCCATCGTTTCGGGCGTGTCGCCGCGGTACAGGACATTCCGGGGATGAAGCGCCTTGTGGAAGAATCCGTGCTTGTGCATGGTCGCGATCCGCGGCGCGAGCAGCTCGCAGAACTTCCGCCGCATCGCCGCGTCGTCGCGCAGTTTGCCGCCCGGCATGAAGTCGATCCCGCTTCGCGTGTTCTCGATGAACCGCGTGATGATGAACGATTCTTCGAGCTTCCAGTGGTGTTTGCGTTTTTCCCCGAACGCCAGCACTTTGCCCGACGGCACGCCCATCCGTTCGATCGCCTGGTAGTTGCGCCATTCCCGGCCGGGATGCGACAGATGCAGGATGTACCGGTTGGCGGCCTTTCCCTCGCAGAACTTGTAAGCCACGGCGCCGTGTCCGTTCGGCAGTTCGATGCGCCAGACGTATTTCCCGTTGTGGTCCGTCAGCAGGTTCCCGGCGTTTCTCGCCTCGGGATGCTGCTGAATCCAGGCAAAATCCTCCTCGAACCCTTCGGCGCACCAGTTGGCCGGATAGAAAAAGCGCAGCGGCAGACGCCACGGGGAAAGCGGATCGTAAAAAATGTTCATGCCTGATTCTCTTGTTGTGAGCGGGACCCGGCCGCGTCGTTCCACATGCGCTGAAGCCATGGAAATGCCGCGATTCCGGCACAAAATCTCTATAAAATACTTCCTTTTTCGGGAAAAGCAAATCGTTTCCGGCTTTTTTCGCGGAAAAAGGGCGGCCGCCGGTTGAAATCCGACTTTTTTCTGCTATTTTTATAAATGATTCGATCGTCTTTCTCCCCCTCGGCAAAAACTGTCCGCGGGGAACTCATTTGCATGGAGCCGCGAAGATGCCCCGGAAACTGAAAGAAATATTCCTGATGAAGTTCGATTCCAAGGCGGCGAAAACGCTTGCATGGAACCTCCTCAACGCCCTCGTTCTGTTCGCGATCCTCTGGGGACTGCTCGCATGCGTCATGCCTGCCATCTACGGGACGGAATCCTGCTGCCTGACGCTGTTCGAACGGCAGAAGGGGACGATCTGCCCGGAAACGCTTCATGTCGCGGTCCGCGAACCTTTTTTCGATCATCGGCAGTTCATCGTTTTCATTCATTCCGATGCGGAGATCCCGGAAGGCGCTCTCTCCGTCGAACTCGCTCCGGACAGCCGGAAAAACCTTCAGACGGAGGTCAGGACCGGGAGCGTTTTCGCGGACCATCCTGACGATCCGGACTTGCCGCCGGCGCTGCGTTTCGCCCTGGGATCGGGAGACCTTCCCTATACGCTCGACTTCCGCCGGACGAATCCTCCCCGCGGCAGGAGGTTTTCCGCGCCGCCGGATAATCTCTCCTTTGCGATCCGCCTGGATCCCGATGTCCTGAAGGACGTTTCGAAGGTGAGACTGTTCTGCCCCGACGTGGCGCGCGCGGACATCGTGTGCGCGGAATACGACTGCGCCCGCCGCAATCCGGCGCCTCAGGTCGAAAGCGTCCTGTGGAACGTCAACGGAGGAGTAAGGGTCAAGCTGAAGCCGGGGAGTGTTTTTATCGAAGACCTCAAACCGGATTTTGTCCTGTCCGGCAAAATCCTGCTGATCTCGTTCGCGGAGCTTCTGCTGGCGGCGTTCTTCCTGGCGTATTTCAAATGGGCGCCGACCGGGCCGAACGGTCCCGGCACGATGCGCGCATTCGGGAAGGGCTTCGCGCTTTTCTTCGGCGGCGTCGTGGTGGTCCGCATGGTCAATATCCAGACAGGAATAACGATCCTCGGCCTGGAGATCCAGTCGCGCGCGGGAACTCTGCCGCTCGCCGGGCTGACGGTCCTGTACTGGGGCATGAGCATCATGCTGTTCGCGGGAGTCCTGATTTGTGCCGTTCTCGCCGTGCGGATGCTCGTCCGGCGGGCGCGGCATGGATCCGCCGTGCGCCTGTCGTTTCTCCCGGCGCTCTTCCTGATCGCGGCCGCCTGCCTGACGGTTCGTGCCCAGTACGCGAAGCATTACGCCCGCGAGAGATTCCGTGCGCAGGTCTGCCACCAGAATGCGCAGGCGCAGAAGGACGCCCCGTCTTCCGTTCCGGCCGTGCCGCCGGAAGAGACCGGGGAAACCGGCCGGAATTGAGCCGGATTCCGTTGCGTGCCGGACGCAAAAAAACGCCCCGGGGGTGATGCCGGGGCGTTGAATCTGAACTTATTCTCTGCTGTTTCTTACTTTTCGGCCTCGGGTTCCGGCCAGTCCTCGGTCCGCATGACGATCGGCGTGGAGAGGGCGTTCGGTTCTGCGTGGGCGCAGTTCTGGTAGTAGATCACGCGCTTCTTTCCGGGGGCGTTGTTGAACAGCACGGCGACGCCGGACGGCTGCGCGACGTAATCGCCGAGGCCCGCGCGCACGATGTCGACCAGGCACGTCGCGGGGGCGCGTTTGATGTGGTTCACCGGGTCGAAGTAGTCGAGGCCGGGCTGGTAGTCCGGGCAGGTGCCGCGCTGACGGCCCGCCTTGGCGCAGCCGACGTCGGAGCACCACGGCATGCCGATCTCCGCGTGGGTGATCTCCGGGACGAGTCCGGCCGCCCAGGCCGCCTGAAGCCCGCCCTGGCTGTAGCCGATCACGCCGAGGTCTTTGCCGTTCCACGCCGTCACGGTCTTGACGAAGTCGAACGCGCGGATCACGCGCGCCGCCATGTAGCGGAAATACGAGGTGTCGGGGGTCTTGTTCTCCTCGTTGTTGTAGGCGTAGTGGCCGAGCTGGGCGCGGATGCCGTCGTAGTAGGATTTCGGCCGGCTCAGCTCGATCCCGTGCGCGTTGACGTCGAAATAGACCATGCCCGGCACGCCGTCCGGGACCGCCTGGTCGCGCACGCCGTACGCCTGGAAATGCACCTTCGCGGGCAGGGATTTCGCCTCCGCGCCGCTCGGGATGATGAGGTAGCCCGTCACGGGACGCGGTCCGGCGCACGGGATCTTGACCTCGTAGGCATCGAAACCGTCCTGCTTCGCCTTGATCTGCCTGATCTCGGGCGTGGCGGCGACGGCGGCGAGCTGTTCCTTCTGTTTCGTCCAGTACGCGTCGAAGTCCTCGGGTTCGGGCACGGCCTGCGTGAGTTTCTCGATCTCCGCGCCTGCGCCGCCGTCGAACCTGCTCTTCAGGTCATGTCCGGCTTCGTCCTCGAGCGAAGCCTCGATGTGGACGAAGCCGGGTCGGTCGATGCTCGTGGCGAGCGTGACGGCCTGGCCGGCGGAGATCTCCGTGCGGCCCTGTTCGACCCTGCCGTCGTCGCCGGAGCGCTTCCACTTCAGGAAGAGTTTGCCCTCGACCGGATTCTGCGCGAGCTTGTTCACGGAGAACGTGAACTTCATCTCCTCGCCGGTCTTGTAGCAGACGGCGGGCGTGGCGTTCTCCGAATCGTCCTCCAGCAGCACGAGCTGGAAATCGCCCGCCTTCACAGGGGTTGCCGCTGCGACGGGCTTTTCCTCGGTCTTCACCTCGACCGCCGGGACGGGCGTCGTGACGGTTTCGGTCTCCGTTTCGGTTTCGGTGACGACTTCCTGCACCACGTCCGGTTCCGTGACGACGACAGACGGCGGGACCACGATCACGCGGCCGTACCGGTAGCC
>JAFXUM010000268.1 GCA_017524965.1 Lentisphaeria bacterium | reverse complement strand
GGCTTACGCCTTCACCGTGTCGGCGATGACGCCGCAGATGCGGTCGATGTCCTCGGCCTTCAGGTAGGGGTGCATCGGCAGGGCGAAGATGTCGGCGGCGCACGCCTCGGAGACGGGCATGTCGCCCTTCTTGTAGCCGAGGTATTCGGTCGCGCCGAGCAGGTGCATCGGGATCGGATAGTAACGCGCGGTCGGGACGTCGGCGGCCTTCAGGGCGGCCTGGATTTCGGCGAACTTCGGGGAACGCGGGCAGAACTGCGCGTAGACGGAGACGCAGCCTTCGGGGATGGCCTGGACGGAGACGAGGCCCTTCAGTCCGGCGCGGTAGCGGTCGGCGACGGCCTGGCGCATTTCGACTTCGCCGGGGAAGAGTTTGAGCTTGGCGAGGAGGACTGCCGCCTGGATCGTATCGCAGCGGGCGTTCAGGCCCAGGCGGACGTTGTTGTAACGGTCCTCGGCGCTGCGGCCGTGGACGAGGATGGAGTACAGCTTGTCGTACAGGTCGTCGTCGTCCGTGAAGACCGCGCCGCCGTCGCCGTAGCAGCCGAGCGGCTTGGCGGGGAAGAAGCTCGTGCAGCCGATGGTGCCGAGCGAGGGTGCGCGCTTGCCGCTGGGGTCGACCGCGCCGAACGCCTGGCAGGCGTCCTCGATGATGGCGAGCCCGTGCGCGTCGGCGAGCGGCTTGATCGCCTTGTAGTCGGCGGTGAGGCCGAAGAGGTCGACGGGGATGACGGCCTTCGGTTTGAGCTTGTCCTCGCGTTCGACCTTCAGGATGGCTTCCTCGAGTTTCGCCGGGTCGATGTTGTACGTGCCTTCGTCGATGTCCGCGAAGACCGGGGTCGCGCCGACGAGCGCGATCGTCTCGACCGTGGCGAAGAACGTGAACGGGGTGGTGAACACGGCGTCGCCGGGGCCGATGCCGAGCGCCATGAGCGCCATCAGCAGGGCGTCCGTGCCGCTGGAACACGCCAGCGCATGCTTGACTCCGGCGTACTCTGCGAGCTGTTTTTCGAGCTCCGCGATCTCGGCGCCGAGGATGTAGTGTCCGCTCTCCAGCACGCGGTCGATTCCCGCGTGGATTTCGTCGCGGATCAGGCTGTATTGGTACTTCAGGTCAATGAACGGCAGCATAGTCGGCACCTCCTCGGGTCGGGGTTGAAAATCTTTCTAATAATATACACCCCGAATCCGCGAAAAACAAGGGGAAAACGGCGAATCGGCCCGATGATTGTTCCGGCAAAGCGCGGGATCAGTCGCGGGAGAACCATTCCGTGAACATCTCGGCCACGACCGGGGCGGTGGTGGCGCCGCCGGAATCGCCGTGTTCGATCACCGCCGCGAAGCTCAGGAGCTCGCCCGTGCGCGGATGCTTCACGAAGCCGTTGAACCAGGTGTTCTTCGTGGCGTTCGCGCCGCGTCCGACGTCCGCCGTGCCGGTTTTCGCGTAGAGTTCGGCGGACTTGATGTCGCCGCGCCGCCCGGACCCGGCGGGATCGTGCACGACCAGATACATGCCCTCGCGGATCACGTCGAGGGATTCCTTCGAGGCGGCGAGCCTGCCGGTTTTGAGGGGGACGGCGTCGAACACGCTGAGCTGGGTCCCGGTGATGCGGTCGTGGTCGTAGATGTGGTCGATGAGGTACGGCTTGTACATGGTTCCGCCGTTGGCGATGGCGCCGTAAAAGACGGCGGCCTGAAGCGGCGTGACCTCGACCTTGCCCTGCCCGATGCTCACGTACGCCGTTTCGTTTTCGTTCCATTTCGGGCCGTCCTTCGGCAGGTATCCGGCGCGTTCGGCGATCTCGATCCCGGTTTTCGTGCCGATGCCGGCGGAGGCGAACATGCGGCTGAGCGCGTCGATGCCGACCTCGACGCCGAGCTCGACGAAATACACGTTGCACGACTTCATGATCGCGTGGCGCATGTCCAGGTCGCCGTGCCCATAGCGGGCGGTGCAGCGGATGCCGCCGCCGTAGCCGTGCGGCGCGATGCCCGTGCAGTCGTAGGTCTTCGTGTCCGGGATGCCGTTTTCGAGCCCGGCGAGCGCGGTGAGCGGCTTGATGGTCGAACCGGGCATGTAGGATCCCTGCACGGCGCGGTTCAGGAACGGATTGCCGGGGTCCTCGTTCAGCGCCTTGAAGCGGGCGCGGGAAATGGACGGGACGAAGTCGCCGGGCGGGAACGTCGGGGAGGACGCCATGACGCGGACCGCGCCGGTTTCGGCGCTCATGACCACGATGGCGCCGAGGTGTCCGCGCAGGGCGTGTTCGGCGGCGATCTGGCCGTCGATGTCCAGCGTGAGGCGCAGGTCGTAGCCGTTTTCGGGCGGCGTCGGCTCCTCCAGCTGCTCGTGCACGAACCCGTTGCTGTTCACCATCACGAACTGGCTCCCGGCCTTGCCCGACAGCTTATCGTTGAACTGGTATTCCAGCCCGGAACGCCCCTCCAGGCTCGGCAGATAGTAGAAATATTCCCGGCGGTCGTCCGCCGCGCCCGGATCCTCGTTGCCCACGTAGCCGATCAGCTGGGCGGCGAGGCTGCCGAACGGGTATTCGCGCATCGGCTCGGCGGTCACTTCCAGCCCGCGGACCGGCGGGAAAAGCTCGTCCAGACGGCCGCGCTCCTCGTCGGAGAGGTCCTTGAACGCCGTGAGCGGGAGGCCGGGCTGGTAGTTGAGGTGGCGGCGCACGTTTTCGAGCGTGAGCGGATTGTAGCGCCCGAGCACGGCCGCGACCTGGTCCGCCTGGTCCATGATGAACTGCGCTCGGTCGCGCGAACGCTCCGTCGTCATTTCGCCGGGGTGGAAGAGGACGTTGTACGAGGGGCGGTTCCGCACGATCGCGGTGCCGTCGCGCCCGAAGATCTCGCCGCGCATGGCGGGGATGCGGATGCGGCGCGCGCTCTGCTTGCGGTCCTTGTATTCGTACTCGGACGAACGGATCACCTGCATCTGCCACAGGCGGATCACCAGCACGGAGAACAGCAGAAACGCGGCGACCGCGAGGATCCCGACGCGGATCACGAAAGCGTCGATCAGAAAACGGGGACTCTCCTCGTCGGCCATCACGCGCCTCCTTTCCCGTCGCCCGACGCGCCGATCTTCAGGCGCGCGGCGGAACGCGCCACCAGAAGACTCATGAGCGGGAAGAGGAGCGCTCCGACGAGGCAGGACATCATCAGCGAGGCGAAGGCGTCCGGCGTCGTGAGCACGGTCCAGATGTGCGGAACGGCCATCACGGGCGGGATCATCGCCCCGAGCAGGAATTCGAGCACGTCGGACGAGGGGCGTTTTCCGTGCAGGAAGATGGCGGGGAGCGTCAGAAGCGGAAGCAGAATCCCGTCCCACGGCACGGCGTAGCCCAGCACGAAATCCATCGCGATCCCGGTCACAAGCGCGAAACAGAGCGCCATGCGCGGCGAGATCAGGAAGGCCGCCGCAGGAAAAAAGAAGCCGAGCAGCGGGACCGTCAGACCCGCCGACCGCAGGAGCGTTTCCGCGACGAGCAGCAGGATCGAGCAGGATGTGAAGTAGAAGAATGCGAACATCGTCCCCTCCCCGGCGTCATTTTCCGGTCAGCACCACCACGAACCGGATCATGTCCAGCGAGACCGCCGGGCGCATCCACGCCTCGGCGAACAGCCCGCCGTCGTGCACCACGGCCGCGCGGCTGCCCCCGACCGGGGCGTCGGTCAGGTAGCCGACGCAGATGCCGCGCGGGGTGCGTTCGGAGAATCCGCTCGTGAGGACCATTTCGCCGATGCCGTACTTGCTCTTCAGCGGCAGGCGCGACACCAGCGCGGTCATGGAGGACGAGCCGTTGCCCGTCAGCGTGCCGTTCGCGCCGGATTCCGCCAGCGACACGCTCAGGCGGCAGGCGGGATTGACGACCGTGGCCACGACCGAGGTGCGTGCGGAGGCCTCGATCACGCGTCCGGCGAGCACGCACTGAGGCGTACCGCCGCGCGGCGCGAAGTCGAACGTCAGGACCAGGTCGCCGGTCTCGATGCCGTCGTTCAGCCCCTTGGAGATCACGAACTGTTCGCTCCAGGTGGCAGGATCGCGCAGGATCACTTCGGCGTAGACCTCGTGGTAGCCGGACCAGCGCGGCATGCGGAGCTCCTGGCGGAGACGTTCGTTGTCGGCCTCCAGTTCGCGGAGCCGCTGCACCTGCGCCGCCAGAAGCGCGTTCTGGCGCTGAAGCTGTTCCACCGCCGACGCGAGCTTCTGCCGGGACTGCGCCGCGAGCGCCTGACGCGCCACCGGGAGTTCGACGTGCTTCGCCGCCTGGTAGAACGGATAGTAGAAATCGAGGGAGAACCGCGCCAGAGTCCGGCGGAACGTGAAGAACCCGGTCAGAATGAGGGCGGCAAGGACCACGGGGATCGCCGCGAAAAGGACGACCCTCGAAATGTTGGTCTTTTTCTTGATCGACGTCATCGCCGGACTCCTGGTTTTCGGTTCACTCCGGGCCGCCGCGGGCGGCGCCGGGTATGTACGCGCTGCACGCGCGCACGCAAGATAAAGCCGCGGCGACGGTTCATTCAGTCGCGACACGCCGCCGCAGGCGGTATTGATACCGGGCGCGGAACGAGCCCGCGCCCGATCGCGAAACCGCGGAAACGGTTCGGTTCAGTTTGTCACGCGGCGCAAACCGCGTGCGTCTTACGCCTGGAGATAGGCGCGGACTTTGTCGGCGACGGCTTCCGGCGTGAAGCCGAATTCCTGCGCCAGTTTCTTGTACGGAGCGGACGCGCCGAAGTGGTCCAGACCGATCGCGAGGCCGTCGAGGCCGACCAGCGCGTACCACATCGGGGTCGTGCCGGCTTCGATGGAGATGCGCTTGCGGCAGGCGTTCGGCAGGATGCTTTCGCGGAAGGCGGCGTCCTGACGGAGGAAGGTCTCGAGGGACGGGACGGACACGATGCGGACCTTGCGGCCTTCGGAGCGGAGGATCGCGGCGGCGTCGAGCGCCAGATTGACTTCGCTGCCGGAGGCGAGGATGACGGCCTCGAAGCCGGCGTCCTCGGAGAGGATGTAGGCGCCGCGGGTCACGTCGATCTTCGCGGCCAGGTCGGCGTCGAAGGGACGGAGGTCCTGACGGGTCATCATCATGGCGACGGGGCCCTGCTTCTTCAGGGCGGCGGCCCAGCAGTGCGCGACTTCGTGGGCTTCGGCGGGACGGAACACGGTCATGTCCGGGATGCTGCGGAGCATGGCGAGCTGTTCGATCGGCTCGTGCGTGGGGCCGTCTTCGCCGACGTAGAAGGAATCGTGCGTGAAGATGTAGAGTTCATGGAGCTTCTGGATCGCGGCGAGGCGGATCGCGGGCTTCATGTAGTCGGAGAACACCGCGAACGTGGAGGTGTACGGGATCGCCGTGCCGAACAGCGCCATGCCGTTGCCCGCCATGCCCATTTCGAGCTCGCGGATGCCGAAGTGCAGGTTGCGGCCAGCGCGGTCTTCCACGCTGAAGTCGCCCGCGCCCTTGACCGCGGTCTTGGTGGACGGAGCCAGGTCGGCGGCGCCGCCGACGAGAGCCGGGACGAGCGCGGAGGCCTTCTGGAGGATGGTACCGCTGGAGGCGCGGGAGGCGACCGGCTTGTCGACCGGAGCGGCGGCGAGGAGTTCGTCGAGGATGTTTTCCGGAACGGTGCGGTTGATGAGGCTGTCGATGAGGGCCTGGTCGGCGCTCTTCACGAACGCCGCGAACTTTTCGTTCCAGGCGGCGGCTTCGGCGGCGAGTTCCTTCACGCGGCCGGCGAGCATGTCCTTGACGGCCTGCGGAACGGTGAACGGCTCTTCGGTCCAGCCGAGGTTGGCCTTCGTGGCAGCGAGTTCCTCGTCTCCGAGGGGTTCGCCGTGGCAGCCGTGCGTGCCGGCCTTGTGCGGAGCGCCGAATCCGATGGTGGTCTTGCCGATGATGAGGGTCGGGCGGCCGTCGGACTTGACGGCTTCGGCGAGGACGGCGTCGACCTTGGCGATGTCGTTGGCGTTGTCGCAGCGGAGGACGCGCCAGTCGTAGGCGGCGTAACGGGCGGCGACGTCTTCGGTGAACGCCAGGCCGGTGTTGCCTTCGATGGTGATGTTGTTGTCGTCGTAGAACACGACGAGGTTGTCGAGCTTGAGGTGGCCGGCGAGGCTGGCGGCCTCGGAGGTGTTGCCTTCCATCATGCAGCCGTCGCCGCTGATCACGAAGATGCGGCTCTGCTGGATGTCCGTCTTGTCAAGGCCGATCCTGGCCGCGAACTGCTTGGCGGCGATCGCCATGCCGACCGCGGAGCCGAAACCGCTGCCCAGCGGACCGGTCGTGATGTCGACGCCCTTCGTGTGGCCGAACTCGGGATGGCCCGGAGTCAGGCTGCCCCACTGGCGGAAGTTCTTCAGCTCGTCCATGGAGAGGCCGTAGTTGAAGAGGTGCAGGAGCGAATAGATCAGCATGGAGCCGTGGCCGGCGGACAGCACGAAGCGGTCGCGTCCGATCCAGCTCGGGTCGGCCGGATTGTGGCGGAGGTACTTCGCCCAGAGGACCATGGCGAAATCGGCGTTGCCCATGGGCATGCCGGGATGCCCGGACTTGGCCTTCTGGATCGCTTCGGCGGATAAAATGCGGATTGTGTCGGCGGCTTTTTTCAAAACCGCATAATATTCAATAATGTCACCAATAGAGCTGGTAATCGCGTTGACTACGGCATCAGCCGCACTACCGATTACTGCACCAATTGCGGAAAAAGTTTCGGAGAAAGTGTTGTTGTTGGAGTTGGAGGGACTCATCATCTCGTCCTTTCAATAAGGGGTTGTTTGTAGAAAAAGAAAAAAAGTCATCCGCAAAAGATACCACACTTTTTGAAAAAAGCAATTCCATTTCCGAAAAAAGCGGCCATTTTATCCGCTGTTTTCCGTTTTTTCCCGCCAGGCCGCCGTTTTTTCACGAAAAAAAACGTTCCGCACGCCCTTTTTCCCGTTTTTTTCCGGTTTCCGGTTGATTTTTCCCGTTTTTATGGTATGATAGTGCATGAAATCCGTTTTGTTTTTTTTCCCCGTTCAAAAGGAGCATCGGCATGTTCTGTAAAAACTGCGGCAGACAAATCCCGGACAATGCGGCGTCCTGCCCCGCCTGCGGCACGAAACGGTCCGGCGGCGATTCGTTCGGCGACGAACGGTCCGGGCGCGACATCAAGAATCTCCCGAGCTACGCGAAGGAAAACGACCTGAACCGTTCGGGCGACGCGATCGATTCCGGCCGGAAAAAGTTCAGCCTTTCCGACTCCGGACAGAAGAAGTTCAGTCTCTCGGATTCCGGGCAGAAGAAATTCAGCCTGTCCGACTCGGGGAAGAAGTTCAGTATCTCCGGCAAAAGCGGGAATCCCGGCGACGGCATCGTCCGACTCACCTCGAACAAAGAGCCCGCCGCTCCGTCCGCCGCGCCGACCGGATTCGTGAACCCGCTCAAGAACTCCGGAAAGACGGTCTTCCACGACGAACCGGCGGCGAAGGAAGCGACTGCAAAACCGGAGCAGTCCGCCGCGCCCGGGCCGGAGGCGTCCAGTGTGATCGAACCGGAAGTGATCGCCGGACCGGAACAGGCCGCAAAGCCGCGGTCCGCGGTGGATGCGTTCTACGGCGGCGGCACGCAGGGCGGCAATCAGACCGATACGGGCGCGCCGTCCGGCGGAGAGACCGGATTCGTGAACCCGCTCAAAGGGTCCGGACAGGATATTCATCTGGGCAGCGACGGCGACCGCTGCGAGCTGAAAAACGCCGAATTCGTCGACGATCCCTCGGAGATCAAATCCTACATGGGATTCGCGATCTTCTCGACGGTCTGCTGCTGCCAGCCGGTCACGGGCATCATCGCCATCGTGTTCGCGATGCAGGTCTCCAAACACCTCCAGAACGGCAATTACGAGGCGGCGAAAAAGAGTTCCGACCTCGCGAAACTCTTCTGCTGGATCTCCGTCATCCTGGCGGTCGTCTGCGGCGGCGGCACCTCCGTTCTGAACGCTTTCGCAGAGGCCGTGCAGCCCTGACCCCCCTGCCGACGAGAACCGGATCATTCATCATGTTCTGCATACACTGCGGTCAACCGCTCCCGCCCGAAACGATTTTCTGTCTGCGCTGCGGACAGAAGGTGGGAACGACTTCGGAAGACACGCCCGCCGTTCAGCAAACATCCGTCGCTCAGGAAACGCCCGCAGGATCCCCTGCCCCGCCGCCGAAGGTCGACAGCGGGCTCTGGATCGCGCTCCTCGCGGCCGCTCCCGGCAACGTGATCGGCATCGTGGGGCTTGTCTACTCCGTGCTGGCGTCGAGCATGGCTCAGAACGGCGATTACGAAGGCGCACGACGGGCGGCGCGCACCGGAAGGATCTGGAGCTGGACCGCCATCATCCTTTCGGCGGTCCTGCTGTGTCTGGGCATACTCATCCTGCCATTTGTTGTGGAACTGGTGTTTTACGATCAGCATCCGCGGTCTTCAGGCGGCATTCTGTCACGGCTCCTGGAACTGCTCTCGCCCGGATTGAGGGAACTTCTGAACTAGACCGGTTCCGCCATGAAAAAAAAGTCTTTCACGAAACAGGAATGGATCACGCTCGGAGTGCTTCTCCTTCTTGGCGCGGCGGCGTGTGTCGTCCTGCTGGCGGCTCCGCCGGGCAGTCCACAGGCGAAATGGCTGCCGAAATGCCTGTTTCACCAGCTGACCGGGCTGTACTGCCCCGGATGCGGCGCGACGCGCGCGCTGTCGGCGCTGCTGCACGGCGATGTCAGGGCGAGCCTGCGCAACAATCTGCTGCTGATTCCGGGGAGCATCACGGTCGCGATTCTGATCGTGAAGCCGGGAGTCTCCCTGAAACGCCCCGTGGCGGTCGCGGTCGCCGCCGCAGTCATCGGATTCACGGTCCTGCGGAACATCCCGGTCGCGCCGTTCACGTATCTGGCTCCGGTCCCGCTTCGGCAGACGCAGACAAGCTCAGAAGAAATGGAATCTGGCGCCGATGACCGAGGCAAGCCCGATCAGGACGAGCACGGCGGCCAGCAGGAAAAGCCGGAACCTGCGGAACGCCAGGGCGCGCTTCGCTGACGTCGTGAAATCGTCGTCCAGCTTCACGCCGGTCTTCTTCGTTTCAAGGCAATCCGAACTCTTCCGGCGGCCGGTTCCGCCGCCCCCGCCCGTCCGCCTGCCGCCCGCCTGCTTCACCATCGGATCGACCCGTTGAACGCCGCGATGACGGCGGCCCCGATGAGGAACGCCGCGAGGATGACCGACACGATGAACGGGAAGAACACGCCCCAGCCGATGCGGCAGAGCTGGCCGAACGTGACCGAACCCCAGTCGATGCCGTCGGGCGAAGACGCTTTCTGCTGCGCCTGAACCGGAATGGACTGCGTCGTCGCGTTGGACTCCGCGATCATGCGGCAGGCGTCCAGACGGAGTTCGTCGAGGCGGCGCGACTCCGCGGCGATCTGGGACTGCGTCGCTTCGCCGTCGACGTCGAGCGGGGATTCCTTGTTCAGCTCGGCGGCGATGGACGCGAGGTGTTCGCGGCGGGGCCGGAGTTCCTGAAGCGTGCGTTCGGAATCCGCGATCCCGCGGTCGATTCCCGCCATTGCCTCCGCGATCCGTACGGCCAGGTCGCGCCGCGACATCCGGAAATCGTTCACGCGGCGGCGCATCGCCTCGGAGAGCTGCCTGGAAACGGCCGGCTGCTGGGGCTGCGGCTTCGGAATATCCTGCACCAGATTGCTTTCCATCGGCGGCGGGGGATTCAGGACGTTGGAAATGTTGATCTTGTGCAGATCGTTCATGACCGAGATGTTTTTTTCCATGGCTGGCTCCGGCAAAAGGGATCGGGATGACTGCGGCGGAATCGGACTGAGGATGCGGCGGCGCAAAATCCGCCTGACAATCACAATATACCCCGGAAACCGGAAAAAACCACCGGAAAACGGAAAAAAAGCGAAAAAAAAGCGTTCCGCGCTTGCGTTTTTTCAAAAATAAAGTATAGTTCAAAGATACCTTTTGTTTTTCCACCTCTCAAAACGGAGTTCCGATATTATGAAAAACGGCGATCTCGGCGGCACCATCGAACGCGCCAGGCTTGCAGGGCGCATCGCCATCATCTCCCTCATCCTGTCCTTCATCCTCGCGGTCGTCGTGATCGTGGCGGGCCCGGCGACGAAATGGGCCGGCATGGAGACCTTCACGCTCGCGCTGTACCCCGTCTCGCTGGCGTTCCTCTTCTCGGTCTGCGCCCTCGTTCATTCCGCGTTCCTGCGGAAGATGGCCGAGGAGGAACAGGAAAAGATCATCCTCGAACAGCGCAAGTCGAACGTGAACTCCATCCTCGACGTGAGCGAGGACGTCCGCTTCACGGCGAAGCGCACCCTCGAGAACTTCGACAAGTACGTCCCGTCCGCCGTCGCGCTCCTCGTCTTCCTGCTCTCCGTCCCGGCGTTCTGGTTCTTCTGGAAGCACTCCACGCTCGGCGCGTCCGATCCCGCCACGCTCGTCCTGACCCCGAAAAACCCGATCAATCTGGCGTTCCTCTGCGCGATCTCGGCGCTCTTCGCCTACTTCACCGGCGTGTTCCTGGTCGGACAGTCCCGCATCCGCGAGTTCCGCTATCTGCGCCCCGTCGGCAGCTGGCTGATCTGCTTCGCGATCGTGATGTTCGTGAGCGCGATCTCGGCGCTCTTCATCAACTACGGCAGGACCGGCTGGGCCGCCCCGCTGACCAAAATCTTCTTCTGGATCCTCGCGGTCTTCGCCGCCGAACTTCTCGTGAGCTTCATCATCGAGTTCTACCGCCCCCGCACGCTGGAGGAGGTCCGCCCGGTCTACGAAAGCCGTCTGCTCGCGATCTTCACCGAGCCCGGCGGCGTGGTGCGCAATATCTCCGATTCGCTGGACTACCAGTTCGGATTCCAGATTTCGCGGACCGGCATCTACCTGGTCCTGCGGAAGGCGGTCGTCCCGGCGCTGATGGTCTGGGCCGCCGTCCTGTGGCTCTTCACCTGCATCGCCGAGGTCAACCCGGGCGAGATCGGCATCCGCGAGGTCTTCGGCGCGGTGAACCGCGAATCCACGCCGCTCAACGCCGGCATCCACTTCAAATTGCCGTGGCCGTGCGAGAAGATCCTCCGCGTCCCGGTCAAGAACGTGCAGGAGGCCACCCTCGGGTCCGTCCTGAACCCCGGCCGCAACGCCAAGGTCATCCTCTGGACCGGCGACAACTACCAGCACGAAAACAAGTTCCTCGTGGCCGTGAAACAGCAGGGCAAGACCGGCGCGCAGCTCGCATCCATCCTCGAAGTCTCGCTCCCCGTCTTCTACACCGCCGACCCCGAACGCCCGTTCGACTACGCGTTCAATTTCGACAACGTGAAGGAAACGCTTCTCGCGGTCGGCCAGGCCGAGGCCACGCGCTACTTCGCCAGCACCGACTTCATTACCGACATCTCCTCCGGACGCGAACAGGTCGCAGTGAACCTGTACGACCGCATCCAGAAGGCATGCGACCGCATCGGGCTCGGCATCAAGCTCGTCGGCATCAACATGCACGACGCGCATCCGCCCATCGGCAGCAGCGAGCCGGGCGGCGCAGTCGACGTCGCCGGAGCGTTCCAGGACGTCGTGTGCGCCCAGGAGGACGCCGTGAAGATGATCTCCAAGGCCAATGAGTACAGCATCACCACGGTCGAATCCGCCAAGGTCGAGGCCACGCGCATCCTCGGCGCAGCCGAAGCCTACAAGTACG
>JAFXUM010000267.1 GCA_017524965.1 Lentisphaeria bacterium | reverse complement strand
TGCTTCACGACGAGCTCTTTGACTTTTTGTGCGATTTCAGCGGACATGTTAAATCCTTTCGTAATGGTGAGAAGGGTTGGTTTTCGTTTATTTGTAACGTGTATGGATTATAATATACACCGTTTTTGCGTTTTTGCAAATCCGATGCACACTTTTTTGCGTTTTTATAGCCGAATGATGCGTTTTTTATTTCCCGGACATAACAACTGAGGGGTATCTCTAATGATTCGGACTCGAAACAGAGATCCCCTTTATTTTACATCAGGAAGCCGCCGCAGCAGTTGATCACCTGGCCGGTCACGTAGTCGGAATCCGGGCCGCAGAGGAACGCCACGACGTTTGCCACATCCTGGGGCTTGCCGCCGCGCTTCAGCGGGATCAGTTCCAGGAAGAACTTCTTGGCCTCGTCCGGGAGGTTTTCGGTCATGTCGGTCATGATGTAGCCGGGCGCGACCGCGTTCACCATGATGTTGCGGCTGCCGAGTTCCTTCGCCACGGACTTCGTGATGCCGATGACGCCGGCCTTGGAGGCAGAGTAGTTGACCTGTCCGGCGTTTCCGGCACGGCCGACCACGCTGGAGATGTTCACGATCTTTCCGTAGCGCGCCTTCATCATGGGACGGATGGCGGCCTTCGTGAAGTTGTACGTGCCCTTCAGGTTGACGGCGATCACGGCGTCCCAGTCGGCCTCGCTCATGCGCATGAGCAGGTTGTCCTTGGTGATGCCGGCGCAGTTCACGAGGATGTCGAGGCGGCCGTACTTTTCCATGACGGTCTTCACCGACGCTTCGGCGTCTTCGGACTTCGCGACGTTCGCCGCGATGGCGATGGCGTCGATGCCCTGCGCGCGGAATTCCGCCACGGTCTTGTCCGCAGTTTCCTGCATGATGTCCACGATGGCGAGCTTCGCGCCTTCTTTCGCCAGGCGTTCGCAGATCGCGCGTCCGATGCCGCGGGCTCCGCCGGTCACCAGCGCCACTCTGTTTTCGAGTTGACTCATTGTGTTTCTCCTGATTCGGTTTCAGTATGTTTGGGTTGTAAGATTTGTTTTCTTCAAGGAAAAAGTCAGGCGTCCGCCAGTCCGTCAACGCCGGAGACATTGTGCAGGGCCGCGCCCGGCAGGATCTTCCGAACGAGGCCGGTCAGGACCGTGCCCGGTCCGAATTCCACGAAGCGTTCCGCGCCGAAGCGTTCCGCCATCACGCGCACGCAGGTGTCCCAGCGGACGCTGCCGGCGACCTGGGAGACCAGGTTCGCGCGTATCTTCGCCGGATCGGATTCGGGTTCGCCCGTGAAATTCTGGAGCACGGGGAACTTCGGCGCGTTCATCGGAGTGGCGTCCAGCACGGGGGCGAGAGCCGCGCCCGCGGATGCCATCATGCGGCTGTGGAACGCTCCCGCCACGTTCAGCGGCAGGGCGCGCTTGACGCCGCGTTCCTTCAGGATCCCGCACGCCTTCAGGACCAGGTCCTTCACGCCGCTGATCACGATCTGGCCCGGCGAATTGTAGTTCGCCACGTCGATGCCGCATTCCGCGCAGACGTCCGCGATCACGGCCGGATCGCCGCCGATGATGGCGGCCATGCCGCCCTCGGCTTCGTGACAGGCCGCATCCATCAGGGCGGCGCGCTTCGCCACGAGCTTCAGGCCGTCCTCGAACGTGAACGTCCCGGCGGACGCGAACGCCGCGTATTCGCCGAGGCTCAGACCGCCCGCGGCCACGGCTTCCGCGCCGGGGTTCTTTTCGAGCCAGGCGGCCAGACACGCCATGCTGGTCGTGTAGATCGCGGGCTGGCAGTTCGCCGTCGCGGTCAGGTCGGATTCCGGCCCTTCGAAGCAAAGTTCGGACAGGCTGCGGCCGAGCACGGCGTCCGCGCGGTCGAAGATCGCTTTCGCCGCGGGCGACGCTTCGTACAGGTCCTTGCCCATGCCGACGGCCTGGGCGCCCTGCCCCGAGAATAAAAACGCTGTTTTCAATGTCGTTGTCCTTTCCTGGATGTCGCCCGCGACAGGAATTATCTAATCAATCCACAAAAAAGCGGGCGTAATAAAATACCACATTTTTCCGAAAATGCAAATCTTCCGTTCAATCCGCAAGAAACGGAAATGTCCCGGCCTCTTACTTCAGCGCCGCCCGGAGCATGTCTTCCGTCACAGGGCCCGGACGCAGGATGCTCCATGCGCCGTCGCGTTCGACTTTGATCACGGTCGACGCCGCGGATTCCGGCGGGATCGCGCCGCCGTCCAGCACGCCGTCGGGCGGAAACGCGAGCGACGCCAGCGCCTCGTCGACGGTGTGCGCCGGTGGCTGTCCGGAGAGGTTCGCGCTGGTCGAAGCAAGCGGACGCCCGCAGGATTTCAGCAGATTCAGCAGCGCGGGATGGTCCGGAATGCGGAATCCGGTGAACGCGCCGCCGTCCGGCACGATCAGGGTCACGGGGCCGGGGCAGAACGCCGCCGCGAAGCGTTTCGCGGTCTCCGGCATGGCGGGGAACGCGGCTTCCGCGGCCTGACGCGAGGCGAAAAAGAGCGTGAGGAGCTTGGACGCCGGACGCCGTTTCATTTCGTAGATCTTCGCGCGGGCAGCCTCGTGCGACGCGTCGCAGACCAGCCCGTAGACGGTCTCGGTCGGGACAAGCAGGACGCCGTCGTCGCGCCGCAGGACTTCGCGGAAGACCTCGGCGGCGGACGCGCCGGAACAGGGGATCCGGATCATGGAATCACTCGGAATAAATATAGATCACTTCGCCTTCGCGGGACAGGTGGTACTGCTCGCGGGCGACCTTCTCAATGGCGGAGGCGTTGTGCTGGAGATCGTGGACCTCCTGCTGGAGCGTGAGGTATTCCCCCTTCACGCGGTCCAGATCGGCCCGAAGGGTCTCGACTTCCTGTTCCGTCTGACGGTACTTCCGGTACGCGGGCAGCACAAGGATGCCCGATACGACCAGCATCAGGAACAGAAAGAAATAAACAATGCCTGACAGGACTTTTCCCATTCATTCACCTCGATAATACACTAATATAGCACAATATCCGGGAATTACAACAAAAAAAGCAAAAAAATCCGCCCCCGAAGGAGCGGACAGGGATTTCATTCATGCCCGAGCGGAGCCGGGCCACTGCAAGCAGTGTCGATGCAGTGCTCTGCTGCGCGAGAGCACGTGTCCGAGCGGAGCCGGACACTACTCGGCACACTCCGTGTGTTAGCCGAGCTTGGCGACGCTCTCGTCGATCTTCTTCTTGATCGTCTCGAACGCGGCCTGGTTCTGGAGCTGTTCCAGCGTGTTCAGGGCGTTTCTGAACTTGGTGCGCTCGACGACTTCGTCGCCGATGGTCACGCAGATCGTGCCGTCCTGTTCGGGGCGG
>JAFXUM010000266.1 GCA_017524965.1 Lentisphaeria bacterium | reverse complement strand
GAGCTTGCAGAAAGCGCCCGGAGAAATCAGGAAAGGATACCGGAATGAAGTCATTTCATCGCTATTGCGTCGGCGCGGTCCTCTGCGCCGGAATCATGATCCTCGGCGCCGCCCAGGCGGACGCGCAGGCCGTCGTGCCGGGCGCGGCCGTGGCGGGCAAGGGAAAGCCCCTGCCGAGCGGACGCGTGGTCAGCAACCTCAACGCCGAATGGAAATTCAAGCTCGGCTCGGTCGAGAACGGACAGGCGGTCGACCTGGACGACAGCCAGTGGGAGCTCGCCCATATCCCGCACTCGTTCAGCCTGCCGTACTTCCTCTCCGAACGCTTCTACACGGGCGACGGCTGGTACCGGAAGAAATTCAACGTGTCGAATGTGGATTTCGTGATCCGCGACGGCAGGATCTCCGCGGAGCCGGACAAGGGCTACCGGTATTACCTTGACTTCAAGGGCGTTTTCCAGGTCGCCGACGTGTACGTGAACGGCAAGCTCGCCGGGCATCACGAGGGCGGCTACACCGGATTCGAGGTCGATTTCACGGACCAGATGGTCAACGGCGAAAACCTGGTGGCGGTGCGCGTGAACAACCTGTGGAACGCACGCCTCGCGCCGCGCGCCGGCGAGCACACGTTCTCCGGCGGCATCTACCGCGACGTCTCGCTGGTCGTGAAGCGCGACCTGCACGTCACCTGGTACGGCATGGGCATCACCACGCCGAAACTTGAGGACGGCGACACGTCCGTCCGCGTGGTGAACGAGATCCGCAATCAGTCGGACGAAACGCGCACGATCAACGTGGAGACCAGCATCTACGACTCGGAGGGCAGCCTCGTGGCGAAAGCCTCCAAATCCGGCATCGAGATGACGCCGAACGCGCTCATGGAGGTCGAGATCGTCACGCCGCAGGTGAAGGACGCCAAATGGTGGTCGCCCGAGACGCCGAACCTGTACCGCGCGGAGACCGTCGTGTCCAACGCGAAGACCGGCATGATCTACGACCGCTACTCCGATAACTTCGGATTCCGCACGGTCAAATGGACCGCCGACCAGGGATTCTTCCTCAACGGCAGGAACCGCTATTTCCACGGCGCGAACGTGCATCAGGACCGCGCGGGCTGGGGCGACGCCGTCAGCCACGCCGGATTCGAGCGCGACGTGCGCTACATGAAGGAAGCCGGATTCGACTTCATCCGCGGCTGCCACTATCCGCACCATCCGGCGTTCGCCGACGCCTGCGACCGCATCGGCATGATGTTCTGGAGCGAGAACTGCTTCTGGGGCACGACCGGCATGGGCGGCCCGACGATCTGGGGCGGCGCGAGCGCGTATCCCGTGGAGGAGGCCGACCAGATCCCGTTCGAGGAATCCGTGATCCGCAGCCTGCGCGACATGATCCGCATCAACCGCAACCACCCGTCCATCGTGTGCTGGAGCCTCTGCAACGAGGTGTTCTTCTCCGACGGGCGCGTGATGCCGAAGGTGCGCGATTTCCTGCGCCGCCTCACGAAGATCGCGCATGAGGCGGACCCGACCCGTCTGGCGGCGGTCGGCGGCGCACAGCGCGGCCAGGTGGACCATTGCAGCGACATCGCCGGATACAACGGCGACGGCGAGTACATCCGCGAGTACCAGAACCCCGGCATTCCGAACGTGGTCAGCGAATACGGAGCGGTCGGCTCCGCTATGGAGATTCGGCCCGGCAAGTTCGACGCCGGATACGAATCCGTCAGCCACATCACGGGAAAGAAGGAATACGACTGGCGCAGCGGCGAGGTCATCTGGTGCGGCATCGACCACGGCAGCATGGGCGGCCGCTTCGGCTGGATGGGCGTCATGGACTACTTCCGCCTGCCCAAACGCCGCTGGTACTACTACCGCGAGGTGTTCGGCGGCGTGAAGCACCCGGAATGGCCCGTCGAGGGCACCCCGGCGAAGGTCGTGCTGACCTCCGACAAGAAATCCATGTTCGCCGACGGCACCGACGACGTGCAGCTGATCGCCACGATCATGGATGCCGAGGGGAAGGAGCTCAGCAATTCCCCGGAGGTGACGTTCCGCGTGGTCTCCGGTCCCGGCGAATTCCCCACCGGACGCTCCATCACGTTCAGAAACGACTCCGACATCGCCATTCGCGACGGCAAGTGCTCCATCGACTTCCGTTCCTACTACAGCGGCACCACCGTCATCGAGGCGACCTCGCCCGGCCTTGAATCCGGTCGCATTGAGATCGTCTCCACGCGCGGCCCCGGATTCGTCCCCGGCAAAACTCCGGTCATCGAGAGCCGTCCGTACGTGAAGTTCACGGGCGAACTCATCGGCACGAAGCCGGTCGACAAGCCGCTGAACATGGCGCTGGACAAGCCCACGCTCGCCTCGGAGTCCGTCCCCGGGCACTCCGCCATCTGCGCCGTCGACGGACGTCCCGAGACGTTCTATCAGGCCGCGTCCGGCGACAAATGTTTCCTGACGGTCTCCACCGAGCGCATCATCAAGCCGAAAAACATCCGCATCGTCTTCAACTCCGAGGCGGAATACGCGTTCAAGGTGGAATGCTCCCTGGACCAGGAATCCTGGACCCCGGTCGGCGAGGCCAAGGGGACGTTCAAGGAGAAAGTCGTCCCGATGGACGGCAAGTTCGAAGGGCTGTTCTTCCGCGTTACGTTCGGTCCGGGGGACGCGGGCAAACCCGGCCCGGCGGTCTCCGAGTTCGAGATCATGCTGTAAGCACGAACAAACAAGTAAAACGCCGGGCGCATTTTTGCCCCGCCCGGCTCATTTTTTTCAGCCGCGCTTCCGTTTTTTCCGGCGGAGCGCGGTTTTTTCGTTTTTTATCGAACAAACGGTTCGCAGTTTTTGTCTGTATCCGAAGAGACGCCGGAACGCTTCTTTTTGTGGAAAAAGGTTTCGAGCGGACTTGAAATCGCCTGAAGCGGTGCTATTTTATATAGTGGATACGCGTACCATGCTCCCGGTTCGAGCGGATATCAACTCGATTTGAGGCGGAATTGAAAAAACGCCGAGGGAAAAGCTGTTCCGGGGCGGGCGGCGCGTCCGGTCCTGTTTCTGTCAATCAATGCGGTCTACCCATAAGGAGAGCTGAAAATGTCTGTCGTGATAACTGAACTGACCCCGGCCGAACAATATCTGGAGATTTTCGACGGAGAGATTTCCTCCTTCCTGTCCGTCGAGGGCGAGAATTATGTCGAGGTGCATTCCGGCGGCACCCTTACCGATTCCGTCGTGACGGAACTGAGTTTCGTCGTCGGCGACCAGGGCAGCCTTGTGAAAAGCATTCTCGTGACCTCCGGCAGTGAAGTCTATGCCGACGGGGAGGCCGAGGACCTGATCGCGGAATCGAAAGGCCAGTTTTCGATCAGTTACGGCGCCAGGCTGAAAAAGGGCCGGGTGAACGCGGAAGGAACCGGCATCGTCTATTCCAGCGCGCTCGCGACGGACGTGTCGGTGACCGGCGGAAAGTATTTCGTGAACGGCGGCACGGCCGGAAAAACGATCGTCCACAGCGGCGATTTTGCCGTCCAGACGGTTCAGAGCGGCGAGGAGGGACCGGTGTATACGGGCCTCGCGCAGTCGACGACTCTCCTCGGCGGCACGATGCGTCTGGAGAACGGCGGTACGTCCGAGGACACGGTCGTGAGCGCCGGTCTTTTCCGGATCAATTCCGGATCGGCGGACAAGACGACCGTAGCAGGCGGATCCATGATCGTGTCCGTCGGCAATACCGCCAGCAATACCACGGTGGACGCCGGCAATGTGGAAATCGAGAGCGCGGCCGCGGAAATGACCGTTTTGAACGGCGGTAAAATGCGCGTCCTCGGCGGCACGGCGCAGACCACCACGCTGAACGGCGGCGAACTGGAGGTCCTGTCCGGGACCGCCGTGAGCGCCGTCGTCGGGTCCGGCGCTGTCCTGATCGCGTCGGAAGCCACGCTGGAGAGCGTGACGCTGAACGGCGGCGAATTACAGGCGACGACCGCTTCCGTGGCCGGCCTGACGATGAATGACGGCGAGTTCCAGGGGACGTCCGTGGATGTGTCCGGACTGACGGTGAAGGGCGGCACGGCCGCTCTTGACGCCGCCTCCACGCTGTCCGGCAAGGCCGTTTTCGCGGAAGGCGCGAGCATCACGGTGGACGGCCTGGTGGCGTTCGACACCCAGTTCGCGACCGACGAGGAAGCCCAGATCACGGGCGCGTTCGGCGTCGGCGAGAACGTGAGCTACACGCTGACCGCCGAGCCGACCATGGGCGTGTATCTGCTCGCGACCGACGCGACCGGACTGTTTGCGACAGCCTCCGGCATCACCTTCGGCGACTACACGCTGACACTGGATACCCCCGTCAAGATAAACGATCTGGTCTACACGCTGAACATGGGGGAAGACGCGTCGCTCACGCTGACGATCGCGGAACCCCTGACCGACGTCGTGTTTGTGAACAGCGAGTGGGCGGAACTGGAAGACGGATCGGAAGTCGAGGTCAGCGGCATCACCGCCACAGTCGGAGTCAACGCGTTCGCGAAGGGCGACGATGCGGCGGCGGTCGCGGTGGCCGCGGACGGCAAGATCCGAATTGTGGGCGGCGTGGTCGACTTTACTTCCCCCATCATCAAAGACACGGCCGTCTACAGCGGCGCGATCTTGAAGGATTCCGAGGTTGCCGCGACCGGGAAACTGGTCGTGAACCTGGGCGGAACGCTGACCGGCAGGATGACGTTCGTGGAAGGCGCGACCGTCACGGTCAACGGCAATGTGCTGTTCGACACCGCCGTCGCGACCGCCGAGACCGCCCAGTTCAGCGGACTTTCCGTCGCGTCCGGCAACATGAAATACTCGCTCCTGGTGGCGGACGAACAGGCGTACGGTTCGTTCCTCCTCGCGTCCGGCGCGGCAGGATTCAACAAGACGATCACGGTCCGCAACTCGCTCGACGAGTCGCTCGGCACGCTCAAGGTCGGACAGACCACGCTGATCGGCGCTTCGGAATATACGCTTGCCATCACGGAGAACGACGATCTCGCCCTCACGATCGAGGCATACGTCCCGCCGACGCCGACTCTGGCTTACGTGAACAGCGAATGGTCCGCCCTCGAGCCCGGCGCGACCGTCAAGATCGGCACGAAGAGCGCCACGATCGGCTATGACGCGTTCGCGGCTCTCGACGCCGCCATCGCGGGCGTTACGGAAGACGGCTCGGTCGAAGTGACCGGCGGCGAGATCTCGTTCGGCGCTTACAGCAAGACCGTCACGGTGGACACCGCCGCCAGGGTCGTCGGCAAGAACACGTTCGACAAAGCCATCACGATCAACGGCACGGTGGCGTTCGACACCGCCGTCGCGACGGCCGAGGCCGCCCAGATCAACGGTCTGTCCTTTGTTTCCGGCGCCGCGAAGTATACGCTGACCGACGCGGCTCCGGCCGCCGGCACGTATCTGCTTGCCGCGGACGCCGCCTCGTTCAACAGCACTGTCAAGTTCGGCGACGTCACGCTTTCGGTCGG
>JAFXUM010000265.1 GCA_017524965.1 Lentisphaeria bacterium | reverse complement strand
GCGCATCTTTATTTTTTCCTCCGGCAGACCGCGCTTGACGACGCGCGGAAGGCCAAAGCCGCCAACCAGGTCGAGGAGATCGTGCTCGGCGGCATCGTGACCGCGGACGAACGGAACAAAGCGCAGCCGTTCGCCGGGGATCTCTCGAACGGCGACGGCGCACAGGCGGTCAACGCGCAGATGAATGCGAAGATCCTGGACTCCGATTCGCGCGAGGTCGGCCCGTTCAAGGTCAACGATCTCCCGACGCCGGAGATCGCCGCCGAACTGACCGTGAATTCCCTGCTGTCCACGGTGTCCTACGACCAGCGCGTCCCCTACGAGGATGTGCTCCGGCGCTTCTTCCGGCATCTGTACGCGGGCGGGAATCTGACCTACGACGCGGACCTGACCCGGCAGCGCATGGACGAGGAGTTCATGGAGATTCCGAAGGAGCGGCGCGAACCGGAGATCCAGTACAAGAAGGACATGATCCTGATCCATAAGAACGAAAAGCTGTCCGAGGAGCAGGCCGAGGTCTACAAGGCGTACCAGATCCGTTACAGCGAGTATCTGCGCGAGCAGCGTTCCTGGAGCAATCTTTTCCAGAAGACGATGCTCGTGGCGCTCCTGATCGTGCTTTCCTGCATTTACATCCTGCGCGTCCATCCGGAACTCGTTCACAACAACCGGTCGGTCTGGCTGATAGGCTTCGTGGTGATCTTCTCGCTGCTCTGCAACCGGCTGTTCATGGAGCTGTACAACGATTTCGCGCTGGGCAAGGGGTATCCGGTCGTGCCGCTGTATCTGGCGATGCCTCTGGCTCTGCCCGCCCTGGTGATCGCGTCGGTCTACAGCGGACGGTCCGCGGTGTTCGCGGGTCTGTTCGTGGCGGGCGTGTCCGCCGTGGCGCTTGACTTTTCGTTCCCGGCGTTCGCGACCGGGCTGTTCGTGTGCGCCGTCGGCACGGCGGCGGTGCGTCAGGTCTACGACTACAAGAAGTTCTTCGTAAGGGCGTTTTTCGCCTGCGCGATCACGATGTGCCTGGCGTCGCTGATCTTCCAGCAGAATCCCGATTTCCTGACGAGCATCTGCATGCGCGACTGGAACCGTCTGGGATTCAGCCTGGCCGTGCCGCTGACGTCCGGGCTCCTGACCTCGATGGTCGCCGGCGCGCTGATCATCGCGCTGGAGACCGTGCTGGACGTGACGAGCAACATGTCGTATCTTTCGCTGACCGACCGGAACCATCCGCTGCTGAAGAAGCTTCAGATGGAGGCGCCGGGCACGTATCACCACTGCGAACGCGTGGCGCTCCTCGCCGAGGAGGCGGCGAACCGCGTGGGCGGCGTCTCCCTGAAGGCGCAGGCCTACGCGCTGTTCCACGACGTCGGGAAGCTCGCCTCGCCGGAGATGTTCACGGAGAACTCCAACGGAAAGGACATGTACAAGGACCTGAACCCGGCGGAGAGCGCGGAGATCATCTGCAGCCATGTGGAATTCGGCGTGCAGCTGGCGAGGAAATACAAGCTGAAGACTCCGATCCGACGCGCCATCGAGTGCCATCACGGCAACGACTTCATCTCGTTCTTCTATGAGAAGGAGAAGGAGCGCACGGGGAAGACTCCGCCCGAAGCGCCGTTCCGCTACCCCGGCCCGCTGCCGGAGGAGAAGGAATGCGTGATCCTGATGCTCGCCGACTGCTGCGAGGCGGCGGTGTGTTCTCTGTCCGAACCGACCGAGGAAAACGTTCGCGCCCTGGTGGAGAAAATATTCAACGGCAAACTTCAGCGCAAACAGCTGGACGCCGCGCACATCACGCTGGAACAGCTCACGCAGATCCGCGAATCGTTCCTGAAGACGTTCAAATCCATGAACCATACGCGCATCTCCTATTCGAGGACGAAAGCGGAACCGTCCGGGGAGAAGAAGTCATGAAGGCCGTCACCATCTGGCGCGCGGGCAAACGCTTTCCCGCTCCGTCCCGCGCGCGCCTCCGCAAAATGACCGCCGCCGCGGCCGAGCTCGCCGGACTTCACGATGTGCCCGGCGGCGTCTGCGTGTCGTTCCTGTCCCCGGCGGGCATCGAACGCGTGAACGAGGAGTTTCTGGGGCATCACGGCCCGACGGACGTCATCAGCTTCGATTACCGCGCGGAGGACGATCCGGGATTCGCGGAGGAAACGGACGCGTTCGAGGTTTCGGACGACGCCGATCCCTCCATTGAGCTGATCGTGTGTCCCGCCGTGGCATACGAACAGGCCGTGAAGCGCGGGCTGCCGTACGCGGAAGAAGTGGCGCTGTACGTGTCGCACGGGCTGCTCCACGCGGCCGGATACGACGACCTGAATCCGAAGGCGAAACGCGTGATGCGCCGCGCCGAGAAGCGCGTGATGGCCGGTCTCCGCAGGGCCGGACTGATCCCGCCGATGGAACATAAGGACATCGAAGAATGAACCTGGTCCTCTTCATCATCTGTTCCGTTCTGTACCTCTGGATCACCGCCGCGTTCGAGGCGTTCTCCTCGCTGACCGGCGGACGCATCCTGAAGGTGGCCGAACGCGACCGCAAATTCGCGGAACAACTGGAGGACTGGTATGACCGGGAGGAATCCCTGCGCGCGCTGCTGAAGCTGATCCTGTGCGTGCTGGCGGCGTTCGCGGGCGTGCTCGCGATGGAGTGGACGGGCTCCATCGCGCCGGAATTCGCGCACCGCTGGGGGTGGCTGGTCATCATGGGCGCGGTCACGGTCCTGACCGTGATCTCCGAACTCATCGCCCGTCTGCTGCTCCTGCGGTTCGACCTGACCGTTCTGAAAATCACGATCCCGATCGTCGCGAGCAGATTTTTCCATCCGCTCGCCTCGCTGATCGAAAAAGTGACGAGCACGGGCGTCGACTGGCACCGTGCGGACGCTCCCGGCGAGCTTGCCTCCGCCGAAGACGAGATCATGAGCATGCTGGACAGTCCGGACGAGGACGAGTCCGACGGCCTGGAGGAGGAAGAGAAACAGATGATCCGCGGCATCCTGGAGCTCGGCGGGATGAAGGTGCGCGAGATCATGACGCCGCGCGTGGACCTGGAGGCGATCCAGGCTTCCGCGAGCATCGCCGACGCGAAAAGACTCTTCGTCAAGTCCGGCCACAGCCGCATCCCCGTGTACGGCGCGAACCTGGACGACGTGAAGGGCATCCTGTACGCGAAGGACTTCATCGACGAGCACAGTCTGGAGGGAAAGACCCTGACCGAACTGGCGCGTCCGCCGATCTTCATCCCGGAGACCAAGGAGGTCTCCGACCTGCTCCGCCAGATCAAGCGCACGAGCAACCATTTCGCCGTCATCATCGACGAATACGGCGGGACCTCGGGCGTCGTCACGTTCGAGGACATCATCGAGGAGATCGTGGGCGAGATCCACGACGAATACGACACCGCCGAGGATTTCGAGGACCCGCTCGTGCATCTGCCGGACGGTTCCGTGATCATGGATGCCCGTACGCCAGTCGGCGACGTGAACACCGAGGCCGGAATCCAGATCGAGGATTCCGACGAGGCCGACACGATCGGCGGCTTCATCTGCGCCCGCCTCGGACGCATCCCGCGCGTGGGGGAGAACTACGAGGAACCGGGCGTGTTCCGCGCCATGATCCTCATGGCGGACTCGCGCAGGATCCGCAAACTGAAACTTGAACCGATCCGGGAAGAAGAGGAGGAGACAGCCGATGCCGAATAAGAATAAGACCGAACAGCCCGCGCCCGCAAAGAAGAAGCATTTCCAGTTCTTCCGCAACATGATCGTGACCGGCCTCATCGTGGCGGTCCCCGTCATCCTGTCGCTCTGGGTGGCCTGGTACGTGTACTCCCGCCTCACGGGCTGGGGGCTCACGCTCGCGGATTCCCTGGGGCTGATGTCCGGCCTGCCGCCCTTCTGGCGCACGCAGATCATCCGCGTGCTGGCGCTGGTCGTCGTGCTGGCGGCGCTGTTCTTCATCGGCGTGCTCACGAAGATCACGCTCGGCCGCAAGGCGATCGAAAAGGCGCAGTCCCTGCTGCTGAAAGTCCCGCTCGTCAACTTCATCTATTCGACCTGCAAGCAGATCGGCGACACGATCATGTCGTCGAAAAAAGGCAGCATGTTCCAGCAGGTCGTCCTGTTCGAGTACCCCCGCAAGGGCTGCTGGGCGATCGGGTTCATGACCAACGAGAACACGCCGGAGAACAGCGAAACGGCGCGCCGTCTGGACAAAGGCAACCTGATCAGCGTCTTCATGCCGACCACGCCCAACCCGACAAGCGGATTCCTGATGCTGATCCCGCGCGAGGAGTGCATCATGCTCGACATGAGCGTGTCCGACGCCATGCGCCTGATCGTGAGCTGCGGCGCGATCCTGCCCGGCTCCGAAGAAACCGGGGAAAAAGACGGCGATGCGGGGTGAACCGGAACAATCGTCCGGCTTTGCCGGAGAGGAACGCCCCTGGACCGTCAGCGAGCTGAACGACGCGGTCCGCATGATCCTCGAAAACTCGTTCCGCCCGTTCTGGCTGACCGGCGAGGTCGGCTCGTACAATCCGTACCGCTCCGGCCATGTTTACCTCACGCTGAAGGATGCGGCGTCGCAGGTGCGTGCGGTGTATTTCAGCGGGTCGGTGGTGTGCCGCAGGCTCGGACTGAAGGTCGGCGACCAGATCGAGGCGTTCGGCTCGCTGTCGCTGTACACGCAGCGCGGCGACTACCAGTTCTACATCAAGAAACTTCAGCTTTGCGGGGTAGGGGACCTTCACCGGCAGTTCGCGCTTCTGAAGGAAAAACTCGCCGCGGAAGGGCTTTTCGACCCCGAACACAAGAAACCGATCCCGTTCCTGCCGCGCCGAATCGGCGTCATCAGTTCGCCCATGGGCGCCGCCGTGAAGGATTTCATGAAGATCGCCCTCGCGCGGTTCCCGAACCTCGAAATCCGGCTGTGTCCCGCTCCCGTGCAGGGCAGGGGCGCGGCGGAAAAACTCGCGCGCGCCGTCCGGTTCTTCAACCGGGCGGGCGGCGTGGACGTGATCGTGCTGACGCGAGGCGGCGGCTCCATGGAGGACCTGTGGCCGTTCAACGAAGAGGTGCTGGCGCGCGCGGTCTACGCCTCGAAGATACCCGTGGTGAGCGCGGTCGGACATGAGATCGACTTCACCATTTCGGATTTCGTCGCGGACATGCGCGCGCCGACTCCGAGCGGGGCGGCGGAACAGCTCATCCCGGAGAAACGCGTTCTGCTCGACTCGCTGGACGACCTGAAGGTGCGGATGAACACGGCCGCCGCGTACGCCGTGGAACGGTCCGCCGGACGCCTCGCGCACGTGATGGGGTCGAAGGTGTTCCGCGACTCCATGCGCCTGGCGCTGGAACGCATGCAGCGCGTGGACATGCTCATGCAGAGCGCGTCCGCCGCCCTCCTGCGCCGTGCCGACGCCGCCACGCACCGCCTGGAACGCGTCCGCGCCGAGTTCGACGCCTACGATCCGTTCCGGATTCTGAAACGCGGCTACGTCTATCTGGCGGAACCCGGCACGGGACGTCAGATCACGGGCGTCGGCGGGCTGACGCCGGGACAGCGCGTGCGCGCGATTCTGGCGGACGGCGCGGCGGATCTGGATGTCAGGAGCGTCCGCGAGGCCGGGACCGACAAAAACGGCCGCCGCGACCTGCTGCCGCTGATCACGGCGAAGCCCGATGATACAAACCACGAGACCAACGGGGAAAGGAGCATCCCATGAACAAGTTTTTCCAACATAAGCCGTGCGGGCTGCCGGCCGTTCTGCTGACCGCCGCGGTCGCGGCTTTGAGTTTCGTCGCCGCGCTGGACCTCTCCGGCGCGCAGGTCTCGAAATCCGGTTCCGACGCGGAAAAGGACCTGATCCGCGTGGCGACCTACAACGTGCGCGGCCCGAACGACCGTGCGCCGAACTCGTGGCGCGACCGCCTGCCGCGCATGGTGAAGACCATCCGCGACAACAAGTTCGAGCTGATCGGCACGCAGGAGACGCTGTCCGGCCCGATCAAGGACCTCGCCGCCTCGCTCGAGTTCAATTATTTCGGCGTCGGACGCGACAAGCGCAAGGGCGACGAGCACAACGCCGTTTTCTACGATCCGGAGCGCTTCGAGGTGATCTCGCAGGAGACCTTCTGGCTCTCCGACAACCCCGGAAACCCCGGCTCCTCCGCCTGGGATTCCGCGTGTCCGCGCATCTGCACGTGGGGGCTTCTGCGGGACCGCCGGACCAATCAGCGCTTCGTCATCGCGAACACGCACCTCGACCACCGGAGCGCGATGGCGCGGATCCAGGGCGTGAACGTGATCCTCACGCGCCTCGCCCCCATGATCGAAAAATATCCGTTCATCCTCACCGGCGACTTCAATTCCTCCGCCGACGACATGCCCGTGCGGCGCGTGCTCGGCGTGCTGCGGAACGCCCGCGACGTCTCCGAGACCGACCACTACGGCGCGGGCGACGAGACGTTCCACGATTTCCACGAGAACCGCAAGGAGCGGAGCCACCGGAAGCCGATCGACTTCATCTTCGTGAACGACCGCGTGCGCGTGCTCTCCCACGGCACGATCAACGATTTCCGAAACGGCCTCGCGTCGTCCGACCATTTCCCGGTCACCGCCGAGATCGTCCTGCTCGACGCCCCGGAGAAGTGAACGCCGTGCCCGGACGCGGCCCATGGTGAGGATGCCGGTCCCGGTCTACTCCGCGTCGAGTTCCTTCAGTTTCTCTTTCGCCTTTTCGTGTCCCTGTTCGGCGAGCTTTTTGAGCATGTCGTGCGCCAATCCGGGGAGACGGCTTGTCCCGTGTCCGTCCAGATAGCAGCACGCGACTTCATACTGTGCATCGGCGTCGCCTTTTTCGGCATCCGCCCGATACTCTTTGAACCTTTCGGAAGCGCCCTTTCTGACGCTGTAATTGAAAAACGGAAAGACCGGCAGGAATCCGTTCGGGTTGTAGTTCAGCAGACCGATCTGGAACGGACTGCCGTCGAAGCTGGTGTTGAACAGCCCGATCTGAACCGGACTCCCTTCCGAGGTGTTATTGACCGCCCCGATCTGAAATCCATTCTTCAGATCGAAGTTCAGGAGCCCCACATTCAGGCATTTCGGATCGTCGCGGTTCAAATCATACGAATCCCCCCGATTGTATGTGATCAGACCGATCTGTGCGCCATGCACGGACGAACGCAGGAGCCCTCCGATCTGACAGCCGG
>JAFXUM010000264.1 GCA_017524965.1 Lentisphaeria bacterium | reverse complement strand
GCTGCCCTTCGTGAGCAGTTCGGCCATGGCCATGCTCGCGGACTGCTCGTTTTCATCGTCGAGCAGTTCGACCAGGTATTTCATGTCGTTTTTGTCGTCGGGCTGGTTCATGGTGCGGAAACCTCTCTGAGGGGAAATAGCTTGCTTGTCAGGGATGGACGGGGAACTTGCCGCGGAGGGCGTTCTGCGCGATCTGCTTCACGTCGTCGTCGAAGTCGGCGCGGATGATCCACTGGAGGAAGTCGGGCGCGTTCGCTGCGACCTCGCGGAGCGTTTCGCCGTTGTGCCGTCCGAACGACACAACCGCCTCGCCGTTGCGCCATTTGAAACGGCCGTTCCTGTCGACGTTGCTCGGATTGACCTGGTTGCAGAACGCGTGGAGCTCGTCGAGGGTCTGCGGGAATGCCGTAATCGTTTCGGGGAACTGGTCGGGCGACATGGCGGAGTAGCGTTCGAGCTGGGCTTCCAGCACTTCGAGCGAAGCCTGCGTGTCGGCGGCGGCCCCGTGCGCGCCTTCGAGCTTCTTCCCGCAGAAGAACTTGTAGGCGGCCGTGAGGTTGCGCGGCTCCATCTGGCAGAAGATCGTGTAGGAGTCGAAGATGCGGCGGCCCGCAGTGGAGAACTGGATGCCGCAGCGGGCGAATTCGCGCGTGAGCATCGGGATGTCGAACTTGCCGATGTTGTAGCCGCCGAGGTCGCACCCCTCGAAGTAGATCGCGAGGCTGTGGGCGATTTGCCGGAACGTCGGGGCGTCCTTCACGTCCTCGTCGGAGATGTGGTGGACGGCGGTCGCCTCGGGCGGGATGGGCATTTCCGGGTTGATCAGGCGGGATTTCGTCTCGCGCGTGCCGTCGGGCATGATCCTGATCACGGACAGCTCCACGATGCGGTCGACGAAAAGATTGACGCCGGTCGTTTCCAGGTCGAAAAAGATCAGCGGGACATTATCGGTAAGTTTCATGGACGGGCCTCTTTTTGAAAAAACATGGTATAATACTATACCACAAAAAGCGGAAAAAGAAAATGAAGACGCGCGAAAAAACGGAAAAAGGGGAGAAAAGAAAGGAAAGAGTAAGAAATTCTTACCTTTTGATTTGACTTTTCCGAAAAGCCGTGTATAGTATCGTAAGAAAATCTTACATCCGCCGAAAGGAGGCACACTATGCCGATGATCACCGCTATGTCGACCAAGGGGCAGATCGTTCTGCCGAAGCAAATCCGCACCGAAATGAACCTGGGCGCGGGAACGAAGTTTGTTGTCGTTTCCGAAAACAACACGATTCTTCTGAAACCGATCTCAGATTCCAAAATCGCTGAATTCAATGCTGTGCTTGCCAGCTTCCAGAGCTGGGCAAAGGAAGTCGGAATCACCGAGGCGGATCTTGATGAAGCGATTAAGACCGTCCGCAAAAACAAGCGGAAAGCATGATACGTATCGTAATTGATACAAACGTTGTAGCATCCGCTATCCTCTTCGGAGGAAAACCGGCTGAGCTGATGCAGCTTGTTCTTATGCAATCCGTTTCCGCTGTGGCTACACAGGAAATCATGGCGGAATACCGGTTGATAATTGATTCTCTTCTAAAAAAATATGCCAGTCGCGTAGGTCCTCGCTCCGCTGAACCTGTGCTTTCCGTAATAGAGATCATTCCTTCTCAAACGCGGGTCGATGTCTGCCGGGATCCCGATGACAACAAGTTCATTTCATGCGCCATTGACGGTCAATGCTACTATATCGTCAGCGGGGATAAGGATCTGCTGACGCTGAAAGAATACAGCGACGTGAAAATCGTGACGGTCGCCGAGTTTTTTGAGCTGATGAACGCTTAGGGGAGAAGGACTTTTAACAGCCGATTCCCCGGAGGCTCATCAGGATCAGAAGATCGAGAAGGAAACACAGGGCAAGATAGAAAAAACAATTCATCAGGGCGCGGAAGAAAACGGGCTGCCTGCGGAACTGGTATTCGAAAAGGTTCCCCAGCACGAAACCGAACCATGTGATCTCGAACGCCAGATAGAGGAAAAAGCCGAACTCCGCTCCGACATGGATCATGTCCAAAAGGAGAAAAACCCAGGGAACCATGATCACATGAAGGACGATCAGAATGCACAGTGCCGACAAATGCCGCACGATGTTCTCTTTCCGGCGCGGCCATTTGCGGACGCGGAGCAGGAGTCTCAGCAGGGCGATGGTGCTGCCGATGCCGACGAGACCGAAGATCCCGTACAAACCGAAAAAAACAATAGCCTCTGACGAACCCATGTTCAATTATTCCACGTTGATTTATTTGTTTTATAATATAGCGCGCTGTTTCCGATTGTCAAGTGTGCAAAAAGGCAGGAAGGGGAGGGGGGCAAGTGTCCCTGAACTTCATTCCTGTCGGTTGCGATGGCGCCGGACAAAGCATGCACGCGTTTTTGACGGACAGGATATCCGCTGGTGGTGCGCCGCCGGCCGGGCAAAAAGATGAACCCCCTCAGTCTTTTTGTTCGGCGGGACCCGGAATGCGGAAAAACAGGCGTTTCGACCAGTGCTGATATACGGTTTTTCCTTCCGGGGTGCGTGCCGCGACGGGGATCCGTCCGAAGCTCCACTGCACCGTTCCGTCGCGGAATCTCGTTTCGCGCCGCGCCGGGATCCGCAGGGATTTCAGCGGCCGGAACGGAGCAAGAAGAAGCATTGCGAATCCGCGCCGTTTCCGTTTGCGCTGTTGAACGCGGAACCGCATCATTCCGGCCTCGCCGCCGGTCACCTGCCGCACCGTGCCGTCCAGTCCCCGCGCAAGGACCACGAGTCTGAACCGGATGTCCGGCGTCAGAGGGAGAGTGTCGGGGCGGGCGTTGTTGTCGCCCATCGTGACGGCGCGGTCGGTGTTTTTCTCGACGACGCGATGCACATAATACGGGGTGCGGCTGAAGATCGCGACGATATCGCCCTTTTGAAGCGTTTCAAAGGGCGTTTCCGCGAGGAAAAGCGTTTCCCCGGGCACGAACATACCCCGCATGCTGTTCCCCGTGTAAAGCGCCTCGTTCGTCGTCTCCGGCGGCATAACGGCTCAGTCCTCCGACAGCAGCGAACGGCTCCGCAGTTCCTCCAGGAATGCCGCCACGTCCGACGACGCCTTCTCTTCCGTCACGCCGTCGTACTTCTCTACCAGTCCGGCGGCCATTTCCGCCTCGGTCGCGCCTTCCTTCAGGCGGTTCCACAGGTACACGCCGGTCTTGTTCAGCGAGACCGCAGCGTTCGATTCCGGGTTGAACACCAGCCCCGTCCCGTCGAACTGTTCCGCCATGACTGCGAATGGATTCAGTTTCATAAAGCCTCCTCTATCGTTTTCACCAGATCGCCGCCATCCAGCGCGGTCAGCAGCGCCCGCGGTGCGAATCGTTTTGCAATGCGTTCCGTCCACACCAGGATGCGGTCCGTCAGAATCCGCTGTTTCTCCTCCGGCAGTACTTTCGCGTGGAAAAGATTCCAGTAGAACATCGACCGGTAGCACTGGGCGAAAAACTGCGCCGGGCTCAGCGGCACGATCTCGTCGCGTCCGCTTTCGCTGCGGCCCAGCGCCAGGACTCCGGCCAGCGGCAGTTCCTCGCCCGCGGGGTAATCCCATTCGTTTTTTCCCTCGCGGCAGGCGCTCCAGGTCGGCATCCGGAGGACATAAACCGCGCCGTCCGGGGCGCTGAAATCCAGCAGAGCCATGTCGTCCGAGAGGCATTTCCCGCCGTACGCGCGCCACCGTGCCGAAGCCGTGCTCTTGCCCATGCCGCTTTCGCCGAAGAGCAGCACCGCGCCGCGTGCCGTTTCCAGCACGGAGCAGTGCGCCAGCACGGCGTTCCCGCCGCGCAGGATGGCGTTCATCCCGGCGCAGATCAGCGCCGTCTGCCATACGTAGCAGTTGTAATAATGCGGACGTTTCGGCGGCTTCTTCCAGCCCGCGATCAGCACATGGCTCCAGTCCGGCGCAAACGCGATTTCCGTTAACGGCGTCGATCTCAATGTGTGCCGTCCTTCCGGCATCCGGTCCGGCGGAATCAGCTCCGCGTCCGCGAAGCCGTCTTCCGTCCCGTTAATAATGTTCAGGCACAACAACTCGCCCAACCCGTCGAAGGCGATCGCCTCTTCCGGGGCGTCCGCCCGCATGACGATGTTTCCGTCATGCAGGCCGACTGCAAGCTGCCGGATCATGGCTTTCAGACGGTGAAGCGGAATGCCTTATCCCTCCTCATCATCCTCATTTTCATCCCATTCTCTTGACGGACCGCCTTCGACTCGGCAAATGCTTACAGGTTTGATATCAAGGATCCCGGGAGCTTCGTAGGGCTCTTTCCGTTTCGTTTCCGTGCAATTCATATCTTCAAAGTCCATTCTGTTGTGATTAAGCAAGGGTCAGGGTCATCCTGGTGTTGTTTTCGGTAAGCGCAAGGGCGTATCCGGCGCCGGTGTACCTGTTCGAATCCCATGTCAGTTCAGTGGAGCCGACATAGACTTTCAGACGTTGCTCTGCGGCCACACCGCCGACATCGCCGAAGCCGATGAATGCGTTCTCTTTGCTGTTCGTCATAATATCCCAGCTCAAGTTTTCGACGGAACCCGGCGCCGGCAGATCGCTCAAGTACAGTTTGTCTCCGACAAAGCTGTTTTTGAAATTGCCGAAAAGGCCGCTGAGCGCATCATCAACAACGCCGTATTTGAACGTCCAGTTTTCAATGCCGGAAAGATTGCAGGAATCGTTTATCGTGACGCGGCTGGCTCCGTCAAGTTCAAAATGACTGAATGCTTTGATCTTGTTGCAGGCAAGCGTGCCATTGAATCCGGTGAACGAAAGAGTCCTGTCGCCATCGACGAGAGACTCACCGATCACTTTTCCGTTCGCGTCAGCGTCGTCGCCGCTGCAGCTGCCCCAGATCTGAGCTTCGTCTGCAAAGGTAATCCTGGAACCATCTCCGGTGAATACAAGCTTGATATTGCCGGAGTTTGCCGGATTCGTTTCCTCGTCGTCCCGGACGATCTTGCTCCAGCCGTAGGAGCCGACGACGATCGTGCCGAGATCGATGGTGTCGGTCCCGGTCAAGGCCGCGGTATCGACCGTGATTGTCACGTTCCCCTGTATCTCGGTTTTCGTGCTGTAGGATTCAAGCTTCTGGGCGGCAATGCATCCGCCGTAGATCCAGCAGCCGCCATTGGTCGACTCGCTGTTATAGAAGCTTCCGCCGGTGATTTTCAGGTTGACATCGCCCACGATCTTGCCGATAAAGGCGCCGCCCGTGGTCGTGGTCGAATTCAGAAGACCGCCCGCGACGCGATAGTTGAACTGGCCGCCGGAGATGTTCATGTCGATATCGCCGTTCACCGTGAAATTGCCGGAGAGGTATCTGTCGCCGCCGGCCACGATCTTGTCGAATTCTCCGCCGGAGATGTTGACCGTGTGAGCGACCGTCCGGTGTGTTGTTTCGTCTTCTTCCCCGGTCACGGTATAGGAGGAGGTACCCATATCGATCTTGTTGCCGCCGACGAAGAATTTGTTGAACGTACCGGTTTTGATGTCGATCGTGTTGCTGATCTCCATTTCATCCTCTGCCGACGTGGAGGAGACCTCGGAACCGCCGTAAACGGCTTTGCTGAACGCCCCGCCCTCAACCGTGGTCTTTACACCCCGGAGCTGAATGATCTCCGAGTACGATCCGTCCTGGATGACAAGCTCGCCGCCGACGATGCCGGCCGCTTCGGCCGCCGCCGCGTTCACCGTATCGAACGCGTTGTAGCCGGAGTATCTCTTTTCAACAGGTGTGGCGTCCTGTTTTGCCGTGACGCCGAATGCGCCGATGGTCCAGCCGCTGTCCACATAGACCGTGGACCGGCCGACGTCGACCAGGTAGTAATCGGATTCGTCCGCCTTATGATACAGGGTCGCATTGGAGTTGCCGGTGACGGTGGCGGATGTTCCCGTGATGGAAACACCGCTTCCGGCCAGGTCGATGACCTTCTTCATGCCGTTCGTGGCGAAGTTGTATCCCGTCGCATCCACGGTGATCGTGCCCGTGTTATTGATGCTGCCCGCCGTAATCAGCGAAGCGGCATCCATCGTGATCGCGCCGGCGTTCGTGACGCTCGCGGCAGTGAGGCCGGACCTCGTCAGGTTCACAGCGCCGGTCGCGTTCGGATTCAGCACCAGGGAACCCATGTCCCAGGTGGAATCCGTCACGTTCACCGTGATCGCCTCCGGCTCGCTTCCGCTGTCCCAGGTGAAGAACGCGCCGCTTGCTCCACCGAACGTCTCAACGTACGCATGGTCGAAGTTCACAACCGCATTCTTGTTCGTCATTTCAATGCTGCTGGTCTCTTCGTACAGGCGGATGTGGTTGACCTGCGCCCGTGCATTGTACACGTTCAGCGTGCCGCCGTCCGTGAACGCCACTCGGTTCATCTTGTACTGCAGTGCACTGGAAGCAGTCGCCTTCGTCGTGCCGACCGTACCAGCCGCCAAAACGGTTTCCGCCGTCCCGTGGACCGTCAGGACCGCGTTCGGACGCAGATACGAGGCCTGTTTCACGTCGTCGCTGAGATTGCCAGAAAGGACCTTGCCGTCCTTCAGCACCGTCATCGTCGAATACGACGCAAGCGCCACGAAGTTGTTCACGCTGCCTTCCTCAACAACGAGGTTCGCAACGCCGCCCGTGCGGCTGTCTCCGGTATCCACCACGTCGCCGACCTTCAGCATCGACGAAACCGTCAGGTTCAGACCGTTCGTGATCGTGAATGTCTTCGCCGTCGTCGCCGCAATGTTGGCTTCCGTATAATCTCCGGACACTGCTGTCATCAGGTACAGGCGGCCGGAGTTCACGCCCACATTGGCATCCGCCGCATCACCTGTCAGTTCGATGTCGTTGTTCGCGTAGAACAGCAGATACGAACCGGACGTGTACGTGTCGCCGCCCTTGAACTCGATCTTCGTCGTGTCAAGGTACTCCGCCGCCTGGCCGGTGCCAGTCCCGGATTCGCAGATCTCAGAGAGATCGCTGAACGCATTGTAGCCGTAGATATGACCGTCGGTCGTGATGTTCTCGTCGGGATCATAGGCGCTTTTCACATACAGGGTCGCCTGGTTCTCATCCGTGATGTAGACGTCGCCGTCGACGCCCTGCACTAGGCGGACGCCCGTGCCGGCATGTTCAAGGCCGATGGCATCGACCGCAAGACCGGTCTTGGTCGTCACATCGATCAGCTTCTGCGTGCCGCCGGCAAAACCCGTCGCGTCAATGGTGATCGTGCCGGAGGTGTTGTCGACGCTCGCAGCCGTAATCAGAGAATTGACATCCATCTTAATCGCACCGCCGTTCGTGACGCTCGCGGCGCTCAGGCTGGAAGCCGTCAGCTTCACTTCGGCGTTTGCGTTCGGATTGAGGACCAGCGAGCCCATATCCCACGTGGAGTTCTTGACATTGATCGTGATCGCTTCCGTCACGCTCGAGCTGTCCCACGTGAAGAAGTCGCCGCTTCCCCCGTTGAATGTTTCAACATAGGCGTTTTCGAAGTTGACGACCGCTCCGGTTGCCGAGATGGTGCGGTCGGTAACGTCATACAGACGGATGTGGTTGATCTTTGCATGCGCGCTGTAGACGTTCAGCGTGCCGCCGTCCGCAAATGCAACGCGGTTCATCTGGTACTGGACCGGATCGGAAGCCGTGGCGGTCTTGCTGCTGTCGGCTGCGGCAGCCGCTTCGACCGTTTCCGCGGTCCCGTGGACCGTCAGTACGGAATTCGGACGCAGATACGACGCATCCGTCACGGCCACGCTCACTCCCGTGCTGATGATCTTGCCGTCCTTCAGAACGGTGCCCTTCGAATACGGGGCGAGGGTGATGAAATTGTTCACGCTGCCGTTCTTCACCACAAGGTTCGCCACGCCGCCCGTGCGGCTGTCGCCAGAATCCACCACGTCGCCGACCTTCAGCATCGTCGAGACCGTCAGGTTCAGCCCGTCGTCGATGATGAACGTCTTCGCGTTCGTGCTGGCAACGTTCGTCGCATAGTCTCCGGGATTCCCCGCGACCGCCGTCATCAGGTACAGGCGTTCCGAATGGATGGTCACCGAGCTGTTGGAAACCGAGCCCTTCAGCGTCACGGTGTTGTCCGTATCGTCGTCCGGGTCGTTGTCCGAGTAATACAGGAGATAGTAATACCGGGTGGCCTTGTCCTTGATGTACGTGTCGGAGTAATACGTGTCGTTGTTCGTGAATACGATCGTCTTCGTATCCGGATATTGCGCCGTCTGCCCCGCGCTCGTCCCCTGGTACATGATCTCCGTCAGGCTGCTGAACGCGTTGATGCCGTAGAATTTTCCGGTTTCGCCCTCGATCGCCTTGCCGAAGCTGTAGGAATCCCAGGCGCTGTTCACGTACAGCGTGGCCTGACTCGCGTCGGACACCCAGTACTCGTACGCGCCCGTGTCGGTATTTGTATTC
>JAFXUM010000263.1 GCA_017524965.1 Lentisphaeria bacterium | reverse complement strand
GATCGAAGGCGGCCGCGTCATCATGACCGGAGGGGGCGAAGTCAACGCCCGCTGGCACAGCAGGGAAAACAAGCAGAGCAACTACAACCTGGTGGAAGACCTGGACCTGCGGATCGGCGATGTGCTGGGGCTCGGCAGCGCTTATCCCGCGGTCATTGAGTTCTTCGGCGAGGGGAGCGGCGGCTACAAACAGTATATCTCCTCCGGCGGCACCAGCGGTTATGTGGATTACACCTGGGACGCGATCGATCCGGGCGAGATCCACTCGGTCACCGCCAGCAAAGGCCTGGTCGTTCAAGCCAACTGGAACAAACAGGACTTCACCTATATCGGCAGCGGCGCGGTCACCTTCAACGGCCTCGGCACCGTCGTGCTGAAGGACAACCATTCGCGCTACTCGTCCGATTCCTACTACGGCACAGGGCCCTATCTCGGCTCGGCCTACGACGAATATTATTTCGGCGTGGTGAAGGGCGTGTACAATGAAGAAGACGGCACGCTGGAAAACTACACCGTCCTGGACGGGGACGTCAGCAGCGGCGGCTTCGACTGGGAGGGTTTCCTGATGGTCGGCAGCGGCGGCATCGTGCAGAACATCGGCTCCGCCTCGCCCCTGAAGACCGGCAACGACATCGTCAACAGCGACACCTGGACGCCCGAATACACCCGGGACAAATGCAAGGTCCTGACCGTGGTGGCGGGCGGTCTGGCGGACAACGTGACCGTGAAGGGCGCGGTCAGCAACTACGAGCATAATGAATCGCAGTACACGGAAAGCCGCGCGGGCCTGCTGGTCTCCTCGGGCGGCACAGCGACGAACGTGACGGTCCTGGAAGGCGGCATCGCCATGGCGAAGGGCGGCACGATCGACAAAGTGTTCGTCGCCGCGGGCGGCGTGCTGTATCTCTCCGGCTGGGCGGGCGCGCATCAGGTAGGAGAGAGAGACAGCGATTACAATCTCCAGCTGTCGGGTCCGCAGTACATGGACACCACCGTGCTGAACGGCGTGCGTCTGGATTCCGGCGGACAGCTGACCAATACGCTGGACTGGGGCTTCCGGAAAGGCAATGCGCCCAGCGTCATCGCCAACAAGGGCGGCGGCATCATGAACGGCGTGACCGCCAACGGCGTGGCGTACGTGAGCGGGCTCGACTACGCGGGCGGCATCACGCTGACCAAGGATCAGCAGGCCATCGACGTGACCGTGCGCGGCTATAATAAGATCACTTCTCGCGACGAGGAAGGCAATCCGACGGCCTATACCACGGTTATTGCCAGCCTGAACGTGAGTTCCGGCGGCATCGTGAAAGGCGCGACCGTCGGAGAAGAAGGCGCCATCTACGCGAGCAACGGCGCGGACATGAGCGGCCTCGTTGCCTCCGGCGGACGGATCATCTTCGCCAACAGTTCGGGCTGGAGCGACTACTTTGCCGGCAGCGCGACCGTGAAAGGGATCACCGTCAGGGACGGCGGCGCACTGGAAGTCAACAGCAAGTTCGGCCTCACTGCGACCGACGTGAAAATCGAGCAGGACGCCGGTCTGGAGTTCACGCTCGGGAAGACCGCAAGCGAGGATTACACGCCGACCGCCCTGAACGGGACCTGGACGGCGGACTGGGGCAACGGCACGTTCCAGACGAACGACGGCGTGCTGACGGGCTTCGGCGGTCAGTTCGGCCATGAGTACCGCGATCTCTTCTATTCCAGCGCCTACGTCTCCGCGCGTCTCTCCATGACGATCATCGAGGGCGGCGTGCTGGCAGGCGGCGATCTGCGCGGCTACGGCAGCGTCCTCGTGAAAAACGGCGGCAGGATGCTTGACACCAAACTTCAGGGCGTGGGTGCGAGCATCGCCGCGAGCGGCTATGCGTCCGGACTATCCGCGACCATTGCCAGCGGCAAAAACGCCTACGGCACAAATATCTATGTCTACGGGGAAGGTGCTGTCGCGGAAGCGACGGTCCTCAACGGCGGCTATATGGGCGTCGAGAGGGGCGGCGTGGTCAACTCCGTCACGATGCTCTGTCCCGAAGGGTACGAAGGCCCGGCGGGCAACGACACCGAAGTCGGCCCCGTTGAATTTGAGGTCATGGCGGGCGGCACGGCGAACAACGTGATCGCCAGCGCGGGCGTCATCACTCTGCTGGACGGTTCCAAAGAGCCGGGCACGGCCGGTCCGACCCTGTCGAACGCCGACGTCCATTCCGCCGCGATGCTCATCGTCAAGGGCGATGGCGCGGTGCTGGACGGCACGCTGAACCTCGCGGGCACGGTCTTTACGACCGGCAAGCGCTATGAATACGTCGAAGTGGAGGTCGAAGAAGAAGACCCGAACAATCCGGGTCAGACGATCAAATACACGGATTACCAGCGCGTTGAGTTGAACAACTCTGTCGCGGACGCCGCGACGCTGACCGTGAACTTCGACCTGACCGAACTCGAAGCGCCCGGCGAGACCGCCATGATCGACAACCTTGCAAACCTCACCGGCGTGACGCTGGACCGTATCTCCGTCACCTCGGACCAGACCCCGGGGTCCTACGTGCTCGCGGGCGGTTCCGAAGGATACAACGGCTCGCTGAAGGTGATCCGCGACGGCTCGTTCGCCGGGACCATCACCGTGGGCGGATTCCTGCAGGTGACCGAGGATGTGACCTACAAGCTCTCGAACACGACCGACGCGGGCCTGGTCTTCTCCGTGCTCTCGACCGACGCGGCGATCACCGACATCATCGCCACCGCGGACGGCAAGGAGCTGCTGAAGGGCAAGTGGTCCAAGTACGCGGTCAACATCAAGACGGAAGTGAACCAGTATTCCAAGTCCATCTGGTACCGCATCAAACAGGCGGTCAAGCCCAGAAAAGGCCCCGGCGACGCGGACGACGAGGGCTGGATCGAGCTTGACAACGAACAGGGTCTCACGATCTCCGAATACTGCATCGTCGCGCTCAAGGCGAAGAACGAGAAGGGCAAGGACTCCAAGATCGTGTCCTACACCGTGAACTACGACGCGACCGCGCCGGAATTCTCCGGGCTCGGCCTTGTTTCCGGCGAACCCTTCCTGACCCCTGGCGTGGAATCCGCGGTCTCCGTGTTCGTGACGGACGATCTGGACGACGCCCCGGCGGTGCAGCTCAGTCTGAATGACGGCGTGTGGACGGACGTCGTCCGCAGCGACGACGGAAGTTACGTCTTCAACCTTACCGGCGGCATCGACGGCTTCCAGCTGCGCGCCGTCGACCACGCCGAGAACGAGACCGTGCTTACCGTGTCCCGTCCGGCCGATCCGGTCGCGGCGGCGGATATCATCACCGTTACCAATCAGGACGTCACGGTCACGGCGGAGTTCAGCGCGAATTCGACGCTGAAACAGTATTCGCTGGACGGCGGCGAGACCTGGCTGGCGTATGAGGACGGCGTGGTCTTCACGGAGAACGGCACGGTGAGCTTCCGCGCCGCGAACATCCTCGGATATTCCGGCGTCGCCACGCTCACGGTCGACTACATCGACAGGATCGCGCCCGAAAAGCCGGTCGCGGTTGCCAATATCACCGAGCTCACGAATCAGGATGTGACCGTGACCGCGACGTTCAGCGAAGATTCCGTCGTGAAGGAATATACGCTGGACGGCGGCGCGACCTGGCAGGCGTACGACGCGGGCGGCGTCATCATCATTATCAACGGCACGGTCGGATTCCGCGGAACCGACGCGGCGGGCAACGTCTCCGAGGTCGCGAGCTATGAAGTGACCAACATCGACAAGGAACCGCCGGCGGCTCCGGCCGCTTCCGCGGACACCACGGAGAAGGTCAACAACGGGACCGTAACCGTGACAGCCACGTTCAGCGAGGATTCCGTCGTGAAGGAGTACTCGCTCGACGGCACGACCTGGCAGGTCTACACGGGACCGGTCGTCTTCGAGGAAAACGGATCGGTGTTCTTCCGCGCGACCGACGCGGCGGGCAACCTCTCCGATGCCGCGGGCTATGAAGTGACCAACATCGTCCACGTGGAAGAGGACAACGGCCCCGACAACGGGAACAACAACAGCCTGATCGAAAACGGGAAGCTCAAGGAACCCGATTCGGTCAACGAACCGGAAAAAGCGACCGGCGAGATCTTCGTGGATTCCCAGTATTCGGTCGAGGTCGAACGCGACGGCGTCATCTACCACAACTGCGTCGGCAGCGCGGACAAGACCGACTTCGCGCAGCTGAAGCTGGACAAGGCCGCGAAGCTGAGCTTCACGGTCAATGCCACCGACAAGGTGAAGATGACGCTCTACCGCATCGTCGAGGGCAAGAAAGGCGCGACCATGAAGGCGGTCACCAATCTGTCGCTCTCCAAGGCCGGAGAAGCCGGAATGAAAAAACCGGTCTTCGTGGAGGCCGGCGAATATTACATCGGCGTCGAAAGCAAGAACGGCAAGGCGGCCGAAACGTTCTACAACGTCTCGATGAACGACGACAGCGAGTTCTATTCCGACGGCGATGACGGCACGAACAATTATGTGTACGACGCGAAGAAAGAGCCGAAGATGAACCCGCGTCTTGACGAACTGGCGGAAAACATCGTGGTCGACGGCACGGAGGAGATCCTGCTCGACAGCATGGCCGTCAATTCCGAGGAGTGGAGCAATTTCGTCGGACTCGGCGACGCCGCCGACTATGCGGTCCTCACGCTGGAACACGCGGCCAGTCTGAGCTTCCAGGCCACGGCCACGGATTCCGCGAAGTTCACCGTATGGCGGTTCGACGAGGGGACCGGAAAGAAAGCCTCCGCGATGAAGTCGCTGCAGGGGACCACGCTCAAGAAGGCGAAGAACGCCGAGACGTACAGCGCGGAAACGAAGGACCTTCTGCTCCAGGCGGGCACGTACTACATTTCCATGGAGTCAAAAAACGCGGCGAAGGGCGGCAGCGCGTACTACAACGTCGAACTGAACGGCGCCAGAGTCTTTGCCGACGGCGACGACGGCCGGAACGACTACGTGTACGACAAGAAGGCCGCGGCGCCGATGAATCCGAACCTCGGCGACCTCGTTTCGACGGACATCGACACGGAGACAACGTTCATCAGTCTTGATGATGCCATCGAGAGCGAGGAATGGGACAACTTCGTCGGATTCGGCGATGCCGCCGACTACGCGAAGATCACGCTGAGCAGCGATGCGAAACTGAGCTTCGCGCTCACGGCGACCGATGCCGCGAAGTTCACGGTATACAAGCTCGTCGAAAAGGCGGACAAGAAGGGCAACATCTCGTATTCGATGAAGTCGCTTCAGTCCACCGCGCTGAAGAAGAAGAAGACGAAGGACGCCGAGTTGTTCACCGCGACAACGAAGGCGCTGTCCATGGACGCGGGCGAATACTACATCTGCATGCAGTCGACCAATGCGGCGAAGGGCGGCGCGGCGTATTACAACGTCGAGCTGAACCGCGATCTGTGCTCCGGTCTTCCGGCTGCGGCCCCTGCCTCGGCGGCATCGGGCGCGGACACTTCGCTGTCTGCCGCCGGCGCATCCCTTGATCCCGCTTCGGACAGCCTCTTCGGCAAATCCGGCGTCGGCCTGCTCGCCTCGCTGTAAAAAGATTGAAAGCAAAAACCCTCCGGCCTTTCATCGGGCCGGAGGGTATGACAGCTTATCCGTTTTCCGGCGGCCACTGGCGGCGGATGCGCAGTCGCGCCGGCTGCCGCGGATATTTGCGTTATCTGACCGGATGCCTGAAATAGGTGTCCGGGTACGGTTCGTCCTTGAGCGTGAAGTGCCACCACTCCTCGTCAAGCGCCTTGAACCCGTGCTTCAGCATGACCGAACGGAGCAGCATGCGGTTGCGGAACTGCGCGGCGCTGATCTTCCGGTCTTCCGGCGTGCCGGCGGGGAATACCCCCGTATATTCCTGTGTTTCCGGGTCGCCGCCCCAGTCGGGATGGCTTTCCTGTCCGAACCAGTCGAACGTGCCGCCCATGTCAACTTCCTTTCCGGTCTTCATGTCGAACAGCGTCAGGTCAACGGTGCTGCCGCGGCTGTGACCCGATTTCTCGGCGATGTACCCCTGCGGAAACAGGACGGACTTGTCGAGGTCCGGATAGAAATACGCCTTCATCCTCGTGTCGTCCGTCTGCTTCGCCCATTCGACGAAGTGATCGACGGCGCGCTGGGGACGGTATGCGTCGTAGATCTTCAGGCGGCAGCCCATCGGCAGCAGCTCGTCGCTGACGGCTTTCAAAGCCTTCGCCGCCTCGGCGGTAAGCAGCGGAGCCGGATTCTCATAACCGCGGATGCGGTCCCCGACGAAGTTGTACGTGGAATAATACCGGACCTCCAGGATCGCGTCGGGCACGGCTTCGGCGAGATGCACGAATCCGGGCGGGACCGCGTCCGCGCTGTCTGTCCGGCAGGCGGAAACAGCCAGCACGACTGCCGCCGCGATGAAGACGGAAAAACGTTTTTTCATAGAGTGTGGAATTATGGGTTGCTGATTCCGGTTCTGCAGCGGGTCGGATCCTGCCCGTTTCGAGCTGAAGGCGGGAAGGTTTCGTCAGACGGCGGTCTTGCGGAGGCATTTCTCCGCTTCGGGCCTGTCCTTTACCCCGGATTGCGCCGGGCGGCGAACCCCCCGTTGAAAACGAGGCTCATTCCAATTCCATATTGCTCAGTGTGTTACTGGAAGACGATCTGGAAAAACTTGTACAGATGCGGTTTGACGCTTGAGGGGTCATGACCCGTGCCGGGCGTCAGGCTGAAAATATGATCCATGCCGTTGTCGGTCAGGATCTTGCTGTAGTCCGACGGCGTATTGCGGACCGCGTTGTCGTTTCCGCCCGCGCTCAGCAGGAAGAATTTCGGGGTGTATTCCGCCGGGAACTTCATTTCCTCCGGCGTCATCTGGCCGGGATGCATGGGGGAATTCGGCACGGGAATCAGTCCGGGGGCGGGGCAGACCGCGCCGACATAGCCGAAAAGTTCCGGGTGACGGAACGCGATGAACATGGATTCGCGGCCGCCCATGGAGAAGCCCGTGATCGCGGCGTTCATGCGGCCTTTCTTCACGGAGAAAGTCTTTTCGACGAACGGCATCACATCGGTGACCATGTCGTCGATGAAATCGTCGTAGCCTTGGATGGCGGTCATGATGTCAAGTCCGTTGACACGCGCATGTTCCTTGTTCGTGAAGTTATAGGTCAGGACCACGATCATTTCTTTGGCCTTCCCGTCCGCGTAGAGCTGCGTCAGCATTTGCGGGATGCCGACCACGTCGCGTGCCATCCAGGTCTCGTCGTCTGTATATCCGTGCAGGATGTAGACGACGGGATACTGTTTGTCCTTCGAATAATTGGGCGGCAGCAGGACGTTCAGGTTCGTGTCACGGCCTGCCGTGCGCGAAAAGTAGGTGTAGCGCTGAAATTTCCCGTACGGCGTGATGCCGGACAGGTTGCCGGGCTCCGCGGCATCCACGGTCGCCTGCGCCCAGGCGTAATCCTTCGACGGGTCGTCGCCGTCGGATGAGACTGTAGCGCATGCAGACAGTACCGCCACGCCCAGGATTGATGCCGCTTTCAATAAGTTCTTCATGTTGTACCTCCGCCCGTTTTGTTGTCATGGGCTGTTTGTTATGTTGATTTGTTCGAATGGGGTTTCATGGAGCATGGGCGCATCCCATGATATGGTTTTCCATTGAAAAATGGAAGTTTAACGTTGAATATACATCCGCCTGTGCGTGAAATCAAGCCGATATTCAGGAAAATGTAATCGTCCTTCCTGCTCACCTGCCGACTTCCTGCCCGGAGCCTGCCGGAAGCAAATTCAAGTGCCGAATGAAGTTTTTTTGGCACTATAGCCGATTTTTCTTCATTTGCTTACTCAAGCGGATCAGACGGGGATCATTCCGCGCCAAAGCTTTTGAGCTGTTATGAAAGAGTCAAGGGCGAAATCTCAATTATTCGTGGTTTGTCTATAGATTGAAGGTATTTTCAATGCTTTTGCGGTTTATAGACAATCGTCTCCATTCTGTCGGCGGTGATGTTCCGGCAGCAGATGGTGATATTGTTTATCTCTGTTTTGCGGGTAGAGCACAGAAAAACGGAAACTGTTATTGACGGCGACAGAGGCGTTCAGGTCCGCAAAAGCCCGACAAGAAATCTGCCCAGCCAACGGGG
>JAFXUM010000262.1 GCA_017524965.1 Lentisphaeria bacterium | reverse complement strand
CGTAATCAACGGTTCCACTTTCGACCAGAATTCATCGGTGATTTCCCAAGATTTTTGCGCCATGTCTGCCTCCTGCTGGTTGGATGCAGATAATATAGCATCTTTTTTGAGAAATTCAAGCTCTATTTAGGGATAAGTTCTAAGTGCTCTGCTACGCGAGAGCACGAGGCGGCGCCTCGACTGCGGTAGTGCTCTGCTACGCGAGAGCACAAGGCGGTGCCTCGACTGCGGTAGTGCTCTGCTACGCGAGAGCACGGAGGGTTTGCCCCGGAAAAAAGTCGCGATTTTCCGGTAAAAAACGTTTGCATTTCCCGAAAAACGTCCTATATTTGTGAAATGACGTTATCAACGCGGTCGTGTTTCCGTCGCGGAGGCAGGGCCGTTTCACCCCCGGACGCGTCCCGCGCGCCCCTCAAACCAACACAAGGAAACACGATGCCTATCACCGAAATACTGGAACGCAACGCCCAGCTCTACAAAGACGACGTCGCGCTGGTGGAGATCAACCCGCAGGAACTCGAAAAACGCCACACGACCTGGCGCGAATACTCGCTGATGGAGCCGAGCCCGACCGACTCGTTCCGCTCCGAACTGACCTGGGGCGAATTCGACCGCAAGGCGAACCGCGTGGCGAACTTCCTGCTCACGCGCCACATCAAGAAGGGCAACCGGGTCGGCATCCTGCTCATGAACTGCCTCGAATGGCTCCCGATCTACTTCGGTGTGCTGAAGAGCGGCGCGATGGCCGTGCCCCTCAACTTCCGCTACACCGCCGAGGAGATCAAATACTGCATCGAGCTCGCGGACATCGACGTCCTCATCTTCGGACCGTCGTTCATCGGCCGCGTGGAGTCCATCTGCGAACGCATCCCGCGCGTGAAGGCGCTGATCTACGTCGGCGAGGACTGCCCGTCGTTCGCCGAGCCGTACTACAACCTCGTTTCCTACTGCTCCAGCAAGTCCCCGGCGATTCCGCTTTCCGACGAGGAGGACGCCGCGATCTACTTCTCCTCCGGCACCACCGGATTCCCGAAGGCGATCGTGCACCGCCACCGGAGCCTCATGCACGCCTGCATCGTGGAGCAGAAGCACCACGGCCAGACCCGCGAAGACACGTTCCTCTGCATCCCGCCGCTGTACCACACCGGCGCGAAGATGCACTGGTTCGGCAGTTTCCTGGTCGGCGGCAAGGCGGTGCTCCTGCGCGGCATCAAGCCGGAATGGATCATCAGCGCGGTCTCCGAGGAACACTGCACGGTCGTCTGGCTGCTTGTGCCGTGGGCGCAGGACATCCTGGACGCCATCGACCGCGGCGACATCAAACTGGAGGACTACAAGCTCGACCAGTGGCGCCTGATGCACATCGGCGCGCAGCCCGTGCCGCCCAGCCTCATCAAGCGCTGGAAGACCGTCTTCCCGAAGCACGACTACGACACCAACTACGGCCTCAGCGAATCCATCGGACCGGGCGCCGTGCACCTCGGCATCGAGAATATCGACCACGTGGGCGCGATCGGCGTGGCGGGCTACGGCTGGCAGACCAAGATCGTCGACGAGAAGCACAATATCGTCGAGCCGGGCAAGGTCGGCGAACTGGCCGTGAAGGGCGACGGCGTGATGCGCTGCTACTACAAGGACGAGAAGGCGACGAAAGAAGTCCTCGACGACGAGGGCTGGCTCTACACCGGCGACATGGCGAAGGAGGAGGACGGCTTCATCTACCTCGTCGACCGCAAGAAGGACGTCATCATCACCGGCGGCGAAAACCTCTATCCCGTTCAGATCGAGGACTTCCTCCGCCGCAACAACGCCATCAAGGACGTCGCCGTCATCGGCCTGCCCGATCCGCGCCTCGGCGAAATCGCCGCCGCGATCATCGAGGTCAAGCCGGACTTCACGCTCACCGAGGAACAGGTCAACGACTTCTGCCTCGACCTGCCGCGTTACCAGCGCCCGCGCAAGATCATCTTCGCCGAGGTCCCGCGCAACCCGACCGGAAAGATCGAAAAGCCGAAACTCCGCAAGATGTACGGCGCGGACAAGCTCGTCGCCATGCAGAACGAGATCAAATAAGGCGGCATCAGGATTTTGGACACAGTGCGTCTAAAATCTTAATCCGTTGAGCCGGAGTTGTTATTGCCTTTTTGTGACAAAGGTTCGACAGATGAATCCGATGCTTTGAAATCAGAATAAAAAGCCTGTTCCGGTTCCGCGCCGGGACAGGCATCTTTTGATCGTCGTTTCAAGCCGCCGGGTGCCGGCGGACCGTCAGCGGTAGATATCATCCGAAAAACAAGGGGTTCGGAAATCTTTTTTTCCAAAAAGACAAGAAACCGGCTTGTTTTTTTGCCGGATGGAATGTAAGTTATGCTATTATTCAGAAAAATGAATGTTTCACCCCTGCAACAAGGAGTTTTTGCCATGTTCTTCCGCACGAATCTCATCCGTCCGGCGGTCGCGGCCGCCGTCATGCTCTGCGCCGCGGCGTTCACGGCGTCCGCGCAGACCGGAGCTGCCAAGCTGAGCGAATTCACGAACCACGCCGCGGTGTGGCCGGACAACAACGGCGCGCACATCAGCGCGCACGGCGGCTGCATGCTGAAGGTCGGCGACACGTATTACTGGTACGGCGAACACCGCATGCGCGACCGGAAGACCGGCGTGCACGCGTACAGCTCGAAGGACCTGTACAACTGGAAAGACGAGGGACTGGTGTTCGATTCCGCCACCATGCAGACGCAGCAGGGACAGGGCGGTCGGCGCGGCTTCGGCGGATTCGGCGGCTTCGCCAACATCGAGCGTCCGAAGGTGGTCTACAACGCGAAAACGAAGAAGTACGTGCTGTGGTTCCACCAGGAATCCGGCGGCAACTACAACTCCGCGTTCGTCGGATGCGGCATCGCCGACACGCCGACCGGGCCGTTCAAGCACCTCTACAGCGGACGCACCGCGCCGGGTACCTGGCCCGCCGACATGCCCGCCGGGCTGAAGGATTACGCCGAGGGGAAATCGCAGACCTACGACCGCCAGTTCGCGCGCCTCGTGGAGAATTACCAGTCCGGGCAGGAAAGCCGCGACATGACGGTGTATGTGGACGACGACGGCAAGGCGTACATCTTCTGCGCGTCCGAGAACAACCAGACCATGCACGTCGTGGAGCTGAATGACGAGTACACCGGATTCACCGGACGCTGGTGGCGCATCCTCGAGGGGAAATCCTACGAAGCGCCGGTCGTGTTCCGTCACGACGGCAAGTATTATCTGCTCGGTTCGCACTGCACCGGCTGGAATCCGAACCCCGGTCGTACCGCGGTCGCCGACAAGATCACCGGACCTTGGCGCGAACTCGGCAATTTCGCCGTCGGCGATGGCGCTGACCGCACCTACGAGGGGCAGACGGCGCACAGCTTCACCGTGCCGGACAAGGACGGGAAGGACGTGCGCGTGGTGATGCTTGACAGCTGGAAGCCGCAGAACCTGATGACCAGCCAGTACATCTGGCTCCCGATCGAATGGCAGGGCGAGAAGCCGGTTCTGCCCTACAAGAAGACCTGGAAACTCCCGGCTCCGCTCCCGAAAGCCGAGCCGGACACGAAAGCCGCCGCGGCGAAGCCCGCCAAAGACGACGGCAAGACGGCGGGCTATCTCTTCGCGCACTTCCGCGGCGAACGCTCGAACGAATGGGAACAGATCTTCTTCGCCATCAGCAGGGACGGCGCGAAGTGGCAGCCGCTGAACGACGGGAAGTCCGTGCTCCAGAGCAATCTGGGCGAGGGCGGCGTGCGCGATCCGTACGTGGTCCGCAACCCCGACAACGGCACGATCTACCTCATCGCGACCGACCTGTGCATCGGGCGCAACGGCGACTGGGGACGCGCCCAGCGCGCGGGCAGCAAGGCGATCATCGTGTGGGAATCGAAGGACATGGTGAACTGGAGCGAGCCGCGCCGCGTGGAGGTCGCCGTGCCGAACGCGGGCTGCACGTGGGCCCCGGAAGCGTTCTGGGACGCCGACAGGAAGGAATTCTTCGTCTTCTGGGCGTCGCGCGAGACGCTGAACGGCTCGAACCGCCAGCGCATCTACTCCGCGCGCACGAAGGACTTCAAAACGTTCACCCCGGCGAAACTCTACATCGAGAAGCCGAACGACATCATCGACACGGACATCGTCTCCGAGGGCGGCAGGCTCTACCGGTTCTCCAAGGACGAGACGCAGAAATCCATCATCCTGGAGGTCTCCGATTCGCTCGAGGGAGAATGGAAGCCCGTGCCGGGATTCCCCGTGAAGAACTTCGTCGGCTACGAGGGCCCGGAATGCTTCCGCATGGCGGACGGCCGCTGGTGCATGATCATCGACTACTATTCGCGCGGCCAGGGCTACAAGGCGTTCTTCTGCGACGACCTCTCGAAGGGCGATTTCGCGCCGTCCGAACGCGGCCTGGAGTTCCCGTACCGGTTCCGTCACGGCGGCGTCATCACGCTCAGCCAGACCGAGTACGACGCCCTGATGAAAAAGTGGGGCACCGCAGGCGGTGCTGAATAAGTGTCCGGCTCCGCTCGGACACACCACAAGCTGTGCCGACATAGTGCGCTGCTTGCGCGAGCGCATACAGCAAGCTGTGCCGACATAGTGCGCTGCTTTCGCGAGCGCACGTTACAAACGGTACTGTAAAAAACGGACCATTGCGCCGGACCTGACTGAAACCGCCGGGTCCGGCGTTTTTTCCTGTTTCCGCTTGTAAAAAGGGAAAAAGAAGCTATATTGAATGGAACAAAAATCAGGAAAAGGAACAGCGATGGCGATCCCGTACAGACAGGAAGTACTCCGGAAAATGGTGCATCTGAGCTCGCTCTGGATGCCGTTTGCGCTCTTTTACCTTCCGTGGCAGTTCAACGTGATCATGTTCGGCACGTTCGCCGTGCTGAACGTCCTGATCGAGATCGCCGTGTTCCATGGGGTCCCCGGCGTGACGCCGCTCTACAAGAAGCTGTTCGGCAAAATGGCGCGCGAGAGCGAGCCGGGCAAATTCCGGTTCAGCGGCGCGCCGCCGATGTACGCGTCGGCGTGCCTGACCGCGCTGTGTTTTTCGCACCGTGTGGCGGCGTGCGCGTTCGCGATCCTGATCCTGAGCGACACGTCCGCGGCGCTGATCGGGCGGAAATGGGGGCGTCACCGTTTCTTCAACGGCAAATCGCTGGAAGGCTCGCTGGCGTTTCTGCTGAGCGGCTGGATCATCGCGGCGGGATTCTGCCTGGCGGGCGGTTATTCAAACGCGGTCCTGGCGGTCTGGCTGCTGGGCGTGGCCGTTTCCTGCGTCGCCGAGTTTTTCAACGAGCAAATCCACCTGGACGACAATTTCACGATCCCGCTGATGTTCGGCGCGGTCGCGGAATTCCTGCCCCTGCTGCTGCAATAAAAAAGGAGATTGATTCAAAATGAGCGAAACGAGACTGTACCGTTACGATACGCATATCCACACGTCCGAGGGGAGCAAGTGCGCCAGATCCTCCGGCCGCGAGGTCGCCGAGGCATACCACGCGCGCGGCTACGACGGCATCATCATCACGGACCATTTCTTCAACGGGAACAGCACCGTGCCGCGCGATCTGCCGTGGCGGGAGCGCGTCGAGCTGTTCACGGCGGGCTACCGCGCCGCGAAGGAATACGGCGACAAGGTCGGCATGCAGGTGTTTTTCGGATGGGAGGACTCCTCCGAGGGCAACGATTTCCTGACCTACGGGCTGGACGAAAACTGGCTCGCGGATCATCCGTTCATCGACCGTCTCCCGCTCGTCGACTACCTGAAATACATCCGCGCCGAGGGCGGCACGATCGTCCACGCGCACCCGTTCCGGCAGGATTCCTACATCCCGATGATCCGGCTGCTCCCCGATCTGGTCGACGCCGTCGAGGTCATGAACGGACACCGCAGCGACGACGTGAACCGCCGCGCGAGATGGTACGCCGACAGCTACGGCCTGCCTTGGACGGCGGGCTCGGACAACCACGACGTCGTGAACGGGTTCGCGGAGGCGGGCGTGCTGCTGGACGAACGCCTCACCGGGACGGCGCACTATGCGCGGCTGGTCCTGGAACGCCGTATTTGCGCGTGCTTCCCGCATCTTGAAGGATGCTGCTGATCCCGGTTCCGGCGACCGGCCTATCCCGTGCCTGAGCGAAGCAAGGCACTGCCGCAGCGGAGGCGTCTGCCTCCTTACCCGGCCTTTTTCAGCAGGCAGATGCCGTAAATGCCGAAGACGACGGTCGGCGTAAGCCCTGCGAGGATCGGCGGCATGTAGCCGCTCTTGCCCGCGACCATGAAGACCTCGTTGAGCACCTGATAGAGCACGGCGATGCCGACCGCGGTCGCAATGGCCGTGAAAATGCCGGAGCGTTCGTTTTTCGTGGCGAGCGGGAACGCGAAGAACGCGCAGAGGAAGCAGGCCCACGGGAACGCCAGCCGGTTGAAGAAGATGGTCCAGTAGATGCGGCGGAGATTGGCCGCCATGTCCGGGTTGTCGCGCAGGATCGTGAAGATTTCGACGGACGACAGGGCGTCCGGCTCGATCACGGATTTGACGATCACGGACGGCTTGTCGGGGATCATCCGTGTGGAAACGATCAGGAGGACCGGATCGCGGTCTTTTTTCCAGTCCATGGGGTCGTGACTCTCATCGTCCTGAACCGGAGCAGTCTCGTCCCGGTCGATGGTCTCGTAGTTTTCCCTGGCGTCGTTATCGTACAATGCGAGGAGCTCCAGTTCATTCTGCGCGAAATCCAGTTTGCCCTGAAGCGCGAGGATCGTATCCTGATACTCCTGGGTCATGAACTCCTTGGGGAGATCGACCTTTATCTTGTGGTCGTTCTGAAGAAGATTTCTGAGCAGCGAAACCGTTTTGTCGGGAAGTTCGTCGGCTTTCATTTCCGGGTCGGCTTTCGCCTTGGCGATGACATTTTCAGCAATGTAGGCGTCGATCCCTTTGATGCCGGGAAGCGCGTCCTTCAGGGAACGGCTTAACTGGAAATCGAAGAACCGCGTATTCGTCTTCAGGTCGTAGTGTCCGGCGAATCTGTTCGCGGAGATCGCGTACGGCCATTTCCCGTAGACGTTTTTGCCGATCACCGGCTTGAAAAACACCCATGCCTGGATATCCTCGTCGTAGTGCGCTCTCTCCGCCGTGATGATGTATTCCAGATTGTTGTCGTTTTCCCAATTCTGGTTCGACGGATTGAAGCCGAAGATGGACAGCGCCGCGTCCAGCATGCGCCCGGCGAGGTTCTTTTCCTCGTGTTCGCTCTTTCCGAAGAACTTGAGCTTGACGTTTTCCTGGAAATCGTCGTCGTCGAACTGGCCGAAATACCAGCTGCGGAGGCGGTCGCCGCTGTGGAACTGGAGCCTGGCGTTGGTCTCCTCCACATAGTTTTTGTTGTTGACCGTCTTTCTGACGATCTCCGCTTTCCGGGTGGTCTCCGGGACGAGCTCCTCGTTGAAATAGAAATTGACCAGCATCACGCAGAACCCGACGATGAAGATCGGCAGTCCGCACCGTCCGAGGGAGACGCCGGACGCGCGGATGGCGGTGAGTTCGCGTGTGCGGCCGAGATTGGCGAGCGCGTACATGCAGGCGAGCAGGACGGTGATGGGAAGGATGAACCGGATGTTTCCGGGGATCTTCAGCGCAAAATACTCGATGGAGACGCGGACGGACGCTTCGTTGTCGAGGAAGTCGCTCACGTCGTTGTACATGTCCATGATGATGAAGAGCAGCGTGAACGCGAAGAGCAGAATGAAAAACGGCACCAGAAACGCGCGCATGATGTAGCCGTCGAGCGTGGGCATCCAGGAGAACTTGCGGGCGGCGCCGGAATTGGAAAAGGAGGAGTAGTCGGACATGAAAAACGATGAGGTGATTTGGGCGGTTTGCTTCGCTCCGGCATCGCCGTGAAAACGGAAAACGGTACCGGAGCGGGGTTGCGGTTGGAGAAAAGAGACGTCAGCCTCTGCGGCGCTGCGTGCGGCGTTTCTTTTCGCTCGGCTTTTCGTAGTGTCTCCGGTTACGGAGTTCCTTGAGCGTGCCTTCCTTGTCAAGTTTCTTTTTCAGACGGCGGAGTGCGCGTTCGATCGAGTCGCCTTTCTTCAGTTTGACTTCCGTTGCTTCCATGTTTTGTTCACCCCCTTTCCTGAACAATTTGTCACATCGTATTTCATCGGTAAATACCTCATGAATGATCGGGTTGATGGTTGCTGTCATTCCTCGGGCAGCCCGCTCTCGTCGGCGAGCATGGCGCGGAGTTTGGCGAGCGCCTGATTCTGGATCTGGCGGACGCGTTCGCGGGTGCGGCGGATCTCCTGGCTGACCTCTTCGAGCGTTTTCGGGCGCTTGCCGTCGAGACCGAACCGGAGCTGAAGGATCAGGCGTTCGCGGTCGTCGAGCTTGGAGAGCAGCGAGAGCAGACGGTGGACGGATTCCTCGTCGCCGAGGATGCGGTCGGGCGTCATGGCCTCCTGATCGGGGATGATGTCCTGAAACTCGCCGTCCTCGCCCTGCTGGATGGGGTCGTGCAGGGAGAACGTGCGGAGGTCGGCGAGACGGAGCCCGGTCACGGTGCGTCCGCTGAATCCGAGGTTCGCGGCGATCTCGTCGTCGGTCGGCTCGCGTCCGAGCTTCTCCATGAGCTTCAGCTTGACGGATTTGATCTTGTTGATCTTGCCCGCGGACTGGACCGGGATGCGGATCACGCGCGACTGGTTGGCGAGGGCGCGGCGCATGGACTGCTTGATCCACCAGGCCGCGTAGGAGCTGAATTTCGCACCCTTGGACGGGTCGAATTTCTCCACGGCGCGCATGAGGCCGATGTTGCCTTCGGAGATGAGGTCGAGCAGCGGCAGGCCGAGCCCCTTGAAATCGTGGGCGATCTTCACGACCAGACGCAGGTTCGCCTCGATGAGCGTGGCGCGCGCTTCGTCGTGGGAATCGTGGTTTCTGCCGTGGATCCGGGCCGCCAGCGAGACCTCCTGATCCTTGGAGACCAGCGAGATCTGGCCGATGTCGTGCATGTAGACGCGCATCGTGTCGTTTTTCGCGACGGCGCCTTCCCTGGCCGCGACCTTCGCGTTCTTCTTATCCAGACGGGGGTCTTTCTT
>JAFXUM010000261.1 GCA_017524965.1 Lentisphaeria bacterium | reverse complement strand
GGCGACATCGGGTTCGACGTGATGCACGTGAACCTGCACAAGACGTTCTCCACGCCCCACGGCGGCGGCGGACCCGGCTCCGGCCCGGTCGGCGTCTCCATCAGCCTCGTGCCGTACCTGCCGACGTCCCGCGTGATCCGGCGTTCGGACGGCATCTGCTGCCTCGAGTACAACTACCCGGAATCCATCGGCTATATCGCGCCGTTCTACGGCAATTTCGGCGTGATCCTGCGCGCCTACGCCTACTTGCTCACGCTCGGTCGCGAAGGGCTCAAGCGCGTCAGCGAAAACGCCGTGCTGAACGCGAACTACGTGGCGTCCCAGCTCGACGCGTACTACGACCGCAAGTACAAACGCCCCTGCATGCACGAGTGCGTCCTCTCCGGCAAGCGCCAGCTTGACGCGAACGGCGTCCACACGCTCGACATCGCGAAGGGCCTGATCGACCGCGGTTTCCATCCGCCCACGATCTACTTCCCGCTCATCGTCCCCGAGGCGATCATGATCGAGCCGACCGAGACCGAGTCGAAGGAAATCCTCGACGAGTTCATCGAGGCCATGAAGGACATCGCCCGCGCCGCAGAAAACGACCCGGAATCCCTGCACGCCGCGCCCGTCACCACCCCGGTGCGCCGTCTCGACGAGACGCTCGCCGCGCGCAAGCCCGATCTTAAATACACTTCTGATTGATCCCTCGTGCCCGAGCGTAAGCCGGGCACTGCTTGACACCGCCCGCGGTGTGCTTGAGCGCACCAAGCACAATCACAGCACAGCCTGCGAAGTGCGCCTGGTTCCCCGTTGTGGGAGCCGGGCTTTTTTTATATAAAAATTGTATATTTTTTTCACGACATGGCTTGTTTTCTCGAAAACGAGACTGTATAGTATATTGAAATTAACATAACGATCCTTATCACGAAAGGGCTTTTGCATGTCTGAATACCATGTCAGCGACGGACAGACCAGCACCGGGCTGGTCCTGAACAATGATTCCATGTACGTTTCCCTCGGCGGGACCGCCGTCGAGACTACGGTCAACACCGGCGGCAGCATGTATGTCTACGAGGGCGGCGTGGCGGACAACACGGTCAACAACGGCGGCCGGATGTATCTCAAAGGCGGCACGGCGAACTATACCACATTGAATGATGACGGGAGGCTGAATGTCTCCGCTGGCGGTGTCGCGAACAGCGTTACTGTCAACACCGGAAATGGCAGCGGGCATTATGGCGGTCTTTGGGGTTACGACGGCGGTTCGGCAAACAACGTCACGGTCAATGAGGATGGATTTGTCAGAGTTTCTGCCGGCGGTATTGTAACGAACATCGTGGAGAACGGCGGATATGTGCATCTCCCCGAGGAATGGGATGGCGGACAGCCGAATGTAACGTTCCTTCCGAACTCATTCTCCGGACTTGTGCTGAATAGCAAATGGACGACGGTTCATTCCGGAACGACGGCGACCGATATGACCGTCAATTCCGAAGGCGCTTTCCATGTTTTCTCCGGCGGTACGGCGAACAAGGCCATAATAAATTCCGGCGGCAGCATGGCGGTTATTAACGGTAAGGCGGACGATCTCACCGTGAACTCCGGCGGAGGGCTTTTTGTTTACTCAAACGGCATCGCGAACAACATTACGGTCAATGAGGGAGCCAACAGCAACGGCGGATCCGGCGGTCTTTGGGTTTCCTCCGGCGGTTCGGTAAACAATGTCCTGGTCAACGGATATCTCAGAATTGAATCCGATGGCTTTGCCACGGATATTGTGGAGAACGGCGGCTATGTGTATCTCTCCGAGGATTGGAAGGGCGGACAACAGAATGTCACGTTCCTGCCGAATTCATTCTCCGGACTTGTGCTGGACGGGTCATGGGCGACAGTCCATTCCGGAACGACAGCGACCGACATGACCGTCAATTCCGATGGCTTATTCCAAATCATCTCCGGCGGAACGGCGAACAATGCCACGGTCAACAACGGCGGCAAAATGGAGGTTTTTTCCGGCAAGGCGGACGATCTCACCGTGAACGACGGCGGCAGGCTTTATGTTTACTCCGGCGGCATCGCGAACAATGTTTCATTGAAAGGCGATGGACATTTCGTGGTTTATTCGAACGGCGTCGTGAACAGCGCGATTATCAACGGCGGCGTCGAATCCGGCGGTTTTTTGATTTCCGCAGGCGCCAGCGCGAACGATATTGCCGTGGACGGCGGATATTTTGAAATCCGTTCCGCCTGTACGGCGAACTGGGTTACGGTCAATTCCGACGGCAGGGTTCATTTGACGGAGAGCGGCGCCTTGGCGAACGATGTCGAAGTCAACTACAGCGGATATATTATGATCTACTCCGGCGCCAAGGCCACGAACGTCGTGGAAAACGGCGGATATGTCAAGGTCGCAGACGGGGGACATGCCGAGTTCCTGTCGAATTCGTTCTCCGGGCTTGCGCTGAACGGGGCATGGGCCACGGTCCATTCCGGGACGACGGCGACCGACACGACCGTCAATTCCGACGGATTTTTCCGGATCTTTTCCGGCGGCATCGCAGACGGCTTCACCGTCACCTCCGGTGGTTCGCTTTCCATCAGGAACAGAGCCGTGCTTACGGGAAAGATCACCATCGAAGACGGCGCAACCGTCGAGCCGCCGGAAGACGCGGACCTGTATTTCGATTTGACGCGGACCTCGGCGGGCGCGGATCCTCTCGTGAACGACCTCTCCTACATCCCGAACTCGTTCCTCTTCTTCCTCACGGTCGACGGGACGGAAGAGATAGAGGCGTATTCCCTGGCGGACGGCGCGGCGGCTTTCGACTCGACGATCACGGTCGTGAACACAGCCGGGACCGAGCTCGGCACGCTCACGGCCGGCGACGAATCGAAGCTCCTTGACGACAACAGGCTTTACACGCTGACACTGGACGGAAGCAGTCTCGCTGTCACGATCATTGCCCTGAACGGGCCGGAGGAGCCGCTGAACAACTACCTGTACGACAAGAAGCTGGATCCGGCGCTCAACACAGAAGTCTCGGAGGAATACGGGACGTACATCCGCACAGCGCATGACGAGATCTGTCTCGACAAGATCGGGACGGTCGACAGCGGCGGCTACCACAACCACGTGGGAGCGGACGACGAGTACGACTTCGCGAAGATTACGCTGGAGCATGGCGCGCGCGTGAGCTTCGACCTGTTCGCGACGGACGCGACGAAGTTCCGGGTGTGGTCGCTGACGAGCGGCACGGACAAGAAGACCGGCGCGACGACGTACAAGCAGAAATCGCTGCAGGCAACGACGCTGAAGAAGGCGAAGGGCGCGACGGAGTACGCGGCGCAGACGAAGAACCTGTTCCTGGAGGCCGGCGTGTACTACGTCTCCATGCAGTCGACCAACGCGAAGAAGGGCGGCGACGCCTACTACGACGTGACGCTCAACGGCGAAATCGCCTCGAAGAACAGCACGGTCATCTACGCCGACGGCGACGACGGCCGGAACAACTGGCTGTACGACAAGAAGACCAGGACGGTGAATCCGGACAGGTTCGATTTCGAGACGACGCACATCACCTCCGGCACGTCGGAGGTCCTGCTGGACAGCGCCACCTCGCACGCGGATGAAACCGGCACATGGAAGAACTTCGCGGGCTTCGGCGACGCCGCCGATTTCGCGCGCATCCAGCTGGACTGCGGCGCGAGCGTGACATTCACGGCGGACGCGGAGGACGCGTCGAAGTTCACGATCTGGAAGCTGACCGAAGGCACGGACAAGAAGGGCAATATCACGTACACGCAGAAATCGCTTCAGGCGACCACGCTGAAGAAGGCAAAGGGCGCGACGGCTTACTCGGCGGGCACGAAGAAAATCCTGCTGGAAGCGGGCGAATACTACATCTCCATGCAGTCGACGAACGCGAAGAAGGGCGGCAATGCCTACTACAGCGTGACCTTCGACGAGGACGAAAGCGTGTTCTACTCGGACGCCGACGGCGGCTGGAACAACTACCTGTACGACAGTAAGACCAAAACGCTGAACCCCTACAAGGATTACTTCAAGAACACCGACATCTCCGCCGGAACCGAGGCGCGGCTGGATTCCGATACTGAGTATTACGACGGCGAAACGCTCTGGCACAATTTCGCCGGGTTCACGGATGCGGCCGACTTCGCGCAGATCACGCTGAACAGCGACGCGACGCTGAGCTTCACGCTTACGGCGACCGACGCCGCGAAGTTCACCATCTGGCGGCTCGACACGGGCACGGACAAGAAGGGCAACACGACGTACACGCAGAAGTCGCTTCAGGCAACCACGCTGAAGAAGGACAAGGAAACCGAGCTGTTCATGGCGGAGACGAAGCTTCTCTCGCTCGACGCGGGCGTGTACTACGTTTCCATGGAGTCCACGAACGCCGCGAAGGGCGGTTGCGCGTACTACGACGTCAGAGTCAACGACGCCAGCGTGTTCTCCAAGTCGCCCGAACCGAAGGCCGCGCTCGCGATGGCCGGATCGACGGACAGCACGTTCACCGGACTCGCCGCCGAGACCTCCGGCCTGCTGGCCTGATCCGCCTGAAAACAGCACAAAAAACAGCCCTGCTTCCCGAACCTGGGAGGCAGGGCTGTTTTTTGGTCGCGGGAATTCCACGTGCCGGAGCGGAATCCGTCGAAAAGGCAAAAAAAAACGCGGAAATCTTTTCGTTCGCAGCAGGAAGATTCCGCAAAGATAAAAAAAAATGGTGCTCGAGGGGAGATTTGAACTCCCACGGTTGCCCACTAGCACCTCAAGCTAGCGCGTCTGCCAATTCCGCCACCCGAGCACTCCATGTAACTGGATTACGGGATATAATTTACATCCGGTGAGGCGAAAAGTCAAGCATGAAACAAAAAAAAAGCAAAAAAAGCCGAAAAAATTCTATTTTGCGCTTTCAGTTTTCATTTTTTGTGGTACATTATGGTTCTGGTAACGCGCACGGAGCGCGCACGCATGCCGAAAATGCGCCGCGTTTTGCGCGTGTTCCCGCCTCAGACAACAACAAACAACGCGCATTGCGGACGGCGACTGCGTCCGCAACCGCCGAACCATCCAAACACAATCACAGTCAAGGAGATACCTCAGAATGGCCAACGTGCTCGAATCCATCCGCGCGAAAGCGAAATCCCTGGGCAGAAAAGTCTGCCTGACCGAAAGCGACGACCCCCGCAACCTGAAAGCCGCCGAAAAGCTCGCGAAGCTCGGCTATGCGAAACCCGTCCTGGTCGGCGATGAAGACGCCATCCGCAAGCTTGCCGCCGAAAACGGCGTTTCCCTCGACGGCGTCGAGGTCGTGGACGTGCTGAAGACCCCGAATCTGCAGAAGTACATCGACGTCTGCGTCGAAATCCGCAAGAACAAGGGCCTTACCCCGGAACAGGCCCGCGAATGGCTGAAGGACACCTGCGTTTTCTCCGCCGCCATGGTCTGCGCCGGAGACGCCCACGGCTACGTGTCCGGCGGCGGCAATCCGAACGGCTACGCACACAACACCGCCCAGAAGACGAAGCCCGCGCTCCAGCTCTTCAAGACCGCCAAGGGCAACCATATCGCCTCCGCGTTCTTCATCATGCAGCTCCCCGATCCGAAGTGGGGCTATGAAGGCGTCTTCTTCTACGCCGACTGCGGCCTGAACATCAATCCGGACGCCGACCAGCTCGCCGAGATCGCCGTCACCACGGCGAAGACGTTCCGCCAGTACACCGGCCAGGAACCGAAGGTCGCCATGATCAGCTGCTCCTCCAAGGGCTCCGCGCACGACCCGATCATCGACAAGGTCGTTGAAGCCACCGCCAAGGCGAAGGCGCTCGCGCCCGACCTGCTCATCGACGGCGAACTCCAGTTCGACGCCGCGATCATCCCCGACATCGCCAAGAAGAAAGCGCCGGGCTCCCCGGTCGCCGGTCAGGCGAACGTCCTCATCTTCCCCGACCTGAACTGCGGCAACACCATGTACAAGGCCACGGAACGCCTCGCCGGCGCCACCGCCATCGGACCGCTGATCCAGGGCCTCCGCCGCCCGTTCACCGACGTCTCCCGCGGCTGCTCCGTGGACGACATCGTGGACTGCGCCGCGGTCGCGGCCATCACCGAGTGGGCGGACTGATCCGGTCTAAGCTCAGTTCACCATTTCAGGCGGGGCGGTCACGGTTCAAAAAAAACGGCCGCTCCGCCGATCCCGCAAATTCTCCGCTTCCCCCCGGCATGCCCGGGCTGTCCGTGAAGGAGCGCTGAATTTGTGCGGCGTGCCTGAATTCGTGTTCCATCTTTTTATCTGGGGTTTCCGCACCTGAACGTGCTGGACGCCGCAAACCAATCAACCAACCTCAACGAAAGGTTTTCAGCAATGAAGAAAAGCATCCTGTACGCCGCTGCGGCCACCGCCGCATGCGTCACACTGGTCGGCGTCCCCGCGGCGCTCGAAGCCCAGCAGCCCCAGCCCGCGGCCGGCGCGAACGCCGCCGCCAAGCAGGTCGCCCGCAAGAAAGTCTTCCAGGTCCACGTGATCCTCGACCAGACGCTCTCCGTGCAGGGCGGCAAAGGCAGCGCCACCATGATCCTGTTCCACGGCGATCTCGACACGACGTTCTTCAAGGGCGAGATCCAGCCCGGCGCGGTCGACACGCAGAAGAGCGGCTCCATCTCCGCCCGTTACATCATCCAGGGCAAGGACGCCGACGGCACGCCCACCAAGATCTTCATTGAAAACAACCAGATCAACGGCGTCCTGAAGCCGATGGTCCTCACCGACAATCCGAAACTCCGCTGGCTCGAAAACACCGACTGGGAAGCCCGGATCGCCATGGGCGGTTTCGGCGGCTTCGGCGGCTTCGGCGGCGGCATGGGCGGCGGTATGCCCCCGATGGGCGGCTTCGGCGGCGGAATGGGCGGATTCCCCGGCTTCGGCGGCGGCGCCCCCGCTGGCGGCGCTCCCGCAGGCGGCCCCGGCGCGGCTCCCGGCGGTATGGGCGGTATGCCCCCGATGGGCGGCTTCGGCGGCGGAATGGGCGGATTCCCCGGCTTTGGCGGCGGCGCCCCCGGCGGCGCTCCCGCTCCGAATCAGGCT
>JAFXUM010000032.1 GCA_017524965.1 Lentisphaeria bacterium | reverse complement strand
TTCGGGAAAGTTCAGGCAATGACAGATCGAGATGACGCCCGCATCCAGAAGCCACTGCACGCAGCCGAAATACTCGCGGGCCCGCGCGCTCTTCGCAATTTTATTATACTGGAACTTCTTGTTTTCCTTCGCCAGTTGAGGCGGGATGCTATTGAAAACGGAAAGGATTTTCGACTGGTCCAGCCCCTCCGCGTATTTTTGGATATCCTCCTGATAATCAAGCAGAAGCTGCTTCTGAATATCCAGAGTCTCCTCGAAAGTCTTCCTTTCCACATAACGGCTGAGTACGGCCGGCATTCCGCCGAGGAGGATGTAATCCATGAACAGCGAGAAATACTTCTCCAGCTCCGCATGGGGAAACGCCTTGACCTGAAGCATGCGTTCGAGCATGTCATCCGCCAGGTCGTCCGGGTACCCGATGCTCCAGAGGAATTCCTCGAAGTCGAAGGAACGCATGAAGTAATCTGTTTTGTAGCCTACACTGTGCGATTCGATCCGCCTGCGCTGGATGCCGAGCAGGGAACCACTGCAGATCACGTCGAATCTGCCGTCCGTCCTGAAGAATTTGAGCGCCGTGGTGATCTCCGGAAACTCCTGAATCTCGTCGAAGAAGATCAGCGTTTCGCCGGACTCGAAACGGAATGACGGCTCCATGCGGGAGATCAGCCGGATCATGGAATCCGTGCCGAATCCTTCCTCCGTGATCTGCCTGAAACGGGGATTTTCCACGAAATTGATTTCCACAAGGTTCCTGTAATTCGCCCGGCAGAAATGACGGACCGTTTCCGTTTTGCCGACCTGTCTGGGACCGCGAATGATCAGCGGCAGACGATTCGGGGTCCGCTTCCAATTCTGAAGGAAAACGTCGGCCTTGCGTTTGAGATACATATCCCGCCTCCATGTGTTCGTTTTCAATGTTTCTAACAATATAGCATGGGTTCGGAACAAGTCAAGCTCAAAGCCACAAAATCATAGGATGTTTTTTGAGTTTTATCACAAAATCATAGAATAATTCTCATATTTTATCACAAAATCATAGGATGTTTTTCATGTTTTATCACAAAATCATAGGATAATTCTCAAGAAAAAACACACAGAATCCCGCCACGGCAGGACCATTGAGGGGAGGACTCACTTCTTCGCGGAGGCGATCTTCAGCAGAAGGCCGGATCACTTCTTCGCGGAGGTGATCTTCAGCAGGAGATCGGCGATGTTTTCCGTGCGGAGCGGTTTCAGCAGGATTTCGGTGAACGGCGCGGGATTCTCGTTCTTGCACATCTCGACGTCAGCGGTCAGGGCATAGACCGGGAGGTCGCGCCACATCGGATTGCGGCGGATCTCTTCGGCGAGCTCCGACCCGTTCATACCCGGCATCCAGACATCGGTGAGCACGGCGTCGAAGCGCGTGTCGTTCATCTTCTTCAGCGCGTCCCTGCCCGAAGAGACGGTAACGGTGTTCTTCACGCCGAGCTTCCGGCAGAGCGCCTCCAGCACCTTCAGGTTCAGCTCGGAGTCGTCGACCAGCAGCAGAGAAACATCGACGTTCGCGGGGAGCGCGTTCGTCCCGCCCGGCAGTTCGAGTTCGGCGGGCGCTTCGGTCCGGTATTCGGTGCGCGGAAGTTCGACCGTGAACGAGCTGCCGACTCCGACCTCGCTGTCGATCGTGATCCTGCCGCCCATTTTCGCGGCCATGAGATTGCAGATGGAGAGGCCGAGCCCGGTGCCGACGACCTGCGTTTTCGTGCGGATGCGCACGAACGGCTGCATGAGCTCGGAGAAATGGCTCCTGTCGATGCCGATGCCGGTATCCTGCACGGTAAAGACGAGCAGCCCGGTCCGCTTCTCTCCGGCGGCCTGCCCGTCCGGCGTGAACCGGATATGCAGCGTGACGCCGCCCTTTTCGGTGAACTTGACGGCGTTTCCGATGAGGTTGAAGAGGATCTGGCTGACGCGCTGGGAATCGACCTTCACCCACGGGATCTCCTCGGGCGCGTCGAGCTTCAGGAAGAGCGCCTTGTTGTGCGCGGCGTCGCCGACGATGGTGAGGACGTTTTCGGCGAGGCGGCGGAAATCGCACATGGCGGGATAGAGTTTGAGCTTGCCCGCGTCGAGCGAGGCGAAGTCCAGCACGTCGTTGATGAGCTGCATCAGGGTGTTGCCGCTGAAGATGATGTTGCCGAGGTATTCCGTGACCTTTTCCGGCGGGAGCCCGCCCTGCTGGAGCAGTTCGGAGAAGCCGATGATCGAGTTCAGCGGCGTGCGGATGTCGTGGCTGACGCAGCTGAAGAAGAAGCTCTTGGCCTTTTCGGCGGAGATCGCCTTGTCGCGCTCGGCCTTCAGGTTCTGCGTGAGCTCGTATTTCAGGAGCAGCATATTCGCGGTGTGCTGGAAATTGCCCAGCATCTCGTAGTCGCTCTGCGTGAACGTGCGCCACGGGTCCTTGAAATAAAGCGCGACGACGCCCCAGATGCGGTCGCTGTACGTGAGCTTGAAGGAACAGCGCGTGCCCATCCTGATGGCGCGGATGAAGCCGGACATGGTCGGGTCCGCGACCGGCATGTTCTGGAGGTCGTTTTCGAGCGTGAACTCGTGTCCGTCGAATCCGGCCATCCACTCGTTGTCCGTGCCGGTGAACGCCCTGCGGCGCGGCATATTGTTCAGGAAGGACAGGTCGACGTCCTCGAATCCCCAGGTGGCGAGCACCTCCGGCCCCTCCTTGCGGAAATGGATGAAGCTGCCGCCGTCGGCGGAGAAGTAGTTCGACACGACCCTGACGACCTCGCGGACGGCGCGGATATCCTCGTCGGCCTCGGAAAGGATGGCGGACATGCAGGCCGAGCTGGCCTCCTGTCTGCGGATCCTGCGGACGGATTCGGTCATGTCCACGGCGAACATGAAGATGTACTGAAGCTTGCCGGAGGAACCGGAAACGCCGTGCGCGTCGATCTGCCAGAACGTGCCCTTGATCTCGCGCTGGATCGAGGAGGTGCGGGAACCGTTCAGGATCGACTGGAGCAGAAGCGGCTTCACCTCGCGTTCGAGCGTGGCGATCGATTCCTGGTACGGCTGGTTGCAGCGGAGCAGACGGCCGGAACCGTCGAACATCGCCACGGGGATGATGGTGTTGTCGATGAGGAGCTGGTTTTCGCGTTCGCGGCGCTGAAGCTCGCGTTCCGCCTCGCCGCGTTCCACGGCCATGGTAAGCAGGGATGCGGCCGCCTGCACCAGCTGGAGATCGGCGGTGCTGAATCTGGTGCGCGATTTGACGTAATGGACGACGAGCCCGCCCCAGAAACGCCCGTTGACGTTCACGCGGGCGACGATGGCGGATTTTGCGCGGCATGCGACGTCCGGCTGATCCGCGTAAAGCGTCCCGGCGTCCTCGAACGCCAGCACGGGTTCCCGGGTATTTTCGCGGCACAGCTTCATGAGCGGGCAGTCCGGGTCGTGTTTGCCGATGTGTTCGACGCCGGGCCGCGCCCATTCGTTCGTGCCGCGGAATCCGTTTGGCGGGTTCTGCGGGAGCAGAAGGATTCGGTCGCAGTGCAGGATGTCGAGCATCTGCCCCGCCATATAGTCGCAGAACGCGCGGATGTCGTGATTGTCGTTGAAATAGGCGAGGATGTTCATCTTGAACTTCTCGATCCCGTGCAGCTTGCGTTCCTCGGTCACGTCGTGCGCGATGCCGATCAGCATCTTCCCGCCCATGTCCGTGCGGAACGGCAGGAGCCATTTCTCGAAGACGTGCCAGCCAATGCCCGGCACTTCCTCCTTGACGTCGGCGTGGATCAGATCCTTCGACTCCATCGCGCCGGCATGCTCTCCGGTCAGCTTGTCCGCGACCACGGCGGGGAAGATGTCGTAATCGGTCTTCCCGACGACCTCCTCGCGCGTGCGTCCGATCATGCGGCAGAACTTCCGGTTGCACATGGTGTAGCGGAAACTGTCGCCGGCGTCCTTCACGAAGAAGGACATGGGCAGCGTGTCGATGATCTGTTCGAGCAGGCGCTTGGAATCCGCCTGTTTCTGCTGTTCGCGGATGCGGTAGAGGATGGCGGCGAACGTGTCCACCATCATGAGGCGGGGTTCGAGGTTGTAGGACGGGAACGGCATGCGGCCCATGAACTGGATGAGCATCGTGCCGATATACTGCCTCTGGTTGAAGATCTCGAACGCGAGCTGGCAGGGCGGATAGCCGGGGCATTCCTCGCGGATCGAAGCCAGCTCGGGCACCTGCGCGATGTCGGGGATCGCGCAGGCGTGTTTTTCAAGCAGGACCGGCCGCATGAAGGCGACCATCTTTTCGCGCTGTTCCGGCGTGAGCTTCGGGATCCTGTCCGCCATGTCCGGCCGGATGAAATCCATTGCCTCGCCCATATCCCGGTTCATCCAGACCATGCGGCAGCTGTCGAACTCGCGGAAGATGATCCCCGTGATGATCGACAGAACCTTTTTTATGTCGGTCTCCTGATGCGTCTTCCGCAGGATCTCGGCGTTCGCCGCCTCGTATTTGTGGAAGAACGTTTCGGCCGTGACGTCCTCGACCGCGCCGAGGATCAGGCGGCGTCCGGACGAATCGACGTACAGCCTTTCCGTGATATGGACGAACTGCGGAAAGCCCTTGCCGTCCAGCATGGCCAGCCGGAAGTTCCGGGGCGTTTCCGGATTCTCCAAAGTCGTTTCCGTAAGCTCGCGCCATTTCGCGGCGACCGGAGCGGGAAGGAACTCGGCGGCGGTCCTGCCGCGCACGCCGGTCTGGTCGACCCGAAGCGTCTCCGCGAAATACCGGTTCACACGCAGAAACCGGAAATCGTTGTCGGCTTCCAGGATATAGATGCCGAGCGGGATATTGTTCGCAATGGCCCGGAAAAGGCTCTCCCCGGCATTGTTCCAGTCGGCGACATCGCCGGACTGCGCGGCCCTGACCGTGAAGAAGAGAATGCCCGCCTCCGTGCCGTCGGACAGCACGGCGGGCTGCGCGACGGATTCGTGCCACGCGCCGGAGGATTCGGCGCAGACGTGGAACGCGAGCTCGAAACCGGGCACGGAAACGCGGCATTCGCCGTCGGCGGATTTCACGGAGTCCGCCGGGATCACGTCGTCCAGCGCAAGTCCGGCAAGCTCGCCGGGACCTCGCCCGAACGCCTTTTCCGCGGCGGGATTCGCGTACAGGATCACGCCGTCGCGACCGCGGACGATCACACCGTCCGACAGGTGGCGGTATACTGCGTCAAAAGCCCCGGAAGCGAGGCGGATTTGTCCGTTCTTCGTTCGTTCCCCAGCCATTTTATTTTCGCGCGTCCTCTTATCTAAAAATTTAAATGCAAAATAATTTTTTACAGTATCACGTTTTCGCTGAAAAGTCAAGCGGAAAAAACTGTTTCGAGGAGCTTTTTGTGCAAAAAAATACAGGCCGGAACGCCCGCCCCGGGTGACGCCGCCTCTTCGGTTTTTTCCGTCTTTTTTCCCGCTTCCGGTTGATTTTTGTTTCATCGGCTGTATGTTATACCAAAACTTCTCCGCTCGAACGACACCTCATCCGGCATCGCCGGGAAAGGATCTGCCCCGTGAAACTGAGAACGGTCACTCTCGGAATCGTCCTCGCGGCGACCGCCGCCCTGCCCGCCTGCACCTGCACGAAAAATGACGCGTCCGCCACGCAGAAAACCTCAATCCGTCACATCTACCGGGGCAACCCGCTCGCCACGCGCTCGGACCTCCAGCGCGCCGCCGTTGACATCCTCCGTCCCCTGCTCCCGTACTACTCGGACGGGAAGGCTCGGCTGCATCAGGGCTACACAGGCGCGAGCTACCCGGACAGCACGGCGGAGATGGAGGCGTTCTCCCGTCCCGTGTGGGCGCTCGGTCCGCTCTGGGCGGGCGGCGGCGACGATCCCGAGCTGCGCGACGTCTGCGTGCGCGGCCTCATCGCGGGCACCGATCCGGCGAATCCCGAGTACTGGGGCAACGTCGGCGATTACGACCAGAAGATCGTCGAGATGGCGGCGATCGGGCTGGCGCTGGCGATCGCGCCGGAACAAGTCTGGGAACCGCTGACGAAGGAACAGCAGGACAACGTGTACAACTGGCTGAACAACGCGAACCTCCGCAAAGCCTGGCCGTGCAACTGGGAGATGTTCCGCGTGGTCGTGAACCTCGGGTTCAAGCGCGTCGGGCGTCCCTACGATAAAAAATCGGTCGAGTCCGCGCTCAAGTCCATGGAGCTGTGGTACCTCGGCAACGGCTGGTACACCGACGGCGAAAACGCCCACGCCGACCACTACAATTCCTGGGGCATGCACTTCTACTGCCTGCTGTACGCCGCGCTCATGAAGGACGAGGACCCCGTCCGCGCCGAACTTTACAAGGAGCGCGCACGCATCTTCGCGCAGGACTACATGTATTATTTCGGCGGCGACGGCTCCGCAATCCCGTACGGACGCAGCCTCGCCTACCGGTTCGCCGAAGCGGCGTTCTGGGCGGCCTACGCCTATGCGGACGTCGGCGGGATCGAACCCGGCGTCCTGAAGGGACTCTTCCTGCGGAACATGCGGAAATGGCTCAGCCGCCCGATCTTCGACGCGGGCGGCGTCCTGACGGTCGGCTACGCGTACCCGAACATGAGCATGGCGGAGAGCTACAACGGATTCGGCTCGGTCTACTGGGGCATGAAGTCGTTCCTCGTGCTCGCCCTCCCCGAGGACCATCCGTTCTGGGCCGCCGAGGAACTCCCGATGCCGGAGCTGCCCGCCTCGCGCCGCATGGACGGTCCGCACTTCATCGCCCAGCGCGACGGTGAGCACGCCGTGTTCTTCGCCGCCGGGCAGAAGCCGCGCATGCAGCACACGCACGGACAGGCGAAATACGAGAAGTTCGCCTACTCCAATTTGTACGGATTCGG
>JAFXUM010000260.1 GCA_017524965.1 Lentisphaeria bacterium | reverse complement strand
TTCGTCTTGCGGTCGTATGGAAACGGTCCCCCGGCGCCGTTACTCCGAAAGGTGGACGATCTCCGTTTTTTTCTTCCGGACGGTCGCCTCGAACTTTTTGCTGAGGAAGGAGATGACGGCGATCAGGGAGAAGGAAAGGATGAAATAGAGCAGTGTGGCGAAGGCGATCGGGAAGAAGGACTCGTAGGTGCGTCCGCGGATCCAGTCGACCATTTTCGTGAGGTCCCAGACGGAGACGTAACCGACGACCGTGGTCAGTTCGACGAGACGGATGATCTCTTCGCGGAACGGTTTCGCGAGGTAGCCCGCGGCCTGCGGGAGAATGATCCTGCGGAAGAACGTGACCCTGCGCAGGCAGAGCGCCCGGGCGGCGTCGATCTGCACGCCGCCGATATGGTCCATGGTGGTCATGTAAAGGCGGCAGGAGGACGCCATGAAGCGGAGGATGAAGAGCACGATCGCGGCGGCCAGGGGACTGAGCCCGAATCTGCGGAAGATCACATAGTACAGCCCCATGAGGAGAATGAGGATCGGGATGTTGTAAATGAGGGCACAGACGATGTCGGCGGGGATCGAAATTCCTTTGCGTTTCGACTGGCGGAGCATGCAGAGCGGGATGCCGAGGATGGTCCCGAAGAAGACCGCCGAGACGGAGATGATGAGCGTCGTCTTGAAGCCGCCGAGGATCTGGCGCATGTGGTCGTCTTTCCAGAGAGACCGCTGCAGACTGAACGCCTGTTCCTTCAGGAAGAACTTGATCCGCGGGATCAGGGCCATGTGTACCGGACGTGCTTTCGTTTTGTCCGGCACGACTGCGATGATGCCGCCGCTGTAGAACGGTTCGGAGTAAACAAGTCTGCCGGAAGAGGTCTTGTTCTTCGAAAGGTCGGACGCGACGAAGTCGACTCTTCCGTCCGCGATCGCCTGTTCAAGTTCATCCGGGTTCAGTCTGACGAATTCGACGAGGAATCCCATGGCGGCTGCCGCGCGCTGTGCGGTTTCCAGGTCGTATCCGGCAAGTTTTTCATCGCGGAGATAGGAGAAGGGCTCCCTGTCGATCACGACGCCCATGCGGAGAACGCCGTTGGGGGCGTCCGTTCCTCCGGCCGGAAGCTCCGCCTGCACGTTCAGGGGGGAGATCCATTTATTCTGGAGGGCCTTCAGCACGCCGTTCTTCTTCATGGCGCGGATCTGCCGCGAGAACGCCTCGCTGAGGGCTCTTTTTGCGACGGGGAAGAAGAACGAGTAGTCGACGCGCGCGATATACTCCGGAATCTGCAGGAACTGCGGATAATTCGGCAGATACTCCCGTGCCCGTGCCTCGCCGATGACGAACGCGTCGATCTTCCCCGTGCCGAGCAGATAGAAAAGGTCGCGTTCCTGACTGGCATAGAACGGGACGGCGTCCGGGAGCTTTTCGTCCATCTGGGCGGCCGCGAACGTGAACGGCAGGACGCCGACGCGTTTCCCGGTCAGCTGTTTGAGCCGGGTGATGCCGAACACGTATTCGTCATGCGGGATGTTCGTGACGAGCGCGGCGCCGCCTTCGTAGTAGGTCTGGGAGAATTCAATGCCTTCCGTATTTCCGGCGTCCGGCGTAAGCATGCCGCCGGCCATGTCGATTTGTCCGGCCCGGAGCATTTCCGGCAGCAGCTCGCGCGGAGCAGGGATGATCTGGAGCGTCATGCCGAATTCGAGCGCGGCGCGGCGGACGATCTCAATCTCCAGACCGAGCATGGTGCCGTCTTCGCCCATGAAACAGAGCGGCGTGACGCCCGGCGTGGCGGCATAACGGAGAACGCCGTTGACCATCGGGACGTCGTCGCGCTCGAACTGCTTCTCGAATTCCTGTTTCGCAGGTTCGGCGGAGCACCATTTCGCGGCGAGGTTTTCAAGTTCGCCCGAGTCTTTCAGCTCGGAGATGACCCGGTTGATGGCGCGGTAGAGCGGAGAACCCTGCGCCAGCGCGAAGGAGTAGGACTCGTGTTTGATGAGCGACGCGGTCCGGATCTCCGGATACTGCGCGGTGCAGGTGCGCGCCAGCGGTTCCTCCATGAGGATGGAGTCGATCTTGTTCGAGATGAGCAGGGAGCAGGCGAAATCGCGGCTGTCCGCGAGCAGGAATTTTACATGCGGAAGCAGCTCCTTGCATTCCGCCGCGTATTTTGACCCGGCAAGGATCGCCACGGAATTTCCGGCGAGTTCCTGCGGCGTCTTCAACGCCGTCCCGCCGGATCCGTATACCGGTTTGTAGAGCGTTTTCCTCGTCATCACGCCGGCGGGGCAGTCGATGTAGTCCTCCGAAAAGAGGATGGCGCGGTTCTCCCCGTACAGTTTGTCCATGGATGCGACGGCGAGGTCGACGGTCGACTTTTCGACGGCCGTGAACAGGTCGAGGTAGGGCATGACCCTGATCTCCACGGACATGTTGAGCGCGGCGGCGAGGCGGTAGATCAGCTCGGTGTCGAACCCTGCGGGCGATCCGTCGGAATCGGTGAAGTTCATCGGCTCGTTCGTATTCTCCGTGCCGACCACGAGTTTCCCGTAGGGAGCGGCGGGCGCCTGGATCTTCGGCATTTCCGGATCGTTGGACTTGATCCAGCGGGCATACATGTTGTCGTAGAGTCCGGACGAGAAATACTCCCGGAGAAACGCGTTGACGTTCTGGAGCAGTTCGGGCTTGTCCGCCGGGACCGCGATCCCAACGTGGCCCTCGGCGTAGTTGTCCGGCATCAGGACGAAGACGTCGCGGGTGCGCTGGGCGAAGTCCAGCACGGGACGGTCGTACGCGATGGCGTCGATCGAGCCGTTTTCGAGTTCCGGGTACGCGTCGGAAACGGTTTCGTATTCGCGGAATCTCGCCCGCGGGAATTTGAGCCTGGCCTCGCTGCCGGAACTGGTCTCGGAAACGATGCCGACCGTGTATTCGGGGCTGTTGAGGTCATCCGGCGTGGAAAGGTATTTCCGGACTTCGGCTTCTTTTTTCCCGCAGCAGCTCAGAAGGGCCGCCGCCGTCAGAAAAAACAGGACGGAGAAAAGGTGCTGCGCGACGGTGCGGAACAGATCGCCCGGAAGATTGTGTGTTCGTTTCATATCGCCTCGGTCTGACAAAAACTGAAATCAGCAGCGCCCCCGGCTGCCTCTCTTTTTTCAGGGCATCCGCCTGGCCGTTGATGATGTGCTGTTGTGTGATGGTCGAAAATGTGCAGAATATTGAATAGAATTTAGCATGTTTTTCCGGTTTTACAAATAAAACAAGGAAAATATCGCGCTTTTTTGGGGATGTTTGCGGCGGCGGAGAGTATTTTTTGCCCGCAATCGCGAAAAAAAACGAAAACGGGTTGATTCACGGCAGGACGCGTGCTATATTATTATGATTTTTCTTTCCAACGGACCGTATCATGTTTATCCTCAACTGGTATATTACGAAAAACTTTCTGGCGACCTTCACGATGTCGATCGTGGTCCTGACGTTTGCCATGACGGGCAACAGTCTCATGAAGGTCATCGACTACATCAGCCAGGGCGTGTCCCCGGTGATCGCCGGGAAATTCCTGCTTCTGGCGCTTCCGATGGCGCTGGCGTTTTCCATCCCCTGGGCCGCGCTTGTCTCCATCATGCTCGTGTTCGGGCGGCTTTCGGCGGACAACGAGATCACCGCCATGCGCGCCTGCGGCATCTCCATCCTCCAGATCATCTCCCCGATCATCGTCTCCTCGTTCCTGCTGACCTGCGTCTGCCTCTGGCTTCAGCTTCAGGTCGGACCGCCGGCGCTCGGCGAGGCGCGCGACCTGGTGAAGAATGCCGCCGCCAGTTCGCCGCTGTCCTTCTTCACGCCGGGCATCCCGGTCCAGTTCGGCCAGTATACGTTCTTCGTCGACGGCACGGACACCTCCTCGGGCGAGGACGAAATCTACGGCGTTCAGATCTACGTGCCGGGCAAGGACGGCAAGACCAAGGCGGACATCCTCGCGTCGAGGGGCAAACTTTCCGTCGATCCTGTCACGCAGGTCCTGACCGTGACCCTGTACAAAGCCCTGGTCGAGGCCGTGGAGGGCAACGACAGCGTCCCGCTGCAGCCGGGCTACTCCGAATCCGTCGACCTGCCCATCCCGTTCGGCGACAACTACAACCAGAAGGACCTCACCATCAAGGACAAGTACCTGTCCTACAAGGAGCTGTTCGCCCGTCTCGCGATCTACATGAAACGGGGCAAGGACGCGGCCGGCGTCGACGCCACGGCCATCAACGTGGAGATCAACCAGCGAATCGCCCTGGCCCTGGCGCCCATCGCGTTCATGATGCTCGGCATGCCGCTCGCCATCCGCACCAGCCGCCGCGAGACGTCCATCGGGCTGTGCCTGAGCGTCGCCCTCGGCGCGCTTTACTACGGCGGCGTGCTCGTTTCCGACGCGCTCCGCAACCATCCCCAGCTTTATCCCCAGTACGTCGTCTGGATCCCGCCTTTGCTCTTCCAGCTCTTCGGCGTCATCTATCTTACCAAAATCGCAAGGAAGTGATTCCATGAAATCTCCCGAAATGTATCTCGAATGCGTCAGCTGCGGCAAAACCTACGATCCCTGGGATCTCCGCTATAAATGCGACTGCGGCGGCATCCTCGACGTCAAACGCGACCTTTCCAAGATCGACGGCGAAGAACTCCGCAAGCTCTGGGATTCCCGCTGGGGCCTCAAGCGCGGCGTCGAATCCTCCGGCGTCTGGCGCTACCGCGAACTCATCCTGTCCGTCCCGGACGAGATGATCGTGACGCGTCAGGAGGGCAACACCCGCCTCTATCCCGCCGGAGCCGCCGGAAAATGGGCCGGACTCTCCGATCTCTGGTTCAAGCACGAGGGCGAAAACCCGACCGGCAGCTTCAAGGACCGCGGCATGACCTGCGGCGCGAGCGCGGCACGCAGGCTCGGCGCGAAGAGCGTCGCCTGCGCCAGCACCGGCAACACCAGCGCGAGCATGGCGTCCTACGCCGCAGTCGCCGGCATGCGCGCCGTGATCTTCATCCCGGAAGGCAAGATCGCCTACGGCAAGCTCGCCCAGGCGCTCGCCTACAACGGACGCACGCTTCAGATCCAGGGCAATTTCGACGACGCCATGGCGCTGGTCCAGGACGTCTGCCGCGAACTCAACATCTATCTGCTGAACTCCATCAACCCCTACCGCATCGAAGGCCAGAAAGCCATCTGCATCGAAACGCTCCAGCAGCTCGACTGGCAGGTGCCCGACTGGTTCGTCATCCCCGGCGGCAACCTCGGCAACAACAGCGCGCTCGGCAAGGCGCTGATGGAGCTTCACGAGCTCGGCATCATCTCCAAGGTCCCGCGCATCGCCGTCATCCAGGCCGAAGGCGCGAACCCGCTCTACACCATGTGGAAGAACCACACCGAGTTCAAGCCCGTGAAGAATCCGGAAACGATCGCCACCGCCATCAAGATCGGCAATCCCGTCTCCTGGCCGAAGAGCATGCGCGCCGTCACCTGGAGCAACGGCGTGGTCGAACAGGTCACCGAGCAGGAGATCATGGACGCCAAGGCGAAGCTCGACGCCGCCGGGATCGGCGCGGAACCCGCCTCCTGCTGCTCGCTCGCGGGCGCGAAGAAGCTCCGCGACAGCGGCGTGATCGGGCCCGATGAAAAGGTCGTCGGCATCCTCACCGGAAACATCCTGAAGGACCCGGACGCCGTCGTCGGCTACCACCAGGACACGCTCATGGACCACTACGGCATCCGCGGCACGTTCGCCAACAAGCCGGTCGTGATCCCCGCCACGCTCGACGCCGTCCGCAAGGCGCTCGGCGACTGAGGCGATCCCCCTTGATCATTCTCCGGCGTTTCAAGTTCGCCGGAATCAGGAAGCTTTCCCGTCAAACGGAGGGCTTCTTTTTTTTACTGCCCGGAAGCGGTTTCCGATTCGGATTCCGGTTGGGGGCCTGATTCCGATTCGGTTTCCGATTCGGGTTCGGTTTCCGATTCGGTTTCCGGGGGCTCGACGGGACACGAAACGGTCTGTGTTTTTTGCGAGAACTTCCGCGCGACGGCGTCCTTCAGATCGTACCAGATGAACTGCGCCGCCACCTTGTAGCGTTCCATCCGCCGCGACATCGTGTATTCCTCGCCTTCGTCGCCGGGGCCGGGATCCAGGAACATCAGGCACGCGAACGCCGCGCAAAGGAGCAGAAAAACGGTGAGGACGGCGGCCGCGATCCAAAGCAGACAGCCTGTTTTCGGGGGCGTGGGGACGGCCTGGGGCTTCCCCTGTTTTCTGGAATCCGGCTCTGTGGTCTGCATGTTCGGATGAATGGGCAGAATTGAGGATTACGGGAACAGTTTCTTTCCGCAGTGGGGACAGTATTGCGGCGGTTCGAACGCGTCGTCCTCCGGCGCGGTGTGCGGATGGGGATCCGCCTGCGCGGAGGATCCTCCGTCTTTTTTCTTTTCCGGTTCCGTGTGGTCGGACATCTGCTTCTCCAGGGTTTCCATGAACCCGGCGCTGAGGATGCTGGTCGGGACGGCGACCATGCCGATGCCGAGGATGGCGATGATCGCGCCGAGGAAACGTCCGAGCGGCGTGATCGGGTAGATGTCGCCGTAGCCGACCGTGGTCAGCGTGGCGACGGCCCACCAGAGGCCGGAGAATGCGTTGGCGAACTGGTCGGGCTGGGCGTCGTGTTCGGCGTAATAGATCAGCAGCGAGGCGAGGATGAGGATCATGAAGACGAAGAAGACGGAGGCGATCATCTGCTGGGACTTGCTGCGGAAGACTTCGCCGATGGCGGCGAGCGCGTCGGAGTAGCGGTTGAGCTTGAAGATGCGGAGCAGCCGGACCAGGCGGAACACCCGGACGCCGACGAGGTTGTAGGTGTGGAGGATGGGCAGGATGAACGGCAGGATCGAAATGAGGTCGATGATCGCCATGGGCGAGGTGACGTAGCGGATGCGTGCGCGGACGGGATCGAGCTCGGGGTACAGCAGATTCGCCGTCCAGATGCGCAGGGCGTATTCCGCCGTGAAGATGATGATGGAGACGAACTCGATGCGGATCAGGATGCGGAAGAGCCAGTCCGGGATCGTGAAGGTGCAGATGAAGACCGAGAGGACGCTGAAGACGATCAGCGTGAGGATCAGGCCGTCGAAAACGCTGCTGGCGATGTGCCAGCGGCCGGATGTGACGGCGGACGGCTGGATCACCTTGAAAACGCCGCATTTGATGCGCCGGTAAAGATTCATGGCGGAAAAACTCCTGTCGGGGGATGAACGGGATCGAAACGTGTTTCAACTGGTACAATAGCATAAAAAACCGTCTTTTCAAATGCCCGCGGCCCGGAAAACCCGGGCAAACGCGGAAAAATGAGAAAAAGCGGGAAAAAAGACGCGGAAGAATTGATTTTCGCGGGAATGCGCTGTATATTTAATTGAAAAATACCAAAAAAACGAAAGGACTTCACTGCCATGAAAAAACAATTGCTCGTGCTCGGATGCGCCGCGCTCGCCGCCATCGGAGCCGCATGCTCCTCCGATCCCGCTTTCAAGACCGCTGTCATCTCCCCGATGGAGGAACCCTCCGAACAGGTCCGGCAGAAATTCGCCAACGAGCTCCGCACGCTGGAATCGCTGGAAATGAAGCAGGAAGTCCTGAAGAACTGCAACGGCGAACTGCGTTACTGCCAGGGCGTTTACAACGCCGACGAGCCCGGCAAGTTCGCGATCCTCGTCTTCCTGCACGGTTTCGGCGAACGCGGCGAGGAGAACCTCGCGCAGCTCCGTCTCGCCGTGCCCGAGATCGTGAAGCAGATGCGCGACGGCAAGCGCAAAGTCGTCGTACTGGCTCCTGAATGCCCGAGCGACCAAGTCTGGGCTCCGCTTCACCGCGGCGGCGCGATGGGCGACCTCATGGAGGAACCCTATCAGGCGCTCGGCATGATCCCCGTGCTGATCGAAAAGAAGATCGAGGAATTCAAGGCCGATAAGAAACGCGTCTACGTGACCGGCCTCTCCATGGGCGGCTACGGCTGCTGGGACCTCCTGGCACGCTACGGCACCGATATCTTCGCGGCCGGCATCCCGTGCTGCGGCGGCAGCGATCCGAACCGCGCCGAAAAGATGAGCGACCTGCCCGTGATGATCTTCCACGGCGGCGATGACACGACCGTCCCGCCCCAGCTCTCCCGCTGGATGTACATCACCATGCGGAAAGCCGGCAATCGGAACGTCTTCCTGCACGAGCTCTTCGGCGTCGGCCACAACTGCTGGGACGCCGCCTATTCCAACAAGGCCACTTGGGATTGGCTCTTCTCCCAGCGCCGCGGCAGCGAGTCCGACATCCATCCCGGCTACCAGCCCGTCGGCCCCGTCACCGCCGTCCAGTATGAAAAAGGCTTCGGCTTCAACGGCGGCCCGCGTCCGAAAGGATCCAAGCCCGGCGACGGCTTCATCTCCGCGTTCCCGAACGCAGAGGAACAGGCGAAGCAGCGCGCCTGGCAGGCGCTCGAATCCGTCGAACCCGCCCCCGCCGAAGGCGAAGCGGAATCCGCCGGCGAATAATCCGGCGGTCCGGCAATCCGGGGAGACCGAAGAAACAACAGCTCCCCGGTCGCTTCGGAACCATCTTAGAGCGGAAGCCGCGGCAAGCTCCCGCTCTTTTCGTTATTATCCGCCGGTGTTCCGCACCGAAACCGCGCCGTCCGCCTGAAATAATCCGGAATTATCCGGGAAAAAGAGAAAAAGGCGCTAAGAAAACGGGAGCCTCGCCCGTCTAATCCTTATCATCCATCATTCCGAACCGATCCGCAAAACTCCAGATTTGAACGAATATGAGAATCCGAAAAAAAGACGATGACGACGTCACGCTCGAAATGTCGCCGCTCATCGACTGCGTCTTCCTCCTCCTCATCTTCTTCCTCATCACCACCATGATGAAGAAGCTCGAAAAACAGATCCCCATCGAGGTCCCGGATCCCGCCGTGACCATCTCCGAACGCATGGACACGCGCCGCGTGATCCTCGCGATCGGCAAGGACGGCCGTTATTATTCGGCGGAACGCCGCCTGCAGGACGGACGCCCGGATTTCCGCGCCGTCGGCGACGTGGACAAGTTCGTCGCGGACCTGGGCCGCATGTCGACGCAGGGCGGCGCCGGGGAGATCAACGTGCGCCTGTACGCCGACCCGGACGTCGAGTTCCAGACCGTGATCGACATGCTCGACAAGCTCCAGATCAACCACCTGAACAAGGTCGACGTCCGCATGCGCGACTACCGCGAATCCCGGTTCTACATCCCCGGCTCATCGGATTAAAAGCGAGGCACTGACATGAACAGCAAACGAACAATGCAGTCCGGCCGCACCACGGCCATCATCTGGGGCCTTACGCTCCTCTGCTACCTCGGCGCGATCGTCGCCGCCTGGCAGCTCGATTTCATCCGCTACAGCCGGTATTCGCTGGAAGAGGCGATGAAGCAGAAACAGGAGAACGAGGCGAAGCGCGAAGCCCACAAGAACGACCCGGAAAGAGTCAAGAAGGAAGCCCCGCCCGCCGAGCTCAAGAAGATCCGCGACCGCGTCCAGAAGCGCAAGGAAAAGGAGATCCGCAAGAAGCTGGAGGAGGTCGAGGAGACCCTTGAGAAAATGGAGGAGCGCAAGGAGGAGCTGAAGGAGATCTACGCCGAACTGCGCGACCCGGTGGAAGAGGCCTACGAACGCCTGTTCGACCTCGCCGAAAACCTGTCCAACGAATTCGATTACGTCGTGCCGTTCACGGAAAATGCGCGCATCGCCGGCGACATCCGGCAGCAGCTGAAACAGCACCCGGGCGACGAACAGATCCCGGTCTTCCGCGGCCAGCTGGAGACCATGAAGGCGAACAGCGAAAAGTTCCGCGCGAACCCGTCCAGCTACCTCGACTACGGCGTCGATTCCGCCACCGCCGAATGGCAGTCGCTCGAACTCGAACGCATGATCGACTCCATCCTCAGCGGCGACATGTCCGGCGTGTACGACATCGGCATCATGAACACCCCGCCGGAAATGCCGCCCGTCGACGCCACGCTCCAGCAGCTGAAGGACTTCATGGCGGCGAAGGAGGAACAGCTCGACACGAAGTATGCCGAGCTGAACGCCTACCAGAACGCCATCCGGTCGATGGACTCCCTCAACAAAAACATGGACCAGACCTCGATGGAGCATTTCTCGCGCGATCTGGCGCAGAACGACGGCGCAGCCGAGGACCCGCAGAAGATCCTCGACGCCGCCGAAGAGGTGCTGCGCCTCACGAAGGAGGCTTTCGAGCAGGCGAAGAAGACCGCGGAGGAAAGCCGCGAGCGCATCAAAAAGGCGGAAGAGGAACGCAAAAACCGTCCGCGCCGTCAGCGCACCCTCCCCAGACCCGGCATCATCGGGCCGGCGGTCGTCTATGACGATGATGTTTACGATTACGATTTCGACTACGACGTGCCGTCCTTCGAGATCTATCTGGTGAACGAGGTCGACGAGAACGCCGGGCACACGATGGAGCAGGCGCAGCGCGCCTACGGGGCGATCAGAAAGGCCGTCGAGGCCAACGACATCGACACCGCGCGGCAGGACCTCTCGTTCCTGCAGACCGCGTCCCGCGACATGCAGGGATTCGACCGTCAGCTGAAGGACACGAACACGACCGTCCAGCGCAAGCTCCCGGACCTCGCGAACACCGCCTACCTGGCCGCGCTGAACCACCGCAATGAGATCAGCTCGAAGCTGTCCGAGTGGATCTACAACATCGATCCTGAATTCGCCGACATCCAGGAGGCCGCCAAGGCCATGGACGCCGACGCCGAAAGCTTCCTCACGAAGGCCATGAACGGACGTTACCGCGACGAATTCACCACGGTCGAGGCCGAACAGTACCTCCGCAAGCTCCTCGAAGCGCTCAGGAACGATCCGCAGAGCGAATCGCAGAGCGCGAGTCAGCAGGGCGGGCAGCAGGGACAGAACGGCGAACAGGGCGACGGCCAGGGGCAGGGCGGCATGCAGGGCGGCGGCCAGTTCATGACCAAGGAACAGCTTCTCCGCGCGCTCGAACAGATGACCGCGCTTCAGGACGCCGCCGACTCGCTTTCGTCCCGCGCGAACAGCCTCGCGCGCATGGCGGGCATCAATCTCCCGCTCTCCGCCGAACGCCTCTTCTCCGCCATCCAGCAGCGCGCCATGCGCAATCAGCAGGGCGGCATGCAGGGCGGCCGTCAGGGGCAGGGACAGGGCAGTCTCGCCGACATGATGCGCCAGCTCGGCCGGATGGGCCGCGAGGGCGTGGAACGCGCCGGTCAGCAGGGCCAGGGACAAGGCCAGGGTCAGGGCCAGGGACAGAGCAGCGGCAACGGCTCCAGCTTCGGCAACAACCGCGGCGCCTACGGCGGAGGCGGCATCGCGTTCCGCGGCGACTTCGACTTCGAGTTCGGCGGCTACTATTACAGCCCCGTCGGCAACTCCGACAGCAAGCGCGTCGCCTCCGAGCCCGCCGACTACGCCATCATCGCGGAATCCGTTCCCGGACGCCGCGTCACCAAGGACGCCGCACGCCACGGTTTCGTTTTCATCGACTCCTGGTACGTGATCGGCCCGTGGGAAGGCAAATACGACGGCAGCAGGTTCACGCACATCGCGGACCGCGTGAAACGGGAACCCGAGACCAGGATCGACCTCGACGCCGAGTACGACGGCAAGATCGACCCGGTCACGCAGAAGCCCATCCGCCTCCGCTGGCGCTACGTCCAGACCGACACGACCTGCATCCGCACGCCGGACAAGATGGACAACGCGATCTACTACGCCTACACCGACGTCTATTTCGAGGAGGACACCGACGTCCTCGCCATGATCGGCTCCGACGACGCCAGCGTCCTCTGGATCAACGGCGAACAGGTCTGGTTCGACGACGAGCTCAGCACCTGGGGGCTCCACGAGAACATCATCCACATCCACTTCCGCAAGGGCTGGAACACCATCCTCTTCTGCGTGGAAAACGGTCCCGACGAATGCCAGTTCTCGTTCGTCATGGTCCGCGAGGAGACCCCGGCCGCCGCTGCCGCCGCGAAACGCGCCGCCGAACAGCGCCGCAACGCACAGCAGACGCAGGCCGCCCGACCGGACGCCTCCGCACCCTCGACGCCCTCCGCGCGCCGCAGACTCCCCTGACGCTTATCGCAAAATATGAATAACATAAAAAACTACGAAAGGTTTTCCATGAAACTTCCCATCCGTGCTTCGATCCTCTCCGCCGCGGCGCTTTTCTGCCTCCCCGGATTCCTCGCCGCCCAGAACGCCGCCGAAACCGCCGCGGAGACCGCCGCGGACGCGCCCGCCGATGAAATGACGATCGACTGGATCCAGGAGATCATCAACGGCGGCATGACCTCCGCCGTGCTCCTGCTCCTCAGCGCCGCCGCCATCGGATTCCTCGTCGAACGCCTCATCCGCATGCGCAAGAAATACCTCGCGCCCGCCTACTACGCCGACTTCTTCGCCGCCGCCATCGCGAAGGATGACGCCGACGCGATCCGCAAGGAAGCCGAGGCGAAGCCCAGCATCCTCGCCGACGCCGGCGCGTACATCGTGGACCACCCCGGCATGGACGAAGGACGTCTCCAGACCGCCGTGGCGGACGCCGCCGCCC
>JAFXUM010000259.1 GCA_017524965.1 Lentisphaeria bacterium | reverse complement strand
GCCGCCGAATCCGGGGAATCCGCCCTGACCGCCGGGAGCACCGCCGGGCGCGCCGCCCTGGCCGCCCATCGGAGGCATACCGCCGCCGAACATGGCGCCGAAGTCAGGCATACCGCCCTGGCCGCCGCCCATCGGAGGCATGCCGCCGCCGAACATGGCGCCGAAATCGGGCATACCGCCCTGGCCGCCGCCCATCGGGGGCATACCGCCGCCCATACCGCCGAAGTTGGGCATACCGCCGCCCATACCGCCGAAGTTGGGCATACCGCCGCCCATGCCGCCGAACATGCCGCCGAACATGCCGCCGCCGCCCTGCTGGGCACGTGCGATCTCTTCTTCGGTGAAAACTTTGCCCTTGGCCTTCTTGCCTTCTTCGGTGCGCTTCTGCGCGAAGAGCCACTTGAAGGTCTCAGGATCGGCATACGCCTTTTCCCAGGAGTTGTGCTCGACGCCTTCGTAGATCGTGAGCTTCACGTTCTTGTTGCCGGCATCTTCGAGGGCCTTGAACATCTCGCGGGAGAGGTTGGTCGGGACGAGGTTGTCACGGTCGCCGTGGAAAATGCTGATCGCCATGTTCTTCAGGACGGGGGCCTGCGCCGGGTCGGCGCCGCCGCAGATCGGAATCGCCGCCGCGAAGAGGTCCGGACGACGGGAGATGGTGTCCCAGGTGCCGTAGCCGCCCATGGAGAGGCCGGTGATGTAGACGCGGTCAGGATCGGCGTCGAATTCTTTGATCTTCGCTTCGATCATGTCCGGGATGAGGCCGGTGGACTTGGAGGGCAGGGGCTGGAGAGCCGCGCCGGAACCGCCGCGATGCAGCGGAGCCCAGAGTTCGGAGGACGGGCACTGGCAGGTGATGAGCACCACCTTCTGCTTCTGGTCGCGGATGTTCTTCACGATGTCGGACACGCCGAGCTCGTTCTGCGCGAGGTTGTTGTCGCCGCGTTCGCCGATGCCGTGCAGGAAGACGAGGATCGCGGGCTTGCCGGCCTGGTCCTTGTTGTAGAGGTGCTGGCAGATGTTCAGCTTGTCTTCACCTTTCGTGAAGGGCTTCTGTTCCAGTTCGGTTTCCTTGAGGATCTTCTGCCATTTTTCAGTCTGGCTCTGCTGCTGGCCCTGCGGAGCGCCGCCGCCCGGGAACTGGGCGTAGGCCTGGCTTGCCGCGATGGCGCAAACCGCGATCGCGATCATTCTGACGGAGCATTTCATTTTGTTGTTCTCCTGTTTGTGTTGTTTGGGGGTTGAATATGATGGTGAAAGGAACGTGCGTCTCATCCGGTTCAGCATGCCGTGAGGGTACAATGAACCTTCTGTTACTCTAATATAACGCGTAAAGTGTGTAATTGTATATGTATTATTTTGTGTTAAAGATGTATTTTTTGTCTAAAGTGGTTTAAAACCGAAGCAAAGTCCCGTTTTTTTCGCTTTTTTTGCCCGAAATGAACGCAATAAAGCACAAGCCGGATTCAGATTTCCGAAGAGGTGATCGCGCGGAGCGTGACCGCGACATTATGAACGCGCCAGGGCAAGCCCTGGACTGCGGAAGTGCGCGGCTACGCTCGCGCACACACAGAGTGTGCCAAGTAGTGCCGGACTAACGCTCCAGCACACAGAGAACTTGAATTGCTCAGAATCCGGCGGCAAGGATGGCGCGGAGCGTGACCGCGATATTATGGATGCGCAGGGCATCGACTCCGGCGCGGCAGAGCTCGAGCTGAAGCTGCGCCGTGGCTTCGTCGCGGTCGGCGGGGCAGGGGATACCGTACATACGCCCGATGAATCCTTTGCGCGAGATGCCGTAGAAGAGGGGGAAGCCGTGCTTTTTGAACTCGGCGGCGCGGCGGATGAGCAGCATGTTCTGTTCGTCGGTCTTGGAGAATCCGACGCCCGGATCGAGCATGATGCGGGCGGGATCGACGCCCGCGCGGACGGCTTTTTCCACGGCATCCAGCAGGAACGCCGAGACGTCGGCGATCAGGTCGCCGTAGACGAGGTTATCCGGGTCCTGCATGGTGTCCGGCGTGCCGCGCATGTGCATGATGACGAGCGAGGCATGATGCGCCGCGACGACGTCCGCCATGCGCGGATCGAACTGAAGCCCGCTGACGTCGTTGACGCAGTCGGCTCCGGCGGCAAGCGCGGCGTCGGCGACGTCGGCCTTGCGCGTGTCGACGCTGAGGAAAAGGTCGGGGAAGTGTGCGCGGATGAGCTTCAGAGCGGGGAGCAGACGGCGGATTTCCTCGTCAGCGGGGACCGCCTCCGAGCCGGGCCGGGTGGACTCCGCCCCCAGGTCGAGCGCGTCCGCGCCGTCGGCGACCATTTTGGCGGCGAATTCCGCCGAGGATTCCGGCGACGCCGTGTGCGCGCCGCCGTCGCTGAAGGAATCCGGCGTGAGGTTCAGGATGCCGAAAAGACGCGGCCGGGTTGTTGCGCCCGGCCGTGTCAGATGGTTCAGAGATTCGAAGAAACGGTCAGAACGGGACATTGCCGCCATCGTCTCCTTCGGGTTTCTCCGTCGAATTGACGAAGTCGGTCAGATCGACGTAATCGTCGTCCTCATCCCCGGATTTTTTCTTCGGGGCGTCGTCGTCGAAATCGTCGTCGCCGCCGGTCTCTTCCACGGGTTCCTCCGCCTCGGTCTCCGCATCCTCGCGGACGGGGAGCGGTTCGCCGGCGGCCGCGAAGACGCCGGTGTTTTCGGCGGGTTCCTTCGGCTCTTCCTCTTCGACCTGCATCACGGTGGAAACGCCGATGATGCTGTCGTTCTTGCGGAGCGTGATGATGCGGACGCCCATGGAATTGCGTCCGACGAGGCGGATCTCGTCGACGCGTGTGCGGACCACCTGGCCGCGCTGGGTCGTGAGGATGATGTCTTCGCCGGGGTGGACCTTGATGGCCGCCACGACGGTCTCGCCTTCGCCGAGCTTGATGTTGCGGACGCCCATCGCGCCGCGTCCGGTGAGGCGGTAGGAATCGACGTAGCTGCGCTTGCCCCAGCCTCTGCTGGTGACGACGAGGAGCTGCGGCCTGGAGGCGTCTTCGGGGATCGCCTCGCCGGAATCTTCCGCGCCATCTTCCGCGCCTTCTTCCGCAACCGCGGCTTCGGCGCCGTCGATCGCGGCGGCTTCCTCCACCGCGTCGGCGTCGACGTCCGCATCGCCGATCGGGGCGACGTTCTCGTCGTTGTCGGCGTCGACGTCCAGATCGGACGCGGGCGCTTCGATGACGGGCGGCAGGCCGGTCGCGACGACCTCCATGCCGACCACATAGTCGCCTTCGAGTTTGAACTTGATGCCGTGGACGCCGCGTGCGGCGCGGCCCATGGGACGGACCTTCGTTTCGCTGAAGCGGCACGCCATGCCCTTCGCGGTGGAGAGGATGATCTCGCTGGAGCCGTCGGCGAGTTCGGCGGCGATCAGGTCGTCGTTGTCCTCGATCACGAGGGCGCGGAGCGCGACCTTGCGGAGGTTGCGGAACGCGGAGAGCGGGGTCTTCTTGATGATGCCGTTGCGGGTCGCCATCACGAGGGACATGCCGGGCTGGTCGAACATGGCGCGGTTGACGGTGACCATGGCGCTGATCTGCTCGTCCTTCTCGAACTTGATGAGGTTCACGATCGCCTTGCCGTTGCCGGTGCGCGCGCCTTCCGGGATGTCGTAGACGTTCAGCCAGTACATGAATCCGCGGTTGGTGATGAAGAAGAGGATGTCGTGGCTGTCGGCGCTGAAGAGGCGCGCCACATGGTCTTCCTCCTTGGTGCTCATGCCGATGACGCCGGATCCGCCGCGATGCTGCGTGCGGTAGGTGTCGGCGGGGACGCGCTTGATGTAGCCGGTGTCGGAGACGGTGATGATGCAGGAGTGGCGCGGGATGAGGTCGGCGATGTCGATGTCGCCGTCGTCGTAGGTGATCTCGGTGCGTCTGGGATCGGCGTACTTGTCGCGGATGGCGGCGAGTTCGGTCTTGATGAGCTCGAGGCGTTTCTCGCGGCTGGCGAGGAGCTCTTCGAGTTCGGCGATGCGGCGCATCAGCTCGTTGTACTGGTTCTCGAGGTCGTCGACCGCGAGGTTGGTGAGCTGGTGGAGGCGCATGTTGAGGATGGCGGCCGCCTGGATGGCGTCGAGGTCGAACCGCGCCATAAGGGCCCGTCCGGCGGTCTCGCGGTCGCGGGACTCGCGGATGATCTTCACGACCTCGTCGATGTTGCGGACGGCGACGAGCAGTCCGGCGAGGATATGGGCGCGTTCGCGCGCCTTGCGGAGTTCGTATTCGGCGCGGCGGGTCACGACCTCGAACCTGTGGTCGATGAACGCCTGGAGGATCTGGACGAGGTTCATCACGCGCGGACGGTTGTGGTCGACCACGAGCATGTTGCAGCCGAACGCGGATTCGAGCTGGGTGGTGGCGAAGAGCTGGTTCAGGACCACGCTCGCCATGGCGCCGCGCTTGATGTCGATGACGATGCGGATGCCGATCTTCTTATTGGATTCGTCGCGGAGTCCGGAGATGCCGGTGATGCGTTTTTCCTTCACGACGTCGGCGATCTTCTTGACGAGGAGCTCCTTGTTCAGCGCGTACGGGATCTCGGTCACGATGATCTGCTCGCGGTCGCCTTTCTCCACGATCTTGGTCTTCGCGCGGATCTTCAGCACGGCGTGCCCGGTCTCGTAGAGGGCGCGGACGGGGTTGATGCCGCAGATGATGCCGCCGGTGGGGAAGTCGGGGCCGGGGAGGAACTGCATGAGGTCGCGGACCGTGGCGGTCGGATTGTCGAGCAGATGGATGGTGGCGTTCACGACTTCGCCGAGGTTGTGCGTCGGGATGTTCGTCGCCATGCCGACGCCGATGCCGACGCTGCCGTTCACCAGCACGTTCGGGAACTTCGCCGGAAGCACTTCGGGTTCTTTCGTCTCCTCGTCGAAGGTCGGGATCATGTTGACCGTTTCCTTGTCGATGTCGGCGAGCAGTTCCTCCGCGATGCGCTCCATGCGGCACTCGGTGTAACGGTAGGCGGCCGGCGGGTCGCCGTCGATGCTGCCGAAGTTGCCCTGGCCTTCGATGAGCGGCGTGCGCATCGAGAAATCCTGCGCCATGCGGACGAGGGTGTCGTACACGGACGCATCGCCGTGCGGATGGTAGCTGCCGAGTACGTCGCCGACGACCTTGGCGCATTTGACGGTCTTGTGGGACTTGGTGAGTCCGCGCTGGCCCATGGCGTAGAGGATGCGGCGGTTGCAGGGTTTCATGCCGTCGCGGACGTCCGGGATGGCGCGACCGACGTTCACGCTCAGCGAGTACTGCAGGTACGCGGTGTGCATGATGTCTTCGATGTTGATCGGGAACACATTGTGAGGAGTGTCGGACATGCTGTTTGCCTTTCAGAAAAAAAGAGGGGGTTGTGTTGATTTTTTATATTAATATAATATATCACGGAAAGGCGCGATTTTCAAGCGCGCGTGTGCGCGTGTGCGAGGATTTTTCGAGAAAAAATGCAAAAATCGCCGGAAACGGCCCTTCCGGGCGATTTAAGGCCATGTTTGAAATATAAAAATTTTGCAAAAGTCCTGCCCGCGAAACGCCGTCTTCATTCGACTTTTTTGGAAAAATGAACCGTTCCGCGCTTGATTTTTCCGGTTTCGGCAGTATCTTATAGCACACACTTTTTTTGCGGGCGTAGCAAAATGGTTATGCTCCAGCTTCCCAAGCTGGCCACGCCGGTTCGATTCCGGTCGCCCGCTCCATTTTTTTTGCCCTGAAAATCCATCCGAACCAATCCCCCTTTTTATCCTGAAAATCCATCCGGACCCATAAAAAGAGACGAAAGGTGGAAAACCGGAATCCACTGGCGTCGGTCAGGGAGGACCTCAATGGAAAAAAGCAGAGGATCTGCATCTACGTCAAAAACGAAAAAACCGGAAAACTGACGAACATCTGGGTCGTGAAAGACCTTGACGGCAAACTTAGCCTCGAACTGATCGACAGCTGGGAATCGGACATCCGGTATATCGAAAGCCTCGAAAAGAAAGACAAAAAAAAAGCATCCCGCCCAGAGTTGAACTGGTGTGAACGTTCGGAAACGCCCGTGCGGACCCCCACACTACTGGAATGCTTTCCGTTAGCAATATACCCCGACTTCTGAAAATGTCAAGCGGTTTGCACAAAAAAAACGGACCAGTGGGATTTGTTCGGCATAGACAGACCGGGAACACCTATGCCCCTTTCTTTTTGACAGGAAGAGGAGGCAGGGGATGGGGCGAAATGCGAAGACGCTCAGACGGCGCGTTATTCGGCGCCTTTGTCGAAATCGCTTTCCCAGTCCGTGCCGCGCTTCTCAATGAGGAATGACGGTTCCAGAGGGCAGGTGAGGCGTTTCTGGTGCTGGTCCTCGCCGTCGATATAGGTGCAGGCGGGGTATTCGACCTTGTCCCATTGCTCTTTGCGTGCCAGGGCAAGCCCTCCCATCTGGAACACGCCTTCCGCATACCCTTCCTTATGATAGACGCGGTACTCCATCTCTTCCGGCGAACGGAAGTACAGGAAGATATCGTCCTCGCCCTCGAAAACATATTCTCCAACAGGAATGTTGACCGTCTTCTGTTCCAACGGGTTTTCTCCGACGGCAAAGAGCATCGGATGAAAGACATCGAGCCTGTATGCGGCGCGCGGCGCGCGGACGTTTGACCGGGGGATGGTCCCCGCGGAATCCGTTGTTTTGCACGCGGAGAAAAGCGCGCACGCGGCGAGCATGAGGGAAAGGACTAACGCGAACCGCCGGACGCGGGAGAGAAGTCTCCCGCGCATCCCGAAACGATCCTGTGAGAAGAAAACGGATTGATTCATGGAAACTGTGCCGGGGTTCGCGTGTTATGATTTGTTTCGGTTACTTCGCGGCCTTCTTCGCGGCTTTTTTCGCCGGGGCTTTCTTCGCGGCAGCGGGCTTGAGCGTGATGGTGGCGACGGAGCAGGGCGGGAGCTCGAAGAGGATCTTGCCGTTCCTGACGGAGAGGTCGAGTTTGCGCGGCTTGACGGCGTTCGGCTTCCTGAAGGTATTGAGCGCGTGGATGTCGCCGTTGCCGAGGATCTCGCCGGAAATGCTCGCGGCGTCGAATCCCCAGACGTCCAGCTCGACCGGAAGCGCCTTCTCCGCGTGGATGTTGGCGGCGCTGACGTGCAGGACGCCGTCCTTGACGGACGCGGTGTGGGTGACCGCTTCGAGCTTGCAGCCGTCGACCGGCGCGGCCTGCGCGAAGGTCTCGACGCGGTCGGCGTCCTGGTGGACCTTGTAGAGGTCGAAGACGTGGTAGGTCGGCGTGAGGAGCATCTTCTCGCCTTCGGTCAGGATCATGGCCTGAAGCACGTTCACGAGCTGGGCGATGTTCGCCATGCGGACGCGGCGGTTGTTGCGGTGGAAGATGTTCAGGGAGATCGCGGCGACCATGGCGTCGCGCATGGTGTTCTGCTGGTGGAGGAATCCGGGGTTGGTGCCTTCCTCGACGTCGAACCAGGTGCCCCATTCGTCGACGAAGAGACCGACGCGGCCTTCCGGATCGTACTTGTCCATGATGACGGACTGCGCCTTGATGATATTCTTGATCGCGTCGGCTTTTTCGAGCGTGGTGTAGTATTCCGGCACGTCGAACTTGGTCGCGGAGCCCTTGTGTTCCCACACGCCGGGCACGGTGTAGTAATGCAGCGTGACGGCGTCGAGCCACTGGCCGGCGCTCTGCATCAGGACCTCGGTCCAGTTCAGGTCGCCGCCGTTGGCGCCCGCCGCGATGCGGACGAGCTTGGTGTCGCCGTAGTCGCGGGCGTAGGTGGTGTAACGGCGGAACTGGTCGGCGTAGTATTCCGGGCGCATGTGACCGTCGCCCCAGGGCTCGTTGCCGAAGCCCCAGAACCTGACGCCCCACGGCTCCTTGCGGCCGTTCTTCTTGCGGAGCTCGGTCATCGGACCCTGGACCTTGGCGTTCAGGTACTCGATCCACTGGGACATCTCCTGCACGGTGCCGCTGCTGACGTTGCCGTTGATGTACGGCTCCGCGCCGATCAGCTCGCAGAAACGCAGAAATTCATGGGTGCCGAAGGAATTGTCCTCGGTGACGCCGCCCCAGGTGTCGTTCACGATGCACGGGCGCTTGGAACGCGGCCCGATGCCGTCGCGCCAGTGGTAGCAGTCGGCGAAGCAGCCGCCGGGCCAGCGGAGGTTCGGGATCCGGATGTTGCGGAGGGCTTCGATCACGTCCTTGCGCACGCCGTCGATGTTCGGGATCTTCGACTTTTCCCCGACGTACAGGCCGTCGTAGATGCAGTGCCCGAGGTGTTCGGAGAACTGGCCGTAGACATGGCGGCTGATCCGCCCCTGGAGATTGTTCGCGTCGACAATGAGTTTCACGTTGCATTCCTTTCGGTTCGTGTGTAGTAAATTAAGAGTTGTTTTGTCAAACATGATAACATACATCCATCCGCGGAAAAATCAACCGGAAATCGCCTGAAAAACGCGGAACGGCATAAAAAAATCCTGCCCGGTTTTCCTTCGGCCGCCGGACTGGCGGCCATGTCGGACCCGGACAGGGTTTCCTGAATGGATGACGGCGGGAGGATCACGCTTCGTCGAGGTCGAGGTCCTCTTCCTCTTCAGCGGAATCTTCCTCTTCGAGGTCCTCTTCCTCTTCGGAAGCATCGTCTTCAGCGGCGTCTTCCTCTTCGAGGATATCTTCCTCTTCCGAGGCTTCTTCCGCTTCGGCGGCCTCTTCTTCGGCATTGCCGGCGGACGCATCGAATTCGACCGTTTCGCTTTCCGCGGCGGTTTCCGCGGCAGCTTCCTCTGCTGCTTGCAGGGCGGCATCCGCTTCCGCCGCTTCGCGTTCGCCGATCAGGATGACTTTCGCGTCTTCGCGGAAGAAGACGTCGGTGGAGTCTTTGCCGAGGAAGCGGACCACGCGCGGCAGGACGATGCCGTTCTGTTCGCGCCAGTCAAAGGTGAGCGTGATCTTGGAGTCGTCGTCGAAAATGACGTCGGCGCGGGAGATGGTCTTTTCCTCGCTGCTGACGTAAAGCGCCATGGAGACCGCGGGGGCGCAGACGCTTTTCAGCTTCACGTCGTAGCACTTGCACCAGCGGTTGTCCACGCGGTATTCGATCGGCTCGAACGTGACTTTCGGCTTGATCTCGACGAAGTTCTTGTCCTTCTTTTTGCCTTTCTCGTCGATGTTCGATTCGTTGTGGAGGTCGGCGATCGCCGGATTCTCGCCTCTTTCCAGCTTTTCGTAGCCGCGGACCGTGACCGTTTCCGCGATGCGGTTGAAGTTGGAGGCGAAAGCGTAGAGGATATGGGCGTCGTACGGGATGACCGGCGGCACGCCGTTCGTGAACGTCTCGAACGTATATTCCTCGGTCTTGTCGCCGAACGTGCGCGTGAAGGTGCGGGAATCGCGGTCGAAGAAAAGACTCAGCGTCCTGTTCTCGGACGCGGAGAATTCCAGAGAGAGCGAGCTGATCTGCGCGGCGTTTTTGATGAAGGAAAACTCCTGGAAGTCCTCTTTGGCCTCTTTCGAGGAGAAAACGGGGAGCTTCGCCTCTTCCTTCTCGTTGAACTCGTTCAGCCTGCGGTCGATGTGCCTGTTGACCTGGGTGTAGAAGTCGGCGTTGGCCGCGTCGTCTTCGGCTTCGATGGCGGCTTTGCCTTTCGGCGGCGGACCGAAGAATGCTTCGGCTTCCGCCTGGGTCGACGACTGGCAGGAGACTGTCATGAGACCGGCGGCGATCCCGGTCAGGAGGAGGATGGACTGAAGTTTCATAAGAATATCCTGTTGTTAAAGCTGAAAAGCGTTGATTATCCGTTGGGTTCGGAGAGCCGGAACAGCTCGTCCGGGAGTTCGGGGTTGATCTTGACGTCGCGGATGACGCAGGTGACGGGCGCGCCGTTCTCGGTCGAGGTGACGATGCGGGACGGGTAGGTCACGCCGGATTCCGTTTTGTAGTCCTGGAATTCTGTGGAAAACCTCGTGCCGGAATCGGGATCCCCGTCCATGCGGACGACGAGGCCGGTCCAGCGGTCCGTTTCCGGGTCGGTCGCCGCGATGCAGAACTTGATCTCGGGGGCGTCCGCGAGCTGCAGCACGTAGGCGTGGCAGGTCTTGCCGTCGAACGCGGGAAAATCCACCGTGTCCTTCTTTCTGAGCGCGCCGGAAATGACCTTGCCGGGAGCGAGGATGAGCCTGGCGAAGAACCGCGTCTTCGCGGCTTCTTCGTCGTCGGGGACCGAGGACTTGCCGTCTTCGATCCTGACGGTTTTCTTTCCGTCGGATACGACGGATGCTTTCTTTTCCGCGCCCTTTTCGTCTTTCCAGACGTAGTCGCGGCGGATGCGTCCGTCCGTGCCGAGCTTGACCTCGCACGTGAAGGGCAGGGCGCCGTCCTGCGTGTATTCGGCGGTGTAGGAGACCGTGTTCAGCGGCTCGGAGGAGACGACCGGCGGCGGCACTTCCGCGTCTTCGATGAACGGCGTGTCCAGCGAATGGCACGCGGGCAGGACCATGCAGAGGGCGGCGAAGCCCGCGAGCAGGATTTGTTTCATGCCTTTCATGGTCCTGATGTCTCCCGTTGAGGTCATCCGAGTTCGTTCAATATCAGCCGAGCACCTTTTCGTCGAGGTAGGCGCGCAATCCTTCGATCGGAATGCGTTCCTGCGCCATCGAATCGCGTTCGCGCACGGTCACGGCGTTGTCTTCGAGCGAATCGAAGTCGAACGTGACGCAGTACGGCGTGCCGATCTCGTCCTGACGGCGGTAGCGCTTGCCGATGTTTCCGGTCACGTCCAGCTCGGTGCGGTAACGGCCGAGGAACTTTTCCTGGAGCTCCTGCGCGTTCTGGTTGAGCTTCTTGGAGAGCGGGAGGAACGCGACCTGGACCGGGGCGACCGTGGCGGGGAAGTGGAGCACCACGCGGACGTCGTCCTCCATGCCTTCCTTCTGGGTCGGGGCGCGGTCTTCGTCGTAGGCGTTGCAGAGCACGGCGAGGACCATGCGGTCGAGGCCGACGGAGGTCTCCACGACGGTCGGCAGATAACGCGTGTTGTTGGACTGGTCGAGGTACTGGAGGTCCTGCTCGGAGAACTTCTGGTGCTGGGACATGTCCCAGGTGCCGCGGTGGTGGATGCCTTCGAGTTCGCCCCAGCCGAACGGGAATTCGTATTCGATGTCGACGGCCGCCTTCGCGTAGTGGGCGAGCTTGTCGTGCGGATGCAGATGGAGTTTTTCGACCGGGAACTTCAGCACGTTCAGGTAGAAGTTCCAGCGTTCCTGACGCCAGTACTCGAACCATTCCATCGAGCCTTCGTCCGCGCAGAAGAACTCCATTTCCATCTGCGAGAATTCGCGGGAACGGAACGTGAACATGCGGGGCGTGATCTCGTTGCGGAACGCCTTGCCGACCTGGGCGATGCCGAAGGGCAGCTGCATGCGCGTGGCGATGCGGATGGAGTGGAAGTCGAGGAAGATCGGCTGGCAGGTCTCGGCGCGGAGATACGCGATGTGCTCCTCGTCGAACACGGGGCCGACGTAGGTCTTCATCATCAGGTTGAACTCGCGCGGCGGGGTGAGGTCCTTCGAGCCGCAGTTCGTGCAGGTGGTCGGGTCGGGCATCTGGTCCACGCGGAAGCGCGTCTTGCACTTCTTGCAGTCGCACATGATGTCGCCGAAACGGTCCACATGACCGGAGGCTTTCCAGACTTTCGGGTGGCAGATGATGGAGGAGTCCAGGCCGACCACGTTGTTGCGTTTCTCGACCATGTAGAGCCACCACTGGCGTTCGACCGCGCGCTTCAGGGCGATGCCGTAGGGGCCGTAGTCCCAGAAGCCGTTGAAGCCGCCGTAGATTTCGGAGCTCTGAAATACGAAGCCGCGCCGTTTGCACAGGCTGACGATCTTTTCCATACAGGTGTCAATCGGTTGTTCCGACATGATGTTTGCGTACACTTTCGGTTGTTTTGAAGTTTGTGAAAACAAAAATGTTTCTCAAAATATAGCCCGCCTTGCTGAAAAAGCAAAATGATTTTTTCGCCTTTTAATAAAAAAGACGCGAAAAAGGCTTATTTTTTCCGTATGACCGTGAATTCCACGGCGTCGGCGGCGGAATCCGCGGCGCGGACCGCCTCCACGCGGTGATGCCCCGGCGCGAAGATACGGGAGGGCGGATTTTCGCCGAGATAGGCGCCGTCGGCGAACCAGTACGCGCCTTCGTTCGGCGAGAGGTCCAGTTTGACGCCCTCGTCCTTTTCCGCGACGTACACGGTCGGGATCGGGGAAACGATGCGGAAGGCGTTTTCCGAGGTCGCGGCGTCGCCGCAGGATTTGCAGAGCGTCAGCGGGATCCCGGCGGGCTTCACGGCGGATTCGGTCTTTTCGCAGTCCGGCGAGGCGGAAAGCCCGGTCTTCGCGCAGACTGCGACGGGTTCCAGCGCGTCTTCCTTCGGCCAGGCGCTCCTGAACGGCGTGAGACCGTATTTCGAGGCGGCGAGCGAAAGGATCTCCCCCGCGGCGGGAGCGGCCGCCGTGCCGCCGACCAGAGACTCCGACGCGGAACCGTCCTTGTTGCCGAACCACACGCCGGCCGTGAGCGTCTCCGTGCAGGCGAAACACCACGCGTCGCGCAGATTGTTGCTGGTCCCGGTCTTCCACGCAGCCGTCCCCTCGAATTCCGCGAGCGGAAGCGAGGTCAGCATCCGCATGACGGTCTGTGCGGTCCCGGCGGAAAAGACGCGTTCGCCGCCGGGCAGGGGGCGTCCGGTGTCATGCCGGAAATAAACCGGGCGGAGCGCGCCGTCCGTCGCAAGCGCGCGGTAGGCGTTCGTGAGAGAGAGGAGCGTGTGTCCGGCGCTGCCGAGCGCCATGGACAGCCCGAATCCGCTTCCCGGACGGCGCGAGGCGAGGATGTGCAGTTTGTCGGCGAGTTCGATCATGCGGGGCTCGCCGAGCGTGGCGGCGAGCCGGACCGCAGGAGTGTTCAGCGAGTGCGCGAGCGCGTAGGACGCCTTGACCGTGCCCCGGAACGCGCCGTCGAAGTTGCCGGGCGCATAATTGCCGTAGCGGAGCGGTGCGTCGAGCACGCGCGTGTCCGCCGTGATGAGGCCGCCTTCGACGGCTTCGGCGTACAGGAACGGCTTGAGCGTGGACCCGGCGGAGCGGACCGCGCTCGCGGCGTTATACTGCCCCGTGCCGGGTTCGTTGAAGTCGAGCGTACCGAGGAACACCAGCACCTCGCCTGATGCGTTGTCGAGCACGACCGCGGCAGCGTCGCGCACCCCGGGCAGGGCGTCGCGGCGGCGTTTCAGGACAGCCTGCACGTCCCGCTGGAAATCGGCGTCGATGGAGCACAGGACCGGTTCGCCCTGCGACGGCGACCATCCGGTCCGTTCCTTTTCCGCACGGGCGCGGCGGACGGCGTGGATCGTTTCATCCGGGGCGGATTTGAATTCGAAATCGGCGGGCTGGGAGAAATCGCGGTAACGGAGCGGTTCGGACTCGTAAATCGTGCGCGCCTCGTCCGCCGTGATAAGTTCGTGATGGACGAGCAGGTCCAGCACGATCTTCTGGCGTTTCTTCGCCGCCTCGGGATGCAGATTCGGGTTGTAGCGGTTCGGTTTCTGGGGGATGCCGCAGAGGAGCGCGGCCTCGGCGCGGTTGAGCTGGGACGCGCGCAGCCCGAAATAATATCGCGCCGCCGCCTCGATGCCATAGACCTTGCCGCCGCACGGGATCCGGTTCAGGTACTCGGTCAGGATCTCGTCCTTCGTGTAGAGCTGTTCCAGTCGGCGCGCCATTGCCGCCTGCTTGAACTTGCGGACGAGGCTCGGCCTGTGGTCGGCGAGGGCGAATCCGGCGAGCTGCATCGTGATGGTCGACGCGCCGGAGATGATCTTCAGGTTGCGGACGTCCTGCCACAGCGCGCGCAGGACCGCCTGATAATCGACGCCGCCGTGCTCGTAGAACGCGTAGTCCTCGGCGGAGATCATGATCGACACGGCGTCCGGGGCGATATCCTTGAGCTCGACGGGGAACCGCCATTCGTAGTCGTGCGTGGTCTCGTAGAACACCGGGACGCCGTTGCGGTCGAGGTAGGTGTGCGCCGGGGTGATCTGCCGCAGACGGATCATCGGGTCCGTCACGCAATACGGCGCGACGATCCAGACCGCGAGGGCGAGGACCGCGAAAACGAGGAAAGCCGCCGCTGCGAAGCGAACGGCTTTCCGATGGATCAGTTTGTGGAAACCGAGGTTCATTTCACCTCGAAGACGTCCTCGCTGGCGGGCGGGATGAACGTGCCGTTCATGTCAGGATCGTACATCGCCTCGGCGTGGAGCGCCGGGATGAGGAATCTGCCGGGCGTGACGGCGCGCACCGTGTAGACGGCGTAGCCGGACCCCCAGAGCGTGCCGAACACGAGGAAGCGGTCGTCGCGCTTTTCGGTGCGGCTGAATTCCTGGCGGTTCTTGAGGAGGATGTTCTTCGGGATGCGGCCGGAGGCGTCCATGCGCGTCGCGAGCGATTCGTCCTCGATCTCGAGTCCGGCGGGGAGCAGGTCGGAGATCACGACGTTCTCGATCACATCGGGCGCGTCCGCCGTGATGCGGACGAACGCCAGCTCGCCGTGCTTGAGCGAGGTGACCGGGTTGCCCTTCTCGTCGAAGAATTCGCGTTTGAGCACGATCGGGCCGGAGGCGGGTTTCGCGTTCTTCGGGATGCCCCTGACGACCGCCTTCACGAAGAAGTCGGAGCTGCCGGTGTTGGAAACGGTGTTCGCGCCGTCCGCCAGCTTGAGCCCGTCGACGGTTTTGCCGGAAAGCTCGTGCTTCGTCCTGTCGGCTCCGGTCACCGCGCCGGAGAGGTCGGCGGGCGGGTAATGCTCCGCGAACGCCGCGAGGCCCATCGCCGCCCAGGCGTTGGACTGTGTGGTGCCCCAGCAGCTGCCGTCCTTGCGGATGCGTCCGGCGAGGAACGCCGCGAGCTCGGCGGCGGTGTCTTTGCTGCCCTTCGGGTCGCACTTCATGAGGATGTTCAGGACCATGCCCGCGCGGGATGCCGTGTCGGTGATGCCGACGAGCTCGGACGTCTTGAAGAGCCAGTTGGGTTCGGCGAGCGCCGCGCGGAGCGGTTCCGCGCCTTCTCCTGCGTATCCGCCGCGGATGAGGGCGGCGGCGGCGAGGAACTGCGCGAATCCGGGCTTGCTTCCGGCGAGGACGTTGCGCGCCGGGACGACGAAATCCTTGTTGCCGGCGGCGGCAAGTACGTAGGCGGCGTAGGCGCGGAGTTCGGGCTTGTAGCTGCCGGCGCTGTTCGCGAGGCGGAGCAGATACGCTGTGATGCTGCGTTCGATCGCGGCGTCGACCGTGACCAGCTTGGCGGCCTTCGCTTCGAAGACGAAGTGCGAGGCGTAGACCGTACCCTCGGGCCATTCCTTGCGGACGTCCGGCCACATGGCGAACGCGCCGTCGCCGACCATCATGCCGAGGATGCGCGCGTATGCGGATGCGACCTTCGGCTGCATGGTCTTCGCGATTTCGGCGTCAAGCAACCCCGCCTTCACGAGCGACGGCGTGGCGACGAACGGGAACGCGCCGGAAACGGTCTGCTCGAGGCAGCCGTAGGGATAGCCGTTGAGCCAGTCGAGCGCGTCCTTCACGCTGATCGCGGGCGAGGAGGAAACGGAGAGGCCGGCGCTTTCCACGGAGACGAATTCCGAGGAGAGGTCGAGCGTGTAATCCTTGCCGGGTGCCACGGAGACGAACTTCGCGACGGTCTGCGGCGCGACTGCCGGGTGGACCGTGATATAGGTCGTTTCCGTGCGGGATTCCGCGCCGACGGACAGCGTGGCGGCGAGCGTGCCTTCGCCGAGCTTGTCGAGCGCCTTCACGCGGAAGGAGACGTCTTTCGATTCGCCAGCCTTCAGCGCGTCGATGCGCGGCCGGTCGCCCATGACCTGAAGCGTCTCGGGCAGGGCGAG
>JAFXUM010000258.1 GCA_017524965.1 Lentisphaeria bacterium | reverse complement strand
CGCGATCCGCGCTGGGGACGCGGCCAGGAGACGTTCGGCGAGGATCCGTACCTCACCGGCGAGTTCGGCGCGGCGATGGTCCGCGGGCTTCAGGGCGACGATCCGAAGTATCTGAAACTCGCCGCCTGCGCGAAGCATTTCTGGGGACACAGCGGACCCGAGGCGGAACGCCACCAGTTCGACGCGAAGATCGGCAAGCGCGACGCTACGCAGACCTATCTGCCCGCGTTCAAGAAGCTCGTGACCGAAGCGAAAGTCGAGTCCGTCATGGGCGCGTACAACCGCACGAACGGCCAGGTGTGCTGCGGCAGCGCGAAGTACATCCGCGAGCTCCTCCGCAAAAAATGGGGCTTCCGGGGGCATTTCGTCTCCGACTGCTGGGCGATCATGGATTTCCACCAGCACCACAAGGTCACGCCCGACCAGACTGCTTCCGCAGCATACGCGCTGAAGAACGGCTGCAACCTCAACTGCGGCTGCTCCTTCGAAAAGCTCCTCGACGCTTACGAAAAGAAGATGATCACCGAGGCCGACCTCGACGAAGCCCTGCGCCACGTCCTCATGACACGCATGAAACTCGGCTGTTTCGACCGCGACGAGCTCGTCCCGCTCGCGAAGACGCCGCTCTCGAAGGTCCACTGCGCCGAACACCGCGCGATCGCGCTCGAGGCCGCCCGCAAGTCCGTCGTCCTGCTCAAAAACGACGGCATCCTCCCGCTCAAACCGACGGCGAGACTCAACCTCACCGGCCCCAATCTGAACAGCCTTCCCGCGCTCTGGGGCAACTACAACGGCTTCTCCGACCACATGGTCACCGTCCTGGAGGGCATCGCCGCAAACGCCGATCCCGCCACCAGTTTCGAGCCGCGCAAGAGCGTGCCGCTGAACGGCCCCGCGGTCGACCTTTCCAATCAGATCTGGTTCTACGACAAAAAATTCCCGGTCGTCGCGGTCGTCGGCTTCGACGAATCCATCGAGGGCGAGGAGAGCGACAGCACGGAACGCAACACCATCGCGCTGCCCGCCTCCCAGCGCTCCCTGCTCGACTGGCTCTACAGGGAAGGCTTCCAGGTCGTCCTCGTGGTCATGGCGGGCTCGCCGATCGACCTGCACGAAGACGTGGAAAAGGCCGCCGCCATCGTGTACGCTTCCTACCCCGGCGAAGCGGGCGGCACGGCCATCGCCGAGATCCTCTTCGGCAAGACCTGCCCCTCCGGCCGTCTCCCGTTCACATTCCCGCTCGATCCCGCGAAACTCCCCGACTACCACGACTACAGCATGAAAAACCGCACCTACCGCTACGCGAAGGACAACATCCTGTTCCCGTTCGGGTACGGCCTCAGCTACACCGGGTTCGTGTATTCCAATGCCCGCCTCACGGACTCCCTCGCGAAGAAGGGCCGCGTGACCGTCTCCGCGAACGTCGCGAACGTCGGCGATTGCGCGGGCGACGAGGTCGTCCAGCTGTACATCAGCCACACGAAGCCCGGCGTGGAAGCCCCGCTCGTCGAGCTGAAGGGATTCCGGCGCATCCACCTCGAACCGGGCGAATCGCAGCGCGTCTCCATCGACGTCCCCGCCGAGGCGTTCCGGCTCGTCGACGCGCAGGGACGCTGGTTCATGCCGGACGATGACGTCGAGATCTTCTTCGGACACGACAGCCGCACGCTCGCATCGAAGATCCTCACGCTCAGGCTCAAAAAGTAACACGCTGTACGTGTCAAACCGGGTTCAATTCACTCCCGCCGGCGAGGCGGGAGCGTGACGAACCTCGACGGCATGGGCATCGGCCGCGGAGGGCTCAGAGGAACACGCCGCCGCGGTGGGCTCAGAGGAACATGTCAGGCGGTTCGCCGGGCAGAAGAAACTCTTTGCCGTCCGTCAGGAGGAACCGCATCATCCCGTCCAGGGCCCGGGTGAAGAGAGCGATCTTCTTCGGTTCCGTCTCCGCGAAGAAATTCCGCATGAATTCCGTGCAGGACGCCGCCGTCTGACGCCGAATACGGAGTCCCTGCCGCGACATCCGGACACGGAAACCCCTGGCGGGATCGGACGGCAGGACGACGCGTTCCAGCATTCCGTCGCTGATCAGGGCGTTCAGCGTCTGGGACATCAGGGACGATGTGGTCCGGAACCTCGTCGACAGGTCTTTGAGCGAGGGGTCCGCTTCTTTCCGGCAGGAGAGGAAAAAGAGGCGGTACATGACCCGGAGTTTGCCGAGCGTCATGCGCACGTGTTTTCCATAGTAGTAGATCAGCATCGACGATCTCAGGTTCACGGAAAACAGAAGGATCAGGGCCCAATCCGGCAGAGGCTCCAGCTGTTTCCGGTTGGCAAACGCATTGGAGATCAGTCCGGGGACCGCCAGGTCGGAGGACCGTTTCGCCGCGGCGTACTCCCCGCCGGTCCGGCTGCCCGCCAGACGCACGAATACCTCATGCACAGCGGAAAGTTCCTCCGGCGTGAAGCCGGCGTTCCGCCGGAAAGCATCCTGCGCCGGTTCAAGGAAACGAAGCAGTTTTGTCCGGACGGACAGCAGTTTATCGGTCGCACGGACCGAAAACGAACGGAGATCCTGTTCGGATCTGGTGCGTTTCAGCAGACCGGCTTCGACCAAGGAATCGACCGCCTGCGACGCCGCGCCGGAAGACAGTCCGGTGATTTCCAGCAGGTCCTTCATCGCCGGGCCGGCATCCCGGTACACAAGAAAAAACAGGATGAGCGGGAGCTGCGCATAATTGACATGCAGGTCCGATTCGATCATCTGGCAGATGGTGTTTCTCAGGATGTCGGCGGTCAGGAAGAGCTTCTGCCAGATATCCTTTGCGGTATGTTTGTCGATCCCGGAGTTCGTATTCATAAGGGGGGAGACCGTTTCCTGTTTCGTGTTTTGCGATGAGGGCCGTTGACCGTTTTTTTCCGGCGGTCTTGCGCATGCCGGAATTTATCTAACTATATATACTCGCGCCGGACGTCAAATCTAACACCTCCCGCGCATTTTTTTAAGATTTTTTGAACAAAACGGCGTTTTTTCAGTCAAAAAGAGGGCACGACGAGGGCACAGTGTGCCGTCATCGGGGAACCGGATGAGGAGAAGATAAAGATGAAGATGGAACGGATCAGTTCCGCGCGGGTCCCACGGTCAGACTCAACAGGCCGTCTTCCAGGTCCAGCGTATAGCCGGAACCGCCGGCGTTCAGGGTCTGTCCAACGGAAAGTGTGCCGGCCGGTTTGCCGGAGGCGTCCAGGAGCGTGACCGTCCCGCCGAACCCGTCCGCGCCCTCCGCGAGCAGATACGTGCCGTTCGCGGCCCCGCCCGCATCAAGGCAGAACTCGCCGCCCGTGAGGTGGGAAAGCCCCCGGACATACGCCGTGCCGTTCGGCTGTTTTCCGAGGCGGAATGTCAGCTTTTTGAATTTGTATGCGCGTTCCAGGCGCAGCTGGCCGCCGGACACCGTGATCTCGCCGTCGAAATCACCGCCGCCGGGATAGACGAACGCGAGGACGCCGTCCTCGACGATCCACCGTTCGTCGTAGTCGGACACGGACGCGTTGACGGTCATGCCGCCGCGTCCGGTCTTCCTGATGTGCACGTTCTTTTCGACACCGGACGGATTGTCCGTTTCATCATAGAGCGAGCAGAAGGAATCGAGCTCTTCGCCCTTCAGCCCGCCGATATACAGCGAGCCGTCGATGCGGAATTCCGCCGTGGCCTTGCCCCCTGCCCCGCGCATGGCGATGAACCCGCCGAACCCGGATTCGTTTCCGGCGCAGGTGATCGTCTTACCCTCCGTCACCTCGAAGACCAGATCGCTGCCGTTGACCTGGATCGCGCCGCCCATCCAGTGATAATACGGATTGCTGCGCGTGTTGTTGAACACGAACGCGGAATCCACAATCCGCGCGCTGCTGCCGTCCAGGTCGACCGCGCCGCCAAACCCCACGGTATAGTTCCCGTCGAAACGGCACCCCGTGATCGTGAGCGAGGCGTTCTTCACGCTGACCGCGCCGCCCGCGCTGTAGGCGGCGTTCTGCCGGAACGTCGCGCCGTCTATGGACAGGGTCCCGTTGGAGAGGCGGAGCGCGCCGCCGACGCCGCCGGTCCCGTAGTCCCGGTTCGTGGAGAATCGGCCGCCCTTCACAACGAAGTTGCCGCCGTTCGCGCACAGCACCGCGCCGCCGCCGTCCCAGCCTTCCGGCGTGGAAAGGGTCTTCTCGGAAAAATCGAGGTGGTCCAGCACGATGGTCACGGGTTTTCCCGTCGCTCTGTTGACGGATTTGAACCGGATGTCGTGCGTGACGAGCAGGGGATCGTTCAGGGAAATGGTGTCCCCGTCGGGCATGTTGAACGAAACCGTCTGGATGCCGCGCCCCGTTGCATAGGTCAGCGTCTCGCGCAGGCTGTTCGCTTTGTCGTTCGCGTCCGCGGCGTCCGAAACCGTGGTGACGACGAGCGGGCCGTTTTCTTCCCCCGCCGCGCCGCCGGAACGCCCCCCGGAGAAGAACACCGTGTTCATGAGCACGGTCGTCCCCAGGGCAAGAAGCAGCGCGAGGCAGAGGATCCAGCCGTATCTGGCGAGGAATCTTCGTCCGCGCCGCAGCAGGCAGAGGTTATGGTTCAGACGCGCGCGGGCGTCCGCCACGGCGGAGAGGAACTCCTCCGCGCTCTTGAACCGCCCGTTCGGGGAAGCGCTGCACGCCTTCATGTAAAGCGGCAGCATGACGCCGATTTCCCGCAGGGGGATCTCGCGCGGGACCGACGGGAACAGCGCCGCGTCCGTGCCGGACCACGCGCAGAAGACGATCTTCCCGACCGCATAGAGATCGGACGCCTGCGGATTGTAGTAGGCCGGATTCTCGGACATCTCGGGCGGGACGAAGCCGATCGTGCCGACCGGGCCGCCCGCCGGGCGTTCCCTCAGATCGGAAAGCAGGCTGTAGTCGGTCAGCTTCGGTTCGCCGTCGAAAAAGAGGATGTTCTCCGGCTTGACGTCGCAATGCGCCAGCCCGGCTTCGTGGAGATCGCGGACCGTCGCCAGGATTTTTTCCGCGATGTTCAGCACCGCGTCCGGTGACAGCCGTCCGTCGCGCCGGATACGGTTCGCCAGCGTGTCCGGCTCGTAATCCGGCCACGCCGCCAGATTGTCCGCGGGCGGCATGACGCACCAGATGCGCCCGTCGGGGAGCCGTCCGACCTTCAGGACGGGGACCAGTCCGGGGATGTGCGAGGAGACGGCAAGACTTTTTTCGATCCCGGTCAGCTCGCCCTCGTTGTCCGCCTTCTGGATCACCTTCAGGACTTTTTTCTGTTCGACCGCCTCGTTCACGAGGTACAGGTCGCCGTGTCCGCCACGGACGATCGGCGTGATGATCGTCATGCCGTCCAGGCAGTCGCCTTTATGGAAGTCAAACGGGATGAAGAAACTCATGTCAGGAAGTCCGGGTTGAAGTCGGGGTTGTCGACGCGGATTTCGGAAACGATCTTCCGGAGCGCCTTTCTGCAGCGGGAGCAGTAGACGTCGATGACGGAACGGCTGATCCCGAGATTCGAGGCGACCTCTTTCGGGGAACGCTCCTGCAGGACGACCATTTCGAAGATGGCATAGGTCTTCGGCTCGATGCTGTTCCTGAGCTCGTTGACCGCCATGGAAAGCAGGCAGCTCCGGTATTCCGCGTCGAACAGATCCTGAAACGGGTCGCTGCCGTTATCGCCGGACGGATTCAGCAGGGCGGACAGCGCGCCGTCCGTTTCCGCGGCGTCGCCGGATTCCGCGCCGTCCGTTCCGGGAATGGATGAAAAACGCGCCGAATCCCGGAGCATGTCGGAAGCCTTGTGCCGGACGAGCACGCCGAAAAATGTCCGGAATTTCCCCCTCGCCGCGTCGTAGTGCAACAGCGCTTCGCCCTTGAAAAGGTCGTACATAATCTCCTGCATGAGGTCGCGGCAGTCGTCCTCCGTCATGCCGAGTTTCCGGCCGATGTCGAGCACGAGCGACCAGTAGATGCTGTAGAACTCGTCCCAGGAGATCTCGTCGCATTTCTGCATGCGTTTGAGCAAAGACTGTTTCGTCGTATACACGGGAAGGGTTCCATCCTGTGGCTGAGTTCGTTTTTCCGGCGCTTTCAGGCGGGACAGGAGAGGGAAAACGACGGGCGGTCGGGGCAAAAAAAATGGAGCCAACGCTCGGAATCGAACCGAGGACCTGTTCATTACGAGTGAACCGCTCTACCGACTGAGCTATGTTGGCATCCTATGAAACTATAATTTAGCACGGGACAGGGCAAAAATCAAGGCGGAAACCATTTTTTTCGACAAAAAAGTGAATCCGGGGTGTAAAAACGGGCGGAACGCGCTATATTAAATGGTTCATTATCACTTCATGCGCCGGATTTCCCGATGCCGCGGACGCGGCCGCACGGGATCCGGTGCGATTCAATCACACAAGGAGTTCATCATGCTGAAGATCAAATCCGCCGACTCGTGCAAATACGACATCCTCTCCCTCGGAGAGATCATGCTCCGCTTCGATCCGGGCCCGGGCCGCATTCATACCGCCCGCCAGTTCAACGTGTGGGAAGGCGGCGGCGAGTACAACGTGGCGCGCGGACTCCGCCGCTGCTTCGGCCTCCGCGCGGGCGCGATCACGGCGCTCGCCGACAATCCGGTCGGCCGCCTCGTCGAGGATTTCATGCTGCAGGGCGGCGTGGACGTCTCCCTCATCAAGTGGGTCCCGTACGACGGCGTGGGGCGTCAGGTCCGCAACGGCCTGAACTTCACGGAACGCGGCTACGGCATCCGCGGCGCGGTGGGCTGCTCCGACCGCGGCAACACGGCGGTCTCCCAGCTCAAGGCGGGCGACATCGACTTCGACATGATCTTCGGCAAGCTCGGCAGCCGCTGGTTCCACACGGGCGGAATCTTCGCCGCGCTCTCCGACACCACCCCCGGCGTCGTGATCGAGGCGCTGAAGGCCGCCAAGAAATACGGCACCGTGACCAGCTACGACCTCAACTACCGTCCGTCCCTGTGGAAGGCGATCGGCGGCAAGGAACGCGCCCGCGAGGTCAACCGCGAGATCGCGCAGTACGTGGACGTGATGATCGGCAACGAGGAGGACTTCACCGCCTGCCTCGGATTCGAGGTCGAGGGCCTCGACGCCAACATCAGCGCCATCGACCCCGCCAACTTCCGCAAGATGATCGAACGCGCCGTCTCCGTCTATCCGAACTTCCAGGCCGCCGCCACCACCCTCCGCACCGTCCGCACCGCCACGGTCAACGACTGGAGCGCGATCGTCTGGAGCGACGGCAAGTTCTACCAGGCGAAACAGCGCGACGGCCTCGAGATCTTCGACCGCGTCGGCGGCGGCGACAGCTTCGCATCCGGCCTCATCTACGGCTTCCTGGAAAAGGGCGATCCCGCGCTCGCGGTCGAATACGGCGCCGCCCACGGCGCGCTCGCCATGACCACCCCCGGCGATACCTCCATGGCGCGTCTCGCCGAGGTCGAAAAGCTGGTCGGCGGCGGCGGCGCACGCGTGGACCGCTGAGTCCGTTTTCAGCTCATTCGAAAAACGATCAGGAAAGCCGCCGGTTTTGAAACATGCCTGCGGCTTCCTTTGGCGCACGGAAACGACAGGACCTGGCTCGTCACGGGAAACCTGAAGCATTTTCCCGTAAAGCCGTTCATCGTCACTCCGGCACAGTTTCTTGAGAAGATCAGACAGTCCGAAAAACAGTGAAAGGTCTTAATTGATGTCGAACAGCGGAAGCGCGGCTTGCCGATTACTTATTTTTTTATCTATACACCCTTGATTTCTTCAAAAGATGCGATATAGTAATGTTGCGATTTCTCAAACCCGCCATCAGCAACAACGTGAAAGGACCTGAAATTATGTCGAATACGAAAATAAGATGGAACATCTTCCTCACGGTTATCGCGGTCTTTCTGGCTGGCGCGGCTTTCTCCGGGTGCGGGAAAGAAAGCGCGGAAACGAAAAACGAAGCATCGGGCGGAAAGGTTTACGTCGACTACGCCACCGAAGAGGACCGCATTCTGGCAACGGACAAATCCGGCGCGGCAGAACGCATGGCCGGAATCGCCGCCCTGGAAAAGCTGAATGATCATGAAAAAGCCATGAGACACTTCCGCGCCGGAGCGGAGAAGGGCGATCGGGACGCAATGATGCTGTATGCCACTGGGGAAACCGATAAGGCCGCGGTCGAAGAATTCCTGAAAAAAGCCGCGCAGAAGGGCGATTCGAACGCGATGATGCTGTATGCCCTCTTCCTGGAGAAAGGCTATGGAACCGGGAAGGATGAAGCCGCGACCGAAGAATGGCTGAAAAAAGCCGCGGAGACCGGCGACCCGCTGGCGCAGTTCCTATACGGCAGCTTCCTGATGGAACACAGAAAAAAAACGGAAGGGCTGGCGTACTTACGGAAATCCGCGGACGCGGGATGTGTTCACGGGCAGTTTGCGTTCGGCATGGCCTGCATGGACGAGGGCGATTATGCGAGCGGGCTTGCCAATCTCAAGAAAGCCGCAAGTCAGCCTCTGACGGACAAAAAGGACGTGATGGATTATGCGGACGACCAGAAATCGTACAAAGACTGGTCCGATTTCCCCTTCGATCTGAATGATGAGCATCTGACCACCGCAAACATGACCGTTATCATGTCCCAGGTCATGCTCGGCATGACTTATCATGCGGGCGTGGCGACGGGCGGACGGGACTTGAACGAGGCGAAAAAATGGCTGAAAATGGCACGGGCGAACGGCTGTACGGGGGTCGACGAGTGGCTTGAGGAACTGGAAAAGGAAAACAGATAACAGGCCATCCTTCAAATTTCACAAATCATTTGAAAGAGGAAACGACATGAAAGACAGCAAATCGGACATCGTGCGGATTCGCAGCGACGCGCCAGTTGGAGCGTCCGCCGCGCCGGAAACACCCGGCATTCAGCAGGACGGAGCAGCTCAGGCCGAATCCTCCGCCAATGTGAAAGACCCCTCGATCTACGGCGGCGACAAGCCGATCAACCTGAAATTTCCCCTGTGTTTCGATGATATCTGGTTCGGATACATCGTGTTTCCGATGGTTGTGCTAATGTTCATTGTCTTTTCGTGCGGGGGCTGGGTGT
>JAFXUM010000257.1 GCA_017524965.1 Lentisphaeria bacterium | reverse complement strand
CGGCGAACAACCTGCTGGTCGCCATGACCGACAACCACATCTTCCACGGCAACGCGCTTCAGATCGACCCGGACCGCGTGGTCCTGAAGCGCTGCCTCGATATGAACGACCGCGCGCTGCGGCATATCGAGCTGAAAACCGTCGGGAAGGGCGGATACACCCGACAGGCCGGATTCGAGATCACGGCGGCCTCCGAGCTGATGGCCGTGCTCTGCCTGGCATCCGGCATCGCCGACCTCAAACGCCGCATCGCAAACGTGATCGTGGCGTACAACGTCCACGGCGAACCCGTTACCGCGGGCGACCTCCACGCCGCCGAAGCCGCCGCCGTCCTGCTGAAGGAGGCGATCAAGCCGAACCTCGTGCAGACGCTCGAGGGGACGCCCGTCCTGATCCACGGCGGCCCGTTCGCGAACATCGCGCACGGCTGCAACTCCCTGCTCGCGACACGCCTCGCCCTGAAACTCGCCGACTACACGGTCACGGAGGCCGGATTCGGCGCCGACCTGGGCGCGGAGAAATTCATCGACATCAAATGCCGTCTCGGCGGCCTCAAACCCGCCGCGTCCGTCCTCGTCGTCACGATCCGCGCCCTGAAAATGCACGGCGGCCTCGCGAAGAACGAACTCGAGCACGAGGACCTCGCCGCGCTCGAACGCGGCCTGCCGAACCTGCTGCGCCACCTCGACAACCTCGTGAACGTCTTCCGGCTTCCGGCTGTCGTCGCGATCAACAGGTTCCCCGCCGACACGCAGGCGGAACTCGACCTCGTCATGAAGGCTTGCGCGTCCCTGGGCGTCCGCACCGTGCTCTCCGATGTCTGGGCGAAGGGCGGCGAAGGCGGCCTGGAACTCGCCGACGCCGTGACGGAACTCTGCGAAAAGAACGCCGCTCCCGAACCCGTGTTCGCCTATCCGCTCGAAGGCATGTCCTTGCGCGAAAAGCTCGACACGATCGTCCGGCGCGTCTACCGCGGACGCGGTGCGGTTTTCACGGAGGAGGCCGAGCGCCAGCTCGAACTGCTCGCGGAATACGGCGGCGACTCCATGTCCGTCTGCGTCGCGAAGACGCCGTACAGCTTCACGGGAGACCAGACGCTCATCGGCGCGCCGGAAGGGTTCGACCTCCTGATCCGCGACCTGAAGATCTCCGCCGGAGCGGGATTCGTCGTGGCGCTCGCCGGCGACATCATGACGATGCCCGGTCTGCCGACGTCGCCCGCCGCCGAACGCATCCATATCGCGGACGACGGCACGGTCGACGGTCTTTTCTGAGTCGCTTTCCTGACCTTTCGCCGTTCGGGAACGCGGGCGGAAAAGCCGTTTTTTCCGGCAAAAAGATTTGATTTTTTACGTTTTATGCTGTATATTAATAGGCTTTGTCTAAAAATCGAATCATTCAGCATAGGACCCTGTCCCAGAGATGGATAACTATTCCGAACAGTCCGCGGAACGCCTGAGAGAGATCCAGGCCGACCTTGAACGCCAGTATGCCGGATACCAGGCCCGCAGCCTCAAGCTCGACATGTCCCGCGGGAAACCCTCCGGCAGCCAGCTTGACCTGACGAACGGCATCCTGGACCGCCTCGACGGCTACATGGTCGAGGGCGGCATCGACGCGCGCAACTACGGCTGCCTGGAAGGCATCCACGAGGCGCGCAAGCTCTTCTCCGAGCTGCTCGGCATCCCGCGCGACCACCTCATGATCGGCGGCAACTCCAGCCTGAACATGATGTACGACACGATCGTGCGCCACTGGGTCTTCGGCACGCACGGCCACACGCCGTGGGGACGCCTCCCCGCCGTCAAGTTCCTCTGCCCGTGCCCCGGCTATGACCGCCATTTCGCCATCTGCGAAGACCTCGGCATCGAAATGATCCCGGTCCCGATGACCGAGACCGGCCCGGACATGGACATGGTCGAAAAGATCGCCGGTTCCGACGCCGCCGTGAAGGGCATTTGGTGCGTCCCGCTGTACTCCAATCCGCAGGGCGTGTGCTACTCCGACGAGACCGTCGACCGCCTCGCCTCCATGCCCACCGCCGCGCCCGATTTCCGCATCTTCTGGGACAACGCCTACGGCGTGCATCACATCTACGAGGAATGTCACCTGAAGGACATCTTCGCGAGCGCCGAGGCCGCGGGCAATCCCGAACGCGTCTACTACTTCTTCTCCACCTCGAAGATCACGTTCCCCGGCGCGGGCGTCGCTCTGCTCGCCACCGGCCCCGGCAACTTCGCCGAGCTGAAGCATCACATGAGCATCCAGACCATCGGCCCGGACAAGCTCAACCAGCTCCGCACCGTGCGCTACCTGAAGAGCGCCGAGGGCGTCCGCGAACACATGCGCGTCCTGGCGCGCGAACTCCGCCCGAAATTCGACCTCGTGCTCAATACGCTCGAACGCGAACTCGGCGGAACCGGACTCGCCACCTGGCTGCCTCCGAAGGGCGGCTACTTCATCGCACTCGACACCATGCCGGGCTGCGCGACCGCCGTCATCGAGCTCGCGAAAAACGCCGGCGTCAAACTGACCGGACCCGGCTCGACGTTCCCGCTGCACCACGATCCGCTCGACCGCAACATCCGCATCGCGCCGTCCTATCCGCCGCTCGACGAACTGAAGACCGCCATCGAGCTGTTCTGCGTCTGCGTGAAACTCGCGGGCGTCCGCAAGCTCCTCGCGGACAAAAAAGCCTGATCTCAGAGCCTGTTTTCTCCCGGCGGACGCCATGCGACACGACGAACTCCTCACCAGCCTGAAGAACCCGAAGGTCAAATACGCCGCATCCCTGCGGGAACGCCGGGAACGCGACGCGCAGGGCGTGACGCTGCTGGAGGGCTACCGCGAACTCTTCCGCGCGGACGCCATCGGCCTCAAATTCCACGAGGTCTTCTACTGCCCCGAGCTCTTCCTCGGCGAAAACGAGGACGCGCTGCTGGATTCCCTCGCCTCGCACGGGGCGTCGCTCTACCGCTGCACCGAGGACATCCTCCGCAAGCTCGCCTACCGCGACCGCCCCGAGGGCCTGATCGCCGTGATCGAGGTCAAGCGCAAGACGCTCGCCGACATCCCGAAGGTGAAGAACGGCCTCTACCTCGTGGCGGAGACCATCGAAAAGCCCGGCAACCTCGGCTCCATGCTCCGCAGCGCGGACGCCGTCGGCGCTACCGCCATGATCGTCTGCAACAAGCAGACCGACTTCTACAATCCGAACGTGATCCGCGCCAGCACCGGCGCGATCTTCTCCGTCCCGCTCGCCGAGGCCACCTCCGAGGAATGCCTCGCCTGGCTCCGTTCCTTCGGCATCCGCACGCTCGCCGCCACGCCGCACACCAAACAGAATTTCACGGACGCGGACATGGCGCGCGGCGTGGCGATCGTGGTCGGCGCCGAGCAGTTCGGCCTGACCCCGTACTGGATGGATTCCGCCGACCAGAAGGTCGTGATCCCGATGCTCGGCCTGATGGATTCCCTGAACGTGGCGACTGCCGCGACGATCCTGCTGTACGAGGCGGCGCGCCAGCGCGGCTGGAAATCCTCGGCGGCCGTCGACTACGATCTGGACCAGTTCGCGGGCGGCGAAAATTCGCTCGGCCACTGATCCCGCCACGTCTTCCTCGCTTCCGGCTGTCCGCCCTCTCCCCGGCATTCCGGCGGCTTCACCAAGTCATTTTTTTCATATATTGCATTTTTCCGGTTTCCGGCTTGCATTTCCGTGTTTATGTTGTATAGTATAATATCAACATATTTTTACAGCTAAAACAATCCAATACCTCAAAGGTAAGGAGAATAAACGATATGCCGGCCACCCCCGCATCCGCCCGCCGCACCCCGCAAATGTCCTGGGAACTGCTTTTCCAGATCACCGACCTGCTCCGCGTCCTCGGAGCCCCCGGAAACACGCTCAACAACAAGAAGATCACGCTCGGCAAGATTCGCGTCATCAGCTATCTTTTCGCCAACATGGACCAGCCCCCGATGCTGAAGGACATCGCCGAGGTCTTCGGCCTGACCCCCGGCGCGGTCTCCCAGACGATCGACTCTCTCGTCGAGGACGGCATCGTGCAGCGCGAACAGTCCAGCGAAGACCGTCGCGCGATCCATATCTCCCTCACGAAACAGGGCATCGCGCTGAAACGCCGCCACGACAACTACTTCACCGACTACATGGACCATTTCTTCCGCAACATCGACGAGAAGAAACAGCAGATCTTCCTGGAGGTCCTGGAGCAGATGGTCGAGACGCTTCAGCCCGAAGTCGAGGAAGCTTCCGCGGAATCCGATAAAGAAGACTGAGGCTAAGCCTCAACTGCGGCAGTGCCGTGCTGCGCTACGGCACGAAGTGTGCTGATACGGTGTCGTGTTTCTCCACGACACAGAAAGATGCTCTTCCTATGTTCGAACTTGAATCCTGGCTGGAACGTTTTACGCAGGCGCTGCGGAAGACGTTCGGGGAACGTGTTTGGTTCGCCGGACTTCAGGGGAGCCGTGCCCGTGGCGAAGCGACGGATTCCAGCGATATCGACCTGGTCGTGATCCTGGACGCGCTGGCCGCGGAGGATATCGCGCTTTATGACTCTATGCTGGATTCGCTCGACCACAGGGAGCTGGTCTGCGGATTCCTGTCCGGGAAAGAAGAACTCCTGCACTGGGAACCGTCGGAACTGTTCCATTTCTGCCGCGACACAAAGCCCCTGATCGGCAGTCTGGACGATGTGCTTGCGGCCGTCAAACCCGGCGACATCGACCGGGCGATCCTGACCGGAGCCTGCGGCGTTTACCACGCCTGCGTTCACAACATGCTCTACGAAAAGGATGAGGGCATTCTCCGCGGCCTGTATAAGGCGGCGACCTTCACCATCCGCGCGACTACCTACCGTCGCACCGGGATCTATTGTTCCCGTCTGGACGAGCTGTTGCATCATGCATCCGCCGCCGATAAAGAGATCGTCCAGACCTGCCTCTCCATGAAAGCCGGGAAATCCGTTGATTTCTCCTCCGCCTCGAAGAAGCTTTTTGCCTGGGCGAAGGGACGAATCGTACAGGAAAGCTGACTGTTGCCCGTTTTTCTGTTTTTCTAAAAAACACGGAAAAAGTGTGTTCGGGCTTGAAATCCGCTTAAACCCTGCTATAGTAACGGTTGATATGAACAATCAAACCGGAAGACACTGAGATGTTCCTGTACCACGGAAGCAATATACAGGTTGATAAGCCGCGCATGTACGAGATCTATCATACCGAACGCCTTCAGAACGCATTCGACGATATTGATTCGCTCATTGCGGAACGAAGCAAAACGAACTCTCAGCCGATCTGACCGTGTTCAAATAAACCACCAAAACGGGAGAATATCATGCAATACCGAAAGCCGGCGCGCCTGAGCGATCCGATGAATGATTTTTCACCGGAGGAGCTGACCGGGATCCTGTCGAAAAAGGATTCGGAGCTTGACTGGCGCGACTTTGACCGCCTCTTTCAGGGGAAGCTGCCCGCCGGGACTTACGAAGAACTGTGCTATTATTTCCCCCTTGCCTGTGCTTACATCGAGAATCAGGCGGATGCGTGCGATTTCTTCGAACACTTTTCCGTCTGGATCGGGGATCACTATGAACGGTTGAAGGCGGACGGCCTTATCGCTCCGACCGTTTCCGCGTTCCATACCCTTTTCCGGAAGGCGACCTCATCGTTTTCCCTGGAGGAAAACGGCGGCCATTGTCTCTATCCGTCCGGCTGTGGTCCGGTGGAAAGCCTGCTTGAGGCGCTGTTCCGGCTGTCGCCGACCTGTCCCGAGTTCAGCCTGGACATCCTGTTTTCCGAACTGAAGGAGGATTTGAGTTTTGCCCATGCGGAGTGGATCGTGTATATCTCGACGGAAATGGGGGCGCTGTCCCCCGAATGGATCCGTTCCGTGATCTCCGCGTCCGAGTATCAGGCGGCGCTCGACGTGCTCGATGAAAACATCGACGTCATCATGGGCGACGAAAAACTGTACGCCTTCTGGGGGAAAAGGATATAAAACCTGTCTCAGGGCTTCGGGAGGGTCTTCAGCACGTCGGCGACCTTGATCGCCTTCATGCAGGCGCGCGTTTCGAGCGGGCAGACGTGCTTGAAGCACGGCGAGCAGGGTTCCTTGCGGTACAGGACGTTCCATTTCGGGGAAAGCGGCCCGGTGGCGGCCATGTCGGTGGAGCCGAAGACTGCTGTGCCGGGCGTGCCGATGGCGGCGGCGAGGTGCATGATGCCGCTGTCGTTCGCGACGCAGTACGCGGCGTGCTTCAGGACGAACATGAGGGCGTGGAGCGAGGTCTTCCCGGCGAGGTTCAGCATCAGGCTCGGCATCAGCCCCTCGGCGCATTTTTCGCAGATCGGCGCTTCCTTCTTCGACCCGAGCAGGATCACGAATCCGTTGCGTTTCCGCTGCCAGTGGTCCGCGACGGCGTGGAACGCGCCCGCGTCCCAGCGTTTGGCGTCGCCGAACGCCGCGCCCGGGGCGACCGCGAGGACGGGATGCTTTTCATCGGGGAAAGGACGCTCGAACGCAAGCTCGAAGCGCCGCGCGTCGAAATCCGGATGGATGGCGGGCATGGAAACGCCGTCCCAGTTGCCGATGCCGAGCTTCTTCGCGACTTCGAGGCAGCGTTTCGCCTGATGCGGCGGATTGAGCTGACCGGAGACGCGTTTGGGGAATGTGACCGGTTCGCGGAGCAGGATGGAGCGTCCGCGCGCCGCCGCGCCGTAGAGCGGCTTCACGCCCAGATACCGCATCACGACGGCGTCCCGGAGCGAGTTGTTGAACAGGATGCCGGCGCCGAAATGCCGGTGCAGGAGCGGATACAGTTCGCGGTGCGTCGGGAACGCGTGCGGATCGGCGACGGGTATGATCTCGTCGACCGTCTCGGTCAGCGCGTCGAGCACGGGCGCGAGTCCGGCGGGACAGATCACGGAGAGGGAACAGAATTCGGGGAGGAGGCGTTTCAGGAGCATGAGCGCGGGAAACGTCATCACGAGGTCGCCGAGCCAGTTCGGCGACCGCACGAGCAGTCCTTCTTTCCAGTGTTCGGGCCGGATGGCGGTCATGGCTGAGCCTCCCTGTTGTCCGCGTTTGCATCATCGGCCGCTTCGAGCACGACGAACGCCGTCGCGAGTTCGCGTTCGTGGCTGATGGAGACGTGGATGCGGGTGATGCCGAGTCGTTTCGCGGTCTCGGCGGTCGCGGCGTACAGCTTCACGAACGGCTTGCCGCGTTCGTCGGACAGCACTTCGATCTCGACGAACGCGCACTCCGCGCACATGCCGGTGCCGAGCGCCTTGGAGAACGCCTCCTTGGCGGCCCAGCGGCCCGCGATATATTCCTTCGGGTCCTTCAGCTCCGCCATGCGTTCGAGTTCGGCGGGCGTGAGGATGTTTTTGACGAAATGATGGCCGTGCTTCGCGTAGATGGAGCCCACGCGGGCGCAGTCGGCGATGTCGGTTCCGATTCCGAAGATCATGAGCAGTCTCCTTCCAGCTTCGTCAGCAGATTGGTGCGGCCGCGTTCGTGTTCGTGCTCGCGGTAGCTGTAGAACCCGAACCGCGACACGATCACATGGTCCAGCAGGACGATCCCGAGCGGGGCGAGCGCCTTGGTGATGCCGAACGTGATGGCGTCGTCATCGCGGGACGGTACGAAGTTTCCGCCGGGATGATTGTGGCAGAGGACGACCGAACGCGCGCCGCAGAGCAGGGCGTTTTTCGCGACCTCGGACGGGTAGATGTTCACGGAGTCGACCGAGCCGGAGCCCGGCATGTCGCACCGGATCAGGCGGTTCTGGGTGTTCAGGTAGAAAACGAGGGTGACTTCGTTGTTTTTGTCGCCGAGCTTCATGCGGGCGTAGTCGGCGAAGACGCGCGGCGAATCCAGCAGCGGCAGCGATTCCATCGTCCGCGCCAGATAACGCACGTTCGCGCTTCGGATCAGTTTCAGCAGCGTGACGGAGTTCTGGCCGAGGCCGGGCACCTGCGCCAGGTCCTCCGGGCTGGCGTCCAGGACGCCGGGGAACGTGTGGAACCGGTTCATCAGGTCCTTCGCGATGGGCTTCACGTCGCGCCTCGGGATGGAATACGTCAGGATGAGCTCCAGCAGTTCGTAGTCGAGAAACGCGTCCTGTTCGTGCATTGCGAACTTTTCGCGCAGACGCTGTCTGTGTCCGAGCCTGTCTTCCGGGTTCATGCGCACCTCCCGAACAGCGTGACCGACTCGAAGTGGCCGGTGGCGGGGAACATGTCGATCATGCCGGCGGTCCGGATGCGGAAGCCGCGGGCGGCGAGACGGTCGGCGTCGCGCCGCAGGGTGTCAGGGCCGCAGGAAACGTACAGAACGGCCTCCGGGCCGAATTCGCCGATCTCGCGCGTCAAAGAAGCCGGGAGGCCCGTTCTCGGCGGATCCACGAGGACGCAGCTCTTTGCCGGATCGCAGGGAGCCGCCAGCGTGCGGAATGCTTCGCCCGCGTCCGCCGCCAGAAACGTACAGCGTTTTGCGACGCCGTGATGCGCCGCGTTATGGTTCGCCGTGTCGATTGCCGCCTTGTCCAGCTCGACCGCGCGCGCCGTGAGGCCGGGGATATGTTCCGCCGCGAGGATGGAGAAGACGCCCGAGCCGCAGTAGAGTTCGAGGAGCCGTTCCGTGCCGAGCTCCCTCAGCAGAGCCAGGACGCGTTCCGCCAGCTTGGGCGACATTTCAGGATTGACCTGGAAAAACGACGCTTTCGGCACGCGGAAATCCCCGAACGCGCCGAGCTGTTCCGTCAGATGCGCGGTCCGCCGCCAGGCGTCCGAACCGGAATCCAGCGCGCCGTCGTGAAGCGTCCAGCGGAACGTGCGTTTCTGTCCGTCCGCGCCGGGCGCGGCGGATGCGAGGAGTTCGCGGATGGCGGGCCGTCCGAGCGGGCAGTCCGCCACGGGAACCGCCGTTTTGTTGTCGAGTCCGCGGTAGCAGAACGCGCCGTTTTCGCAGACGAATGTGAGCTTGTTCCGGTAGCCGTTGCGCGAGGGTGCGCCGAGGGGCGGCAGAAACCGGATGTCCCCGGCGGCGGGATTGCCGCGCGTGAGGAAATCGGTGAACTGGCGGTTTTTCCATTCCAGCTCGCAGTCGTAGGAGGCATGACGGTACACGCAGCCGGGACAGGTCCCCGCGAGCGGGCAGTCCGGTTCGCGGCGTTCGGGCGAGGCTTCCAGGACCTCCAGCAGTTCGGCGCGTGCGAACGACTTCGCGTCGCGGACGATCCCGGCGCGGACCGTTTCCCCGGGCAGGGCGCCCGGGACGAAACAGACCTTGCCGTCCGGGAGCCTGCCGACGCCGTCGCCCCCGAACGCGATACGCGAAACCGGAACGGAAAATTCCATCAGTTGGGGATCTCGCGGAAGAGGTCGAGCGGTTCGACGAGCTTCAGTTCGCTGCGGATCTTGGAGATGGCGTCGTCCGGGTCGGCGAAACGGAAGATGATGGCGGCTTTGCCGTGGAGCCCGGCGGCGAACGCGTAGAGGTATTCGATGTTGACCTGATGGCGGTCGAGGACTTCGAGGACCTTGGAGAGGCTGCCGGCGGCGTGGTCGACCTCGATCGCGACGACGTCGGTGATCTTGACGGCGAAATCGTGGGATTCGAGGAGGTCGCGCGCCTTCTCCCAGTCGCGGATCAGGAGGCGCAGGACGCCGAAGAACTTGCTGTCGCTGAGCGAGAGCGTCGAGATATTGATCCCGTTGTCGGCCAGAAGTTTGAGCGCGGAGTTGACCGTGCCGGGCTTGTTTTCCACGAAGAGGGAAATCTGCTTGAGTTTCATTCTGACGTCTCCTGCTTTATGCGTTGAGGTTGCGGCGGTCGATCACGCGCTTTGCCTTGCCTTCGCTCCTGGGGATGGAGTTCGGGGCGCACATCTTGACGAAGACGCGGATGCCGAGGATGCGTTCGATGGCGTGGCTGATGGTGTGGCGGATGTCCTCGATAGCGGACACGCGGTCGTGGAAGATGGTCTCGTTGACCTCGATGTCGACCTCGATGTTGTCCAGGCCGTGGTCGCGGGTCAAGATGATCTGGTACACGGGCAGGACCGATTCCACGCTCAGGATCGCCGTCTCGATCTGCGTCGGGAAGACGTTCACGCCGCGGATGATGAACATGTCGTCGCTGCGGCGGCCGATCTTGCTGATGCGGCGGATGGTGCGTCCGCAGGCGCATTTCGAGGTCATGATGCTGGTGATGTCGCGGGTGCGGTAGCGGATCATCGGCATGGCGCGCTTCGCCAGCGTGGTGAGGACGAGTTCGCCCTCCTGGCCGTCGGGGAGGACCTCGCCGGTCGCGGGGTCGATGATCTCGGGATAGAAGAAGTCTTCGAAGATGTGCAGGCCGTCCTGTTCGGGGCAGGAGCAGCCGACGCCGGGGCCGACGATCTCGGAGAGGCCGTAGATGTCGTACGCCCGGATGCCCGCCTTCTTTTCGATCTGGGCGCGCATGGCTTCGGTCCAGGGTTCCGCGCCGAAGATGCCGAGGCGGACGGGCAGTTCGCGCATGTCGACGCCCATCTTTTCGGCGGTCTCGATCATGTGCAGGAAGTAGCTCGGGGTGCAAGCCACGCAGGTCACGCCGAAGTCCTTCATCAGCATCACCTGGCGTTCCGTGTTGCCGCCGGACGCCGGGATCACGGTCGCGCCGATCTTCTCGAATCCGCTGTGCGCGCCGAGGCCGCCGGTGAAGAGACCGTAGCCGTAGGAGATCTGCGCGATGTCGCCCTCATGGACGCCGACCGCGGCGAGGGCGCGCGCGACCGCCGTCGACCACACGTCGAGGTCCTGGCGGGTGTATGCAACCACGATGGGCTTGCCGGTCGTGCCGCTGGACGCGTGAAGGCGCACGATGTCCTTCATGGGCGAGGCGAAGAGGCCGAAGGGATAGGTGTCGCGGAGGTCCGCTTTCACCGTGAACGGGAGCAGACGGATGTCCTCGAGCTTCTGAATGTCATCGGGTTTGACGCCGCGTTCGTCGAGGCGCGCCTTGAAGAGCGGGACGTTTGCGTAGGCGAGGTTGACCATTTCCCGGAGCCGTGCGAGCTGGAGCGAATGGAGCTGTTCCTGCGGGATGAAATCCATCGCGCTGATGGGATTCATCGGGACTGCCTTGGAGGGTTTCATG
>JAFXUM010000256.1 GCA_017524965.1 Lentisphaeria bacterium | reverse complement strand
CGTGAACCGGCTCGTGAAAAACGGAAAGGACTATGAGCTGCGTTTGAGCGTGGAGGACCTGGACGCCATCGCGGCGTACCAGGCGAAGAAAGGCGAGGCGATCCCGATCGACTCCAACCATTACCTCCACATCCTGGCGGAGAAGCACGGCGTGGAGGAAAGCGAAGCGCTGCGGCTGATCCCGTCGGGCGTGGCCGCAATGGGATTCGGGACGCTGTTCCGCGAGGGCGACGAGCTGCGCATCCGGGCGGAATGGACGCCGGGCGCGTACGAACTGCTGAAAGAGAAGATCTTCCGGTACTGTTCGCCGGTGATCCGCGGCCTGAAGGAGGGTCCGGTCCGCATCACGAGCGTGGCGATGGAGAACGAACCGGCGCTGAACTGCGAGGACGTCCTGGCGGCGGGCGGTGAGGGAGACGACGCCGACCCGGAGGACATCGGACGGAACAGCGTTGAGCTGAGGCGGCTTCAGGACCCGATCGAACGCGCGCTCGGACGTCTGCTCGGGAAGACGGCATGGAACGAGATCGTGCTGTCCGGCGAGGACGACGAGGAGGGCGCATTCGAGCGCACAGCCGCCGCGATCGAGGCGAAGGCCGACACGATCGCCGCCATGCGCGAAGGGCTCGGCATCGCGGACGATGAACCCGACGATGCGATGTCCGCCGCGCTGAACGCAGTGAAGGAACGCGCCGGGCAGGCGGACGCCCTGCGACAGGAGCTCGACACGATGGTCTGCGCCGCCGAGGAAAAACGCAAGGCGGAGCTGATCGAACAGGGGCTTCAGGAGGGGAAGCTGACGCACGCGCTGGAAGGCTGGGCGAGGACCCAGGACTGCGCCGTGCTGGCTTCCTACCTGGAGCACGCGCCCGCCGTGGTGCCGGGCCGCATGACGTTCGCGCCGGACAAACGGCGCACGCCGAAGCGGAGCCTGAGCACGGCGGACGAGGAAATGATCCGGAAATTCGGATTCGACAAAGACGAATACCAGCGCGCCATGCACGGCTGAAAAGCCCTGCGGCGCAAAACAATCACAACACATGAAGGAGACATGAACCATGTCAGCACTCACAGAAGCAAGAGACACCAGGGAAATCGCGGCCGGCGGCGTTCACTACACGCGTGAATTCACCGTCGCCTCGGGCAGCACCGTCTACGCGGGCGGCATCACCGCCGTCAATTCCGGCGGGAAAGCCATCCCCGCCACGTCCTCGGGCGTCATCACCGTGGTCGGCCGCGCCGAAAACACCGCGTCCGGCGGCGAAACCGTCAGAACCCGTTCCGGCATGTACCTCTACAGCCCGGTCAGCAGCGGCGCGTTCACCATGAACGATCTGAACAAGACCTGCTACGTGAAGGACGACCAGACCCTCACGCTGACGGGCGGCACGGCGGCCGTGGTCGCGGGCGTCGTCCGCGACGTGCTCCCGGACGGCGTCGTGGCGGAAATCGGAAACGGCCCGCGCTGAGTCCGGCCCCGTTCACCATCAGACAACTCAACCTGAGAAAGGAAACCAAACATGGAACTCAATCATGAAACGCTGTCCGCGATGCGCACCAGCTTCAATCTGAAGTTCAAACAGGCGGTGGAAGGCGCGGAGACCATCTACCGCGACCTCGCCGACATCGAGGGCGATCCGAAGCACACCGCCATGGAAATCCCGTTCCTCGACGCCTTCGCCGGGATGCGCGAATGGCTCGGCCCGCGCCAGATCAAGAACCTCGCCACGCACAAGATCCGCCTCGTGGAACGTCCCTGGGAGGACACCGTGGCGATCCCGGTCCGCGACGTCGAGTCCGATAACTGGGGCATTTACGGCACGCTCGTCGCCGCCATGGGCGAAGCGGGCGAACAGCTGTGGGACACCCTCTTCACCGAGGCGCTCGTGAATCCGCCGAACTGGATCGACGGCGCCAGCTTCTACAACAGCTCCCGCAAGTACGGTCCGAGCACGATCAACAACGTCACGACCAACGCCCTGACGTTCGCCAACTTCGGCTCGTTCTTCACTCAGATGTACTCCTTCCGCGGACACAACGGCCAGCCCGTCAACACGCGTCCGACGCACCTGATCGTCGGCCCCGCGCTGGAGGACACCGCCCGCGAGATCCTGTACTCCGACACCTACCGCGACGCCAGCGACCAGGAATTCGCCAACCCGCACAAGGACAAGGTCAAACTGGTCGTCAGCCCGCGCCTCACCGGCACGAACGCCAACTACTGGTTCCTGGGCCGTTTCACCGGCGCCCTGAAGCCCATCCTCGTCCTGAAAAACAAGGAAGCCTCTCTCACGATCCTGAACCAGCCGAACGACGAAAACGTCTTCATGGACGGCAGGATCCTCTTCGGCGCCGAGGCTTACGGCAACGCGGCCGCGCTCTTCCCGCATCTGCTGGGACGCGGCGGCACCGCCGCAGGCTGACCGGACACGGAATAAACGGCTGACGGCTGAGGGGGAGAAGGGCGCGGGAATCCGCCGCGATTATCTCCTTGGCGCGGAGGCGGATTTTTTTTTGATTGCAGACAAACAGGACATCCGCTGTACGGGTTCTCCGCCCCCTCCCCTTCGCCGGGGACAGCCGTTTTTCTTTTTGCAGCTCAAACAACAACAGAATGAAAGGATCGTCACATGGCATACGCCACGATCAATGAACTGAAAATGCGCCTCGGACAGGATTACGCGGGTCTGTACGGCAACGACGAAACCGGCACGGCGACGGCGCAGGCCGACCTGGACGCGGCAGCCGCGGAGATCGACGCGGCCGCGGGATGCCGCTTCGAAACGCCGGTCGTGTCCGAGCGTGCCGAGGCGCTGCTCCGCGACTGGAATCTGACCCTGTGCGAAGAACGCGCCCGGGTCCGCTGTGCGGGCGACGCCCTGCCCGACAAACTCAGAATGCGCGTCGCCCATGTGCGCGGATCGCTGGAGAAGACCGCGTCCGGCGAACTGGTCCTGCCCGGCGCGGCGGAGTCTCTTCGCGGACAGGGGTTTGCCGCGGTCGCCTGCGACGAGCCGGTCTTCACGCGCGAAACGATGAGGGGCTACTGACATGCGCGCGACGGGATTGATCTCCGGCTGGGACGGCGGCGGCTTCGACATCGCCATGCGGAACATCCGCGTGCGTTCGACGCTGACCGGAACGGTATCCGTTCACGGAGAAGACGGACGAAAGGACAGGCTCGCGGCGACCAGCCGCCGCACGGAGCTTGATTTCGACGGGCTCGTGGAGGGCGGCAACATCCCGGAAGCCGGGGAAACGCTGACCTATCAGGAGAAAACGTTTCTCATCACGTCGGCGGTCCTGGCCTCGGAAAAAGGGAAATACCAGCGGTTCGCCGTGAAGGCGGAACGCAGCGACGAAGCCGGGGTGTCGGGACTGTAAGATCCCGGCGGCAAAAGGGGAAACCGGAACAAAACAAGAACAACGGGAGACAGAAATGAACATGGGAACGGCAGTGAAGGCGGAAACGCCGCAGAACGAATATGATCCGGAGGCGGAGATCATCATGGAGATCCTGAGGCAGATCAACGCGGAACTCGACGAGATCGCCGAAAAACTCGGGGAAATCGGAACAATCGACTGAGACAAAGGGAAAAACATGCTGAAACTGAAGCACAAAAGCATTGTCCGGAGCAAGGATTCCGGCGGAGCCTCCTACCGCGAAATCTACTACGGAACGCGGGACGAGGTGGAGGAACGGAGCGCCGCGCTCGCGATCGGCGACCGTGACCAGTCGGGCGAATACGAACTGGTCTCCTGGCGCACCCGCCAGATCGGCGGCCCGGTCTACGAAATCGAACTCAACTGGGAAAACCTGAACGCCGGAAGCAATCTGCGGTTTCTGATCGGGCGGCACGGCCCGAAGGAGCATACGCTGGACGTGACCGTCATGCCGGTGCCGCTGGAACGCCATTCCGGCTACCGGACGAACTGGAACTACTGTCTCGCGGCAAAGGGAACGGACATTGTCCCGGCATGGTGGACGACCGCGACGGACCCCGTGCTGACGGCGGAACAGCGCGCAAGTTATCGCTGGGTCAAGACGCCGCAGTCCGTCACCTCGCTCGGCGAATCGTGGCATCTGCTGAAAATGCCGATCCTCCCGTATGAAACCTGGCTGATGCCGAGCTACACCATCACGGAGTTCAGCCGTCACTGCACCCTGCGTGACGCCTCCTGGGCCGCGGCCGCCTGCGCGGGAAAGATCTGCACGCCCGCGCTCGGCGATTTCGGCGTGGGCGTGGCCAACTGGCTGAACCTCGGCGGGCAGATCCATCCCGACGGACGCCGCTACATCGCGAAAGTCATTTACAAAGCATCGCCCGACCCGGCGGGGTGGGACGCCACGCTGTACGAATCCGCGGAGGAGAACGACGCATGATCGTACCGAAACTGGAATCCGGCGAAAACCTGTTCGAGGTCCTCCGCGAAAAATTCAACGCGCTGGCCGAAGCCGTGGAACACCTCGACAAGCTCGCGTCCGCCTCCCCGCTCCTGGACGTCCTCGACACCGGCGCGGGCAAGCTCATCCGGTGGAACGGCCCGGAACCGGAAGGCGCGGGCGCGGCGGCCATGGAAACGCCTGTCGCGCCCGGGTATGCCGGAGCTTTCGCCGTGGAAATCGCAGGCGGGACCGCCGCCCGTATTTTCAACGGCGCAAATCCGTCCGGCGCATACGCCGGGGAAATCCGCATCGGAAACGTCATCCACAACATGCCGGCCGGGACGGTCCCTGTCACGCCGGGAACATCCGCCGAAATCTACCTGACCGTGTATTACGACGCGACGGCCACGCCGCCCGCTCTGGTGTACGGATTTGCGAAAAGTCTTTCCGCATCCGTCACCGGACTGCAGGGATGGTACAGGACGCTGGCACGCATAAGCTCGTCCGGCGAAGTGACCCAGACGCATCTGGGCGGCGACATCGAGATCAGCGGGAGATGGATATGACAGGCGGGGACGACTATTATCTGGACGATCCGGCGTTCCGCACGCCGCTTCCGGTGATGCGCGGGCTGGTATCCGCACTCTGCGAACGCCGGGAAGCCGTGGACTCCGAGTTTCATGCGAGCTGCACGTCATCCGGCACGTCCGCGGTCGTTGAGAATCGGCTGGCCCACATCCTCACCGGGGAATGGTACGACGACGCCGATCCGCGGGAGATCCCGTTCCGGGAGATCAGAAGGGAGTCCGCATACGACGAGATCCGGGGTTTCTCCCGAAGGCTTTCCTATATGCACATCTTCGATGCGTTCCTCATCCGCACGCTGGACGAATACGATGCGCGGCGCTTCACGGACAGCACGGGAAACGTGGTCTACGATTCGATCGAGAGCCTCGCATCGGCATTGTCCGAACCGCTGATCGCGCCGGATACCGTTTTTGACGGGAATGCTTCCGGCACGGTCCCCGCCGACGGCACCTTCCGGGGCTGCCTGAACGCGGCCTGGGCATCGCAGAGGATCAGGATGCTGAAGCTGCTCCGGTATGTCAGCGTTACGAGCGGCGGCTTCATGATGCGGCATGCCTATTCGCCTGCGGACATACACGGTTGCGGAGCATCGCCGCAGGCGGCATACGATGCGATCCCGGAATGGACGCTTTACGAGACGGAATTCGGCGGAAGCTACAGCCCGCTGGAATGTCATCTGAGCTACGAATACACGGGTCTTTCCGATCCGAATGAACGCTGGTCGGTCGATTCCGCCTGGGAACCCGTTCAGCTCACTCCGGCGCATCACGGCTGTCCGGCGGCGTCCGGCGGCAGAATCCTGTTCGATGCGGTCGATTTGCGCGAACGGGACGAGGACGGAAATCCGGTGGAGGATCCGTACAACACATACGTTTTCGATCCGCTCTGCACGACCGTGTCGTCCGGAGCGAACACGCTCGTTTTGAGCAGCGGCGTTTTTGCGTCGTGGGGATACGGTTCGGCATCGGGGCTGGGCGGTCCGGACACCGCGCCGGACAGCTGCATCCGGGGATGGCAGGCCCGGAATGTCCGGGTCGTCTACGATTACGAACAGAATTACAACTTCAAACAAGAGGAATGATATGCAGGACATTGTTTTTTATGCGGCAGCGAACGAAACACTCGGCATGGTGCGAGACTACTCCAACATGAACAAATCGTCCGCGCCCGTTCTGACGCTCGGTGTCGCGGTCTGTCTGCGGATGCGGCTGTTCGCCGGCATCAAAGTCCCGACGCCGTATCCGGTCGCTTCGCTGAACGGCATCACGGACTGGCAGTGGAGCATGGACGCCGATTTCGACCGGAGCACGACGTGCAAGCTGGTCGCGGACGCGGGCGGCATCTCCGTTCACACCGTGACCGACACGGTCAACGGCGAGACCATGAATTTCACGGAATTCGTGATCCCCATTTCCAACATGAACACGCAAGAACTCGCCGCGTGGCTCGGGAATGAAGGGACCAAGTCCGGCATGACCGGGGAACTCGTCGGATACGACAACGAGGCCCACCCCGTATTCGTCCTTCAGATCGAGGGATTCAAAGTGCGAAACCGCATTGCCGGACTCGTCGACCCGACCGCCGTGGATGAGGAAATCGTGACCCGTCCTCTGGCGGAACAGATGATCCGGACGGCCGTTTCCGCCTCGGCGGCAACAAAACAGGACAAGCTGACTTCGGCGAATGCGGGCGTCGGCATCGCGATAACAGGCGGCACGCAGATCAGCGTCGATCTGGCCGGCGGCGAACGCATGGCGATCGTGAGCGGAAACACCGTCGCGCAGCTGCGGTATTTCGACATCACGAACATCACGGGCGGCACGGTCACGCTGGAGGCGGGCCATGCCTATCGTCTCAACGCCACAACCGGGACGAAGACGCTCTATGCGGAGAACATGGCCGACGACAAGTTCGGTCTCGAAGGGCACATCGAGATTTTCGTGGCTAACACCGGCAGCATTCAGACGGGCAAGCTCGCGGGCGGCACCACGGAAGTCATCCTGGCTGACGCTCTGGAGCCGGACGCCGTCAACAACTGCACCGTACGTTTCCACGACCACAAGGCCATCATCAGCGTGGAGGACCATGTCGCCGGGCACATCGTCACCGTGTCCGCCGGTACGGCCGCGAACTCGCTGTACTACTGGCTCACGCAGCCGAACACCGCTGGCGACGCCGCGACGCAGTACATCGGATTCGACGCCACCCTGAACGGCACTCCGGTGAATTTCGAGGGAGCGGCGAACACCGCCGTCAAGCATGTGGTCGGCAATGGTTACACACAGACGCTTCTGACCGGAAACGTCGCCCCTGCCGCCGCGCTCACCGTGTCCGATCTCGGCCTTCAGAACGTGACCGTGACCGGGGGTACGCTTACCCTTGGCGACGCCTACATTCCGTCCGGCAGTACCGTTGCGGTTTCCGGCGGCGGACTCGCGGTGGAAAAAGTCACGGGGAATGGCGGCGTGATCGACCTCGGCGGCGAGCGCGTGAATGTTTACCGGCAAAGCGCGACCATTCAGAATGTCACTTTGACGAACGGCAAATATGACGCTAGCCCCGCCGCGATTTATGTACAAAGCAGCGGCTCTCTTGTCTGTAACAATGCGACTTTTACTGACAATATCGGCTCGGGTGCAGCTATTGTCGGAACGTACGGAGTCGATTGGAGTGTTGTCATGTCCGGCTGTTCCATCTACGGGAATACCGCAAAATTCGGCGGCGGCATCGATGTAAGCGGCAGCGGTACGATGAATCTTGTCGATTGCTTTGTCAAGGACAATACAGCGACAAACCCCTCCGGTAATAATACCGGAGATATTTTCATCGAGACCGGGGCGACCGTCATCATTGACGGCGGTACTATCGGAACGGTTTGTGAGAATGCCGCAGGAAATCCGCAGCTTAAGGGGTATATTGTGCTTGATGCGATTTATCCCAGAAGTAATGGCGTGGCGGCATCCGTCACCATCTCCAGCGGCGCGATTCTTGATCTTACTGGCAATACCAACACAACTCCGGTTGCGCCGGGCGGCGGAATCACACTGGACGCTTCTCCAAGTTCCGGAGTCGTCATCATAGGAAACGCGGGCAGCACAACGCAGACACGCACGTTCGCGGGCGGCGGCACGATCACCGGAAGCGCTGTAACAAAGATAGGCGCAATATCGGGGGCCACCGTTACGCTTCCTTCCAGCAGTTGTCAGATTGAGTTCGTGAAATCTGGCGAAACCGTTGTTTCCAGCGCATTCATACAGGCGTCCGAAACTCCTTACGTGCTGGAAACGCAGCAGGGCGCGGGAGCCGTTTTGGTTAGAGCAGTTGAGGACTAATAAGGAGGCTTGAACATGAAACACTACTTTGATACAGATGGAACCGAATTTCGGACCCCGCCCGACCCGTACAAAGGGCGGTCCCCCATGCACAAACGGGACGGAAGCTACAACGACGAAGCGTTCCGACAAATGGGCGGCACGATCACGGACGACGGCGAACTCTCGCCGAAGGAGACTGTATGCGCCGAGTTCGCGCTTTGCATCGCAGACCTCGCGAAAAAGACCGACAAGATCACGTCGGCCGAGTTTATCGGCGTTGCTCAAAATGGAATCAGTTCTACGCTCATTTCGTTTGCCCGTGTCCGCGGCGTGCCGGAGGACGTCATCGCCGAAGGCCGCGCCCGCATCGTCGAGATCATGGCGGACGCGCTTCGCTTCGGCGTGAGCTGGTCCGACCTTATCACGGGCGTCACCATGCAGGCGTGATTATG
>JAFXUM010000255.1 GCA_017524965.1 Lentisphaeria bacterium | reverse complement strand
GGCGCGCCTCGCCGGGATCACGAAGAACATCCATCCGCACACGCTGCGGCATTCCTTCGCGAGCCATCTGCTCGAAAACGGCGCGGACCTGCGCGTGATCCAGGAGATGCTCGGGCACGCCGACATCAGCACCACGCAGATCTACACGCACGTCGACGAAAACCGTCTGCTCGGCGTGTTCAACAAATTCCACCCGAGAGCCTGACCGCCCATGAACCTGAAAGAATACCTTAATACGCCCATCCGCCGCATGGTCGCGCGCAATATCGCCCTGGCGCTCGTCGTCGGCATCTGCCTGCTCTTCGTGATGCTGCACGATTCCCGCCGCATGTACGGCGAGACCGTCATGTTCTCCACCATGAGCACGGTCGGCTCGGTCACGCTGAGCCACAAGGAGAAGATGGTGGTGAAGAACGCGCTGGCGGCGGCGCACGAGGCGATCCGCGAGGTGGAGAAGACGTGCAACATCTTCGACCCCGAGAGCGAGCTTTCCAGGCTCAACGCGACTGCCGCGGACGAGCCGTTTGCATGCGATGATTTATTGTGGGATGTGCTCACGCGGGCGCGGGCGTTTTACCGCGATTCCGGCGGCGCGTTCGACGTGACGATCGACCCGCTGATGAAACTGTGGGGTTTCCACAGCAAACGCGAGACGCTGCCGTCCGAAGCGGAGATCGCCGAGGCGAAGCGCCTCACCGGGCTGGACAAAGTCGTGTTCGACGACGAAAAGCGCACCGTGAAGTTCACCGTGCCGGGCATGTCGATCAACCTCGGCGGCATCGCGAAGGGCTACGCGCTCGACCGCGCCGCCGACGCCGTCCGCAAGCTCGGCGTGAAGACCGGCTGGATCGAAATCGGCGGGAACATCCTGGCGCTGCCGAAGAAATCCGGCGGCGGCAAGTACGCGGCGGGCATCCGGAATCCGTTCCGCAAGGACGACCTGCTCGGCAGGACCACGCTCAGCGACGCCGCGATCAGCACGAGCGGCAATTACGAGCGCTACGTGGTCATCGACGGCAAGCAGTACACGCACATCATCGACCCCGCGACCGGGCTGCCGGTGTCGGGCATGGATTCTGTGACCGTGATCACGGAGTCGGGCGTCGCCAGCGACGCCATTTCCACCTCGATCTTCATCGCCGGACCGGACGCCGTGGCGGGCTGGACGAAGAAGTTCCCCGGTTTGCGCGTGCTCATCGTGCGGGGACCCGCCGACAAACCGGAAGTGCTGAAATACGGCAAAGGCTGGGGCGATATCCCGTCGAATCTGCCGCCGCAGTGATCCGCGCCACACAATGTGTGCCGGGCAGTGCGCGGCTCCGCTCGCGCACATCATGTTGCCGGGGCAGTCAATAAGCTCCCGTGACGCCAGGAAACTCGATCAACGGTTGCCGCGCGGGATGCGGTGCGCGCTCGCAGCGCCCGGGATACGGTCGTTGTTCTGAGGAGGATTGACCTGTTTCGCGGCTTTTGCCGGGGTACGGTGCTGTCCCGCCGCGACCGGAACGCTGCTGTTCCTTGCCGGGAAATCGACCTGCGCGGCATCTTTGCTCTGAATGCGGTGCTGTCCCGCCGCGACCGGGATCCGGGTGTCCCTGGGCAGCGGCTCGACCTCCGTTTCGTTCGCGCGGGGGATGCGGTGACGGCCCGGCACGACCGGGATCGCGCTCCCCGGAGCATTCGGACGGACGGTTTGCTGTGAACTGGAAGAAGCTCCGCCGGAACGTCCTCCGGGCTGTGTGGAACCGCCTCGGTCCGTGACAGGCGGACGCGGTCCGTCGCCGGGCCGGAGCGGATCGAACGGCCGGAGCGGGTCGAACGGACGCGGCGGCGGAGGCGGCGGAGGCGGGATCCAGCCCGGCGGATCCAATGGACGCGGCGCGCGTCTGCCCCAGATCCAGCGGTCGTAATAGTAGTACCAGCCTTTGTAGTACGGGACGTATTCGCCGAAGAAGAACGCGTAGTAGAATGGCGGGTGGGTGCCGGATTCGTACTCGGCATCGTCGTCGCCGGAGGTTTTCTTTTTTGATGCTGTCTGTTCGGTTTTTTCCGGTTCCGCTTCGGCGACGGCCGGTTCGGCGTCTTCGTCTGGGACAGTGATCTCCGGCACGGTCACGACGGGGAGGGTCGTCACGACAGTCCGCGGAGTCGAGGCCGTTTTTCCGACCGGCTTGCCGGAAACGGCGCGTTCGGCGGGCGAAGGAAGGACCGGATCGGGTTCCGGGGCGAAGACTCCGCGCATCAGATTCACGAGGTCCGCCGCGCGCCGGAGACTTTCGGCGGGGATTTCCTCTTCCGGCAGGTCCATGTCGGTATCGGTGTCCGTGTCCTGCGCAAACGCCGCCGCGGGCGCGAGGAACGCCGCCGCGATCATCACGGCGCAGAGCGTACACGTTTTCTGAAATGCCTTCATGCGGAACACCCCGTGGATTTCGTATGATTCTGTTCTGTTCGCGATCGAACGCATCCGGTGAAGAATCGAACACGCCTCAGCGGAGGAAGGACCCGTACCCGGCGAGTCCGGCGAGGATGCCGGAGACGATCTTGTTCTGGTAGTCCGGCGAGGCGATCTTCTTCAGCTCGGCGTCGTTGGAGAGGTAGCCGACTTCGACCAGAACGGCCGGGCAGGTCGCGTTTCCGGTCACGTAGATCGCCTGATGGCGCGTGCCGCGGTCCGTGCCTTTGGTCGCCGCGAGCATGCCCTTCTGGATCTCGTAGGCGAGACGCGAGTTGTTGGCGTCGAATTCGTTCGCGGACTGCTTTTCGGTCTTGACCTTGGAGCCCTTCGTCTCGGTGCCG
>JAFXUM010000031.1 GCA_017524965.1 Lentisphaeria bacterium | reverse complement strand
GGCGACAGGGAAGACCATGGAACCCGGTTCATTTTCCCCGGAAAAAACGGCTATCGCTCCGCCAGCAAGCCGACTTTTTTCTCCGCGGTTTCCCGGCGTCCATGACTTTGAAACACAGTTAGATGAGAACGAATATGCCGACCCCGGAAAATATCACACTGCCGCCGAAGAGTTCCTTCGGGTTCTTTTCCGCCGCGCCTTTTTTCGGCGCCGACCGCAAGTGCAGAAAAAAGGTCATTCAGCAGTTGCTGTCGCGGGTTCCTTATGAGGCCGAAATCGAAAGCATGTGGGCTTCCCCGGATTTCCCGCCTCATGCGGAAATGCAGGCGATCCTGGAGTGCATCCGGGTCAACAACGGCTGGCCCAACGCGCTCTTCCTTCCGTCCGATTCCTTCCTCGCTCTCGCGCCCCACGAAGGACACTACGAATCCTTCACGGCCGATTATGACACCGTGAACGACATCTTTTTTGTCCTCCATCCCGAGGAAAAGGAACGGATGAAGGCTTCGAAAAAGACCGGGGACCTGTTAAGCCGGTCGCTTGTCGCGTGCGGAGATATTCCGGTCATTGACACCGAACGGATCACGCCGGAGACCACGCTCGCCGACGTGCTGCATCTCCTCGCCGGTTCCACGTTTTCGGAGAATGATCACAGGAATCCTCCGAAAGAAAAGTCAAATCCCCCGAAAAGGAAGAAGCGGGTGTTCCGGCTCGTTCTTATCGGCCTGGGCGTTTTGCTTTTCATGATCCTCCTGCATTCCTGTCCGCTTGGCGTTGGCGTGCGGAGAAACACACTGGAACTCCCGGTCCACGCCGTGTTTTTCGACAGCGTGAGACCGGCTCTGCTGGAAAAACATCCCGGCATCCTCATTGCGAACACCACCTGCACGTGCGGAAAGGATTTCCGTTTCCGCATCGACATCGCCACGTCGGGCGCGGAGGATCCGTTCGAGGTCGCCGCGGATTTCGACCGGCTGAGAAAAGAGTCCGAGCCGCTGGCGGACGAGGTGTTCGTGCTCGCGTTCGACGAGAGGAAGGCGGGCCGCGATATCAGGATCGTCCTCCCTGGGAAATTCGGGTACATTGCAACGCAGAGACCGGCATTCTATTCCGAAAATCTGCACGATCTTCTCTCGTCTCTGTTTCCATGAGCCATGTGGTGAACGCGGGCTCGTTTCCGCTTGTTTTTTCGGGCTTTTTTCCGCAAAGGATTTGCATTTTCGGGAAAACGTGATATTTTAAAAATGTTTCACGTTCTTTTGTCGTGGGTCGGTAGCTCAGTCGGTAGAGCATCGCCCTTTTAAGGCGGTGGTCCAGGGTTCGAGTCCCTGCCGACTCACTTTTTTTGTGCCCTGATTCCGGGCTTTCCCCGTTATTTCCCGCCTTTTTCCGGTTTCGCGTTTGAAAAATCCCGGTTCCGGCTGTATAATTATTCGGCATCGCTTTTAGACAATGGACACGCGCGGTCTCCCGGCCGCCGGCCATGTTTTTTTTCAACGCAAACGATCGGGGATACGGGAATTATGGCTACGGATTTCGTGCATCTGCACCTGCATACGGACTACAGCCTGCTGGACGGCGCGTGCGCCATCTCGTGGGCGAAACTGAAGAAAGAGGACGCCGAGGGCAAGGTGGACCTGGTGACCATGGCGCAGGAATACGGCATGAAGGCCTGCGCTATCACCGACCACGGCGTCATGGGCGGCTGCTACGAATTCCACAACGCCATGAAGAAGGCGAACATCAAGCCGATCATCGGCTGCGAGACGTACATCGCGCCCGGCAGCCGTTTCGAGAAACAGGCCGGCGTGCCGAACATCAAGGGATTCCACCTGATCCTGCTGGCGAAGAACAATGTCGGCTACCACAACCTCTGCAAGCTCAATTCCGAAGCGCACATGACCGGGTTCTACTACAAGCCGCGCATCGACCGCGAGCTCCTCGCGAAGTACCACGAGGGCATCATCGGCATGAGCGCGTGCCTGCAGGGCGAGATCGACGTGGCGATCCTGCGCGGCGGCGTGGACGCCGGCCGCAAGGTGCTGTTCGACTACCTCGACCTCTTCGGCGGCAGGGAGAATTTCTGCCTCGAGCTCATGTTCCACGGGATCGAGGACCAGAAGACCGTGAACCGCGGCCTCATCCAGCTCGCCCGCGAGAACGACGTCCGGCTGGTCGCCACGAACGACGTTCACTACCTGAAGAAGGAGCACGCGCGTTCCCACGAGATCATGCTGTGCATCCAGACGCGCACCACGCTGAGCGACGAACGCCGTATGAAGATGGAGTACGACGAGTTCTACTTCAAGTCCGGCGACGAGATGATGCAGGTGTTCGGGACCGAGGCCCCGGACGCCATCACGAACACGCTCGCGGTCGCGGAACAGTGCGACGTGACGATCGGCTACGAGAACCATTACCCGGAATACACGCCGCCGCAGGAGTTCGTCGATACGCTCGACCTGGACGCCATCCGCGCCGAGTCCGTGCGGGAGATCGACGCCGAGATCGCGAAAGACCACGAGAAGGACCCCGACAAGCCGCTCCCCGACGACGCCAAGCGCGCCAACCTCGTCGAACGCCGCATCGTCATGAAGAAATCCGCCGCCTACCTCCGCAGCATCTGCCTGTACGGCACGGGCCGCGCGGACAGCGTGTGCGGCTACGAGAAGAAATACGGCTACGACCCGTTCAATCCCCCGGAGGACAAGAAGGAGGAGGCGAAACGCAACCTCGACCGCATGGACTTCGAGCTGTCGGTCATCAACCGCACGAAATACCCGAGCTACTTCCTCTGCGTGTGGGACTTCATCAACTGGGCGAAGGAGCACGGCATTCCGGTCGGTCCGGGACGCGGTTCCGGCGCGGGCTCCATCGTGGCGTACCTGAGCGGCATCACGAACATCGACCCGATGAAATACGACCTGCTGTTCGAGCGCTTCCTGAACCCGGACCGCGTGTCGCCACCCGACTTCGACACGGACTTCTGCGAACGTCACCGCCAGGAGGTCATCGACTACGTGATCGGGAAGTACGGCGAGGACAGCGTGTCGCAGATCGGCACGTACGGCACGCTGAAGGCGAAGGCCGTCGTGAAGGACGTGGCGCGCGTGCTCGGGCGGACTCCGGCCGAGGGCAACATGATCACGAAGCTGATCCCGGCCGACCCGAAGATGACGCTCGCGAAGGCCGTCAAGGAGTCGCCCGAGCTGAAGGAACTGCTCGACAAGGAGGCCTGGGTGCGCGAGATCTTCAAGTTCTGCGCCCCGATCGAACAGCTCAACCGCCAGATGGGCATCCACGCGTGCGGCGTCATCATCTGCAACCAGCCGCTCGCCGACCTCGTCCCGCTCGGACGCGGCGCGCACGAGGAAGTGATCACGCAGTACGTCGCGCCGCTCTGCGAGAGCATCGGCCTGCTGAAGATGGACTTCCTCGGGCTCCGCACGCTGACCGTGATCCAGGACGCCGTGGACAACGTGAAGCGCACGCACGGCGTCACGCTCGACATGGACACGATCCCGCTGGACGACCAGAAGACCTACGACCTCATCAACCGCGGCGACACCGTGTCCGTGTTCCAGCTCGAATCCGGCGGCATGCAGGACCTCTGCCGCAAGTTCGGAGTCGAGAATCTGCGGCACATCATCGCCCTCGTGGCGCTCTACCGCCCCGGCCCGATGCAGTTCCTCGACCTCTTCGTCGGCCGCAAGAAAGGCACGATCCCGCTCGAATACGACCATCCGCTCATGGAGCAGTACCTGAAGGAAACGTACGGCATCATGCTCTACCAGGAGCAGATCATGCAGTGCGTGCAGGTGCTCGCCGGATTCTCGCTCGGCCAGGCAGACATTCTCCGCCGCGCCATCGGCAAAAAGAAGATCAAGGACATGGAGGCGCAGCACGACAAGTTCATCGACGGCTGCGCGAAGACGAACAACATCCCGACGGCGCAGGCGGAGCGCATCTGGGAGAACATCAAGAAGTTCGCCGAGTACGGGTTCAACAAGTCGCACAGCGCCGCCTACGCGCTGCTCTCCTACCGCACGGCCTACCTGAAGGCCAACTACCGCCCCGAATTCATGGCCGCCGTGCTCACCAGCGAACTTTCCAACGCGAAAAAACTCACGTTCCTCATCAACGAGTGCCGCACCAACGGCATCCGCATCCTGCCGCCGGACGTGAACACCAGCGATGTGAACTTCACCGTGGACGGCGACGCGATCCGCTTCGGCCTCGGCGCCATCAAGGGCTTCGGACAGGGCGTCTCCGCCTCCATCATCGAGGCGCGCAAGGACGGCCCGTTCACCTCGATGTCCAATCTGGCGGAACGCACGGAAGGGCTGAACGCCAAGAGCCTGGAGGCGCTCATCCGCTGCGGCGCGCTGGATTCCACCGGCCTCAAACGCTCCCAGCTCGTCGCCATGATCGACTCCGCGCTGACGTCCGCCGCGGCCGCCCGCCGCGACCGCGAATCCGGCCAGGCCAGCCTCTTCGACATGCTGGACGACCCGCAGGACGCCGGGCTGGAGGAACAGGCCCCGCCGGACATCCCGGAGTTCCCGGACAGCGAAATGCTGGAGGACGAGAAACAGCTCCTCGGGTTCTTCGTTTCGGGCCATCCGCTGTCCTCCTCGAAGAAGATCATCGACACGTTCTCCACGGCCAACCTCGCGGAGATATCGCGCATGCCCGGCGACGTCGGCGTCAAGTTCGGCGGCCTCGTGACTTCGGTCGCCAAGAAATACACCAAGAGCGACAGCAAGCCGTTCGCGGTCGTCCAGATCGAAGACCTCACCGACACCATCGAGTGCGTCTGCTACAACCGCCTCTACACCGAGATCAATCCCCTGCTTTTCGAGGGGTCGAAGGTCTTCGTCCGCGCCATCACGAAGAAGGGCGGGGAGGAGGACGCCGAAGTCTCGCTCCAGCTTGAGGATGTGATCCCGCTGGAGGATGCGCCGTTCTCCAACGCACGGATGCTCCAGGTCAACCTTTTCGAGGACGGCATGAAGCCGGACACCTGCGAAAAACTGCACGAGGTCTTCGCACGCCACGCCACGCCGCCGCCCGGATCCGTTCCGGCCGAGCCTGAACCCGGCGAAGCGGACGCACCCGCCTCGAAACGCAGAAACGCGAAGCAGAAACCGGGGCCGGAACCCGTTCCGGTGCTCATCTGCGCCGCCACGAAGGACCGTCTGGCGGCGTTCATCGAGCTTCCTTCGTCCGTCCGCGTCTACGTCACCAGGGGCCTTCTGGACGACCTGGACGCCGTGCTCGGAGAGAACCACTACACGATCAAACCGACGGACGACGTCCCGCAGCCGCGCCGCCAGTGGCGCCGGGACAAGGAATCCGAATCCGAACCGGCTTCCGCCTGACGTCCCCCCTCAGGAGCCCATGCCCATGCCGAACCGAATCCGAATCCGCCTGTTCCTCCCGCTCTGCGCGGTCCTGTTCGCCGCGTCCGGCGCGGTCTTCTCCGCCGCGCCGATCCGGAAACTGCCCGACGAGCCGGAAGAACCCGCCGGTGTCATAAAAAAGCTGCCCGACGAGCCGGAAAAAGCATCCGCCGAGGCGGAAAAAGACGCAAAAACGGAGGAAAAGAAACCTGCGAAGACCGAAGCCGAGGCAATCAGGGAGATCACGGAACGCCTCGACCGGATGATCGTGCCGTACAAGCCGCTTCAGCGCAGCCGGGAACCGATTCTGAACCGCGACCTTTCGGACGAGGTAGTCCCGTCCTGGCGCCTGATCTATGTGAAGAATTTCGACAAGCCGGGCGGACAGGGCGTGATGACCGCGGACGACGATGAAGACCTGAAGGAGGACTTCGCCGCGATCACGCTGATCCCGGTCAAATCCATCCGTCTTTCCAACGCGCTGAAGCTCAGCGCGGTCGGGAAGCCGCAGGAAGCGATCCTCCAGCCGCTCTTTTTCACGAAGTACGGCATCATGTGGCGCAAGCTCCAGACGCAGTACGAGAACTTCACGCTCTACCTCGGCGCCACGGAGGATTTCCACGTGTTCGCCTCGGCCAACATCAGCGTCATCTACACGCTGTTCCGCAACGTCAACATAAAGGGCGGGACCGACCTCATCACCCTGCTTGTGGACTGCCTCGACATCGAGGACGAGGAATACTTCACGAACCGGTTCGCGCTCGTGCATCTGTCCGAGTTCGGCGACGCCTCGATCCCGGCCCTTCAGCGTGCCATCAAACGCATCGCGGCCGCCGGACAGGCGCCGATCCAGCAGTTCCTCGGGCTCACGAACATCGCCACGCCCAAAGCGCTGGAGCTGATCAACGAGGCGGCGGATTCCAAAGACGCACAGATCCGCGACGCGGCGTTCACCGCGCTCATCGGGATGCCGTCCGTGAACAAGGACCTGAAGCACGCCTACGTCCGCATGGTCGAAACGCGCGAAAAAGTGTGGGCCGGGTTCGCCGCCTGCGACATCCTCGGCTGCGCCAAGGAGCTTTCCCCGTACCTGGACGCCTACTATGCCAGGCCCCGGTCCGTGGCCGAATTCGAGACCGTCGCGCGCGCCCGCTGGCTGCTGAAGGACCCGAATCTGAATCTGGTCCATACCAGAGCGCTGAACGAGATCACCATCGCGTCCATCCGGGGCGGTGAGATCGCCAATTCTCCGCAGTACCGCAACGTGCAGGAGACGGACGCCTCCCGCAACGCCCGGCTCCAGGTCGAGGACGAGAAACGCATCGCCTCCGCGAAGGAGGCCATCCTGAAAGCGCCGCAGACCGACCTCAGCGTCTGCGCCGGCATCGAACTCGTCATGTTCACGACGAAGGACAAGCGCGTTTCCTCGCAGTACATCAGCCGCGTGAACAAGGTCGGCATCGACATCCTCCGCGCGCTGCCGCGTCAGGAGACGCTCCGCTGCCTCGACGCCCTGATCCGTTACAACGACTCCGTCCCGGAGGCGGAAAAGCTTTCGGACATCCGCGCCAGGATCGGAAAATGATTTTTTTTCATACGCTTTAGAATTTATCTAAAAAACTTTTCCCGTGCGTTTGAAAAATAAAAAACAGCGTGTAAAGTATTAAGATAAGCATCCATCAACATCCACTATTAAAACAGTCAGGAACGGAACGAATGATTCCCGTCGTCATCACAGGCCGCGGTCTGATCACCCCGATCGGAATGAGTCTGGCCGAAAATTTGGAGTCTCTGAAAACCGGTAAAAGCGGGATCACGCGGATTCCGTACTGGCAGGAACTCAACTTGGACTCGCAGGTCGCCGGAGCGGTGAATCTCGAGGGGTTCGAATGTCCCGCGTTCGACCGCAAACAGATCCGTTTCATGACGCAAAGCGGCGTCATGGCCGTGGCAGCCGCGTATGAAGCCATCACCGAAGCCGGCTACACCATGCAGGACCTTCCCGGCTCGAAAATGGCCGTGATCACGGGCTGCGGCGGCAGCAGCTATTCCGAGTATTACAAGTCGATCATGACTTATGAGCGGACGCATTCGACGCGCAAGATCTCCCCGTTCAGCATCCCGCGCATCATGCCGTCGTCCGCCGTCGCCAACCTCTCGCTGGTCTACAAGATCGGCGGCGAGAGCTACGACGTGAGCTGCGCCTGCACCAGCGGCGCGGTGGCGCTCATTCAGGCGTTCCGCCTGATCCAGTCCGGCGCGTACGACATCGTCATGGCCGGCGGCTGCGAGGAGCTTTCCTGGCAGCAGGCGCTCGGATTCGGAGCGATGCACGCGCTGTCGAGCAATTTCAACGAAGAGCCGGAGAAGGCAAGCCGTCCGTTCGACAAGCAGCGCACGGGATTCGTGCTTTCCGAAGCGGCCGGCATCGTGATCCTGGAGAGCGAAGCCCACGCGAAAGCGCGCGGCGCGAAGATCCGCGGCCGGATCAGCGGCTACGCATGCAACAGCAACGCCTGCGACATGGTCGCCCCCAGCCGGGAAGTCTCCGCCGCGGTCATGTCCGACGCCATCGCGAACGCCAGCCTCAAGCCGTCCGACATCGACTACGTCAACACGCACGGCACGGGCACCCCGGTCGGCGACCCCGTCGAAGTCGACGCTCTGAAGGCCGTGTTCCACGAATGCGGCGCGTCCCCGATGATCAACAGCACCAAGTCCCAGACCGGACACCCGATCGGAGCCGCGGGCGCGATCGAGCTGATCTTCTGCTCGCAGATGATCGAACATTCCTTCGTCAGCCCGTCCGTCAACGCGGACGACATCGAGGAATCCATGGCATGGGCCGACATCGTGCGCACCCCGCGCCTGAACGTCCCGGTCCGCCACGCTCTCAGCAACAGCTTCGGATTCGGCGGCACCAACGCCGCGATCATCGTTTCCAGCCCCGACGCCTGAGGTCGATTTCATGCCCCCCGAGCTGTATCCGCCGGGTGCGGCCGTCATGGCGCCCATTGCCGGGCATACCGACATCCCGTTCCGCCGCATGATACGGCGGTTCGGCTGCCGCCATGCGTTCACCGAAATGATCGACGCCGGTTCCCTCGTGTTCCAGGGGGAGAAGACGCTCCGGCTCGCGCAGCGCGGTTCCGATGCGGGTTTCCTCGGCATCCAGCTGGTCGGCTCCGACCTTCCCACGCTCAAACGCGCCGCCGAGCTCATCAACGGCATGGATTTTGACGTGCTGGATTTCAACCTCGGCTGTCCCGCGCCGAAAGTCGCCCGCAAATGCGAGGGGATCCGGTTCGCGCTGGAGGACCCGGACGGAGCCGTCCGCGCGTTTGAGACGCTCGTTTCCACTTCACGCCTGCCTGTCACCGCCAAGACGCGCATCCAGGACGAATCCGACCCCGCGCCGACCGTGGCGTTCTGCCGCCGCCTGCGCGACGCGGGCGCGAAATCCATCACGATCCACGGCCGTCTCATGCGCAAATTCTATTCCGGCCCAGTCTTTTACGGGATCATTTCCGCGGTCCGCGAATCGCTCGACATCCCGGTGATCGCCAACGGCGGCGCGATGGACGGCTCATCATTCCGCACGCTGCTGAGGGAAACGGGGTGTTCCGTCGGAATGGTCGCGCGCGGCGCGCTCGGCAATCCGTGGATCTTCCGGGAGATCGCCGATCCGTCCGCGCCTCCGCCGGACGTGGCGGAGTTCACGGAGACGATCCGCCTGTATATGAAGGACATGCTGGACTGCTACGGGCCGGAGTTCGCGTATGTCGTGGCGCGCAAATCCCTGCTGGAGTTTCTGCGCGGACGCGGCTATCCCGGCGCGCTCCGGGCGTCGATTTCGCATCTGGATTCCGCCGACGCCCTGCAACGGCTGCTCGACGCGGTCGCGGCGGGTCCGACCGAACGCTACCTGGAGAATCTGAACCTTCATCCCGAGTCCGTCGAACGGAAACTCGTTCGCAGTCATTCGTAAAAAAGGGGAAAGAAAAAACGCCGAAGCGGTTCAGCCCCGGCGTCCGGCGGCGACTGCGCGCCGCATGTCCATGTCGTCCTGCTTGCGGCGGAGCGTCTCGCGTTTGTCGCCGAACGTCTTGCCGCGCGCGAGTCCGAGCTCGACTTTCACGTGCATGCCCTTCAGATACATTTTCAGGGGGATGAGCGCGTAGCCCTTTTCCCTGACCTTGTTTGCGAGGCGCAGGATCTCCTTCTTGTGCATGAGGAGCTTGCGGGGGCGCTTCGCCTCGTGGTTGAACCGGTTGCCGAACGCATACAGCGAGATGTGGATGCCGTAGGCGAGAAGCTCGCCGTTCTCGATCCGGGCGAAACAGTCCTGCAGCTGGACGCTGTGTCCGCGGCAGCTCTTGACCTCGGTCCCGACGAGCACGATCCCCGCCTCGCAGGTCTCGATGATCTCGTAGTCGTGAAACGCCTTGCGGTTGCGCGCGATGACGGGATCATTGCTGTTTTTGTCTTTGTTTTTTGCCGAGGCCATGGTGCTTGTCCGGTTCGGTTATGGGTTATGTGCGCAGAAATTTCGCGGCTTTCGCGCGAAATTCCGCCTGTTTCGGGTAGTTCGCGCCGGAGAGTCCGAGCGAAGCGATCGCCTTCTGCTGTTCGGAGGTCAGGCCGGACGGGATCTCCACGAGGATGCGGACGATCTGATCGCCGCGCGCGCCGCCCTTCAGCGCGGGCACGCCCTTGCCGCGCAGACGCAGCATCGTGCCGTTCTGCGTGCCGGGCGCGATCTTCATGCGGGTCCTGCCGGAGATGGTCGGCACGTCCACGACGCCGCCCTGAAGCGCACATTCGAGCGTGATCGGCAGTTCGCAGATCAGGTCCTGGCCCTTGCGTTCGAAGACGGCGTGCGGACGCAGCCCGATGATGACGTACAGGTTGCCCGCGGGACCGCCGCCCGTGCCGGGTTCGCCCTGGCCCGCAACGCGCAGTTTGGAGCCTTCGTCGACTCCGGGCGGGATATGGATCTGGAGCTCCTTGTCCACGCGCACCACGCCGCGGCCGCCGCAGCGCTTGCACGGATGCAGGATCACGCTGCCGGTGCCGTGGCATGCCGGGCACGGTTCCTGCGACTGGAAGAACCCCTGGCCGGACACGATGAAGCCCGAGCCGCCGCAGGACGGACAGGACTTGCGCGAGGAGCCGGGCTCCGCGCCGGAGCCGCCGCAGGACGGACAGGTCTCGTCTTTGGCGAGGCGGATCTTCTTGTCCGCGCCGAGGATGGCGTCCTCGAGGTCGATCTCCACGCGGCAGTTCAGGTCAGCGCCCTTGCGTGCGCCGGACGCCGAACGCCTCCGCGCGCCGCGTCCGTTTCTCATGCCGCCGAGCAGGTCGTCGAACGAGAAACCGCCGTCGCCTCCGCCGAACACCTGGCTGAAGATGTCGCGCGGGTCGGAGAAACCGGAGAAATTGAAGTTGGACGAGGAGAACCCGCCCGGGCCGCCTCCTCCGCCGAAACCGCCTGCGCCGGGGCCGTAGCCCTGGCCGCCGGTGCGCTCGAAGAGATCGGGTCCGAACTGGTCGTACTGCTTGCGCTTCTTCTCGTCGCTGAGGACTTCGTAGGCGCGGGAGACTTCCTTGAACTTCTCCTCGGCGGTCTTGTCTCCGGGGTTCTTGTCCGGATG
>JAFXUM010000254.1 GCA_017524965.1 Lentisphaeria bacterium | reverse complement strand
CTCTTCCTGGTCGGCATGATGGTCATCGTCGGCGCGCTGCGCGACCTCGGCTTCTTCACGTGGATCGTGCAGCTGATCGTGGAAATGCCGAACCTGTCCGGCATGAAGTTCATCACGGTCACGAGCGTGGCGTCCGCGCTGCTCGCCTGCGCCGTCGACGAAGTGACCTCGATCATCTTCATCTCCACGCTGATCTTCCAGGTGTGCGACCGCCTGAAACTGAACCCGACCCCGTACATCCTGATCGCCGTGCTGGCGACGAACATCGGCAGTTCGGGCACCATGATGGGCAACCCGGTCGGCATCTACATCGGCACGAAGGGCGGCCTTACGTTCGGCGACTTCATGATGTGGTCGTTCCCGATCATGCTCGTTTCGCTGTTCGCCGTGATCGCGCTGCTGCTCTTCATCTTCCGCAAGGAACTGAAGAAATTCGACGAAAGCCTGCAGAACCGCCTCGCGCAGGGGCTTTCCCTGGCTCCCCGCGTGAAGGTGCCGTACAAGCCCGGCCTGATCCTCCTGGTCTGCACCGTGTGCGCCATCGCCTCCCACCACCCGACCGAAGAGCTCCTCGGCCTGCCGAAGAACACCGTCCTGATCGTGGCGCCGCTCGTCTGCTCCGGCATCGTGATGATCATCAAGCAGAACCGCGCCCGCTACTACATCGAACGCGAGGTCGACTGGTGGACGCTCATCTTCTTCATGCTCCTCTTCGCCGTCGCCGGCACGCTCGAATACACCGAGGTCGACAAAGTGATGGCAAACGGTTTCTCCAAGATCTGCGGCACCAGCCCGTATGAACTCGTTCCGTTCATCTTCTTCTCCTCCGCCGTCGGGTCCGCGTTCGTCGACAACGTGATCTTCGTCGCGGCGTTCTGCCCCGTGATCGAACAGCTCTCCCAGAGCGTGAAGGACTTCCCGCTGTGGTGGGCGCTCCTCTTCGGCGCATGCTTCGGCGGCAACATCACCATGATCGGCAGCACGGCGAACATCGTGGCGCTCGGCATGCTCGAAAAGCGTCCGTCCGCCTCGCACGTCACCTTCATGAAATGGCTCGCGGTCGGCCTCCCGGCCACGCTTCTTTCCGGCGCGATCGTCGTCGCTGCCATCCTCGCGCTGAACCCGCTCATGGCGGACCGTCCCGCCGACCTGAACTTCGAGAAGGTCGACAAGGCGTCCGGGCACCATTTCGCGGGCAAGCTCGCGCATTTCGAGGTCGCCGGCATTCGCGCGTACGACTCCGGCGCGGACGCGCCCGCGGTCGAGTTCGAGGGCAGGGACGCCTGCGTCTTCGCGACCGCCTACGGCAAGAACGCCGACGAGGTCATCCCCGTGGCCCTGCCGAAGGACGTCTCCCTGACCGACGCCGCCACGACGCTGACCGGCACCATGTACAGCGTGCCGGAATCCGACGCCAAGTACCCGGTCCTGCTCGTCGTGAAGGAAGCGAAGCCCGTCAAGACGAAATAACTTCCGGATCCTTTGATTCGTTTCCCCGAAAGCCGACGAAAACCAACTCGCCGGCTTTCTTTTTGGGCATCTCTGTTTTATTTGTTCCGGCGGCTTTTCGCATCTGAACAAAGTCCGACAGGAAAGATTCTCGGTGGTTACGTTTTCAGGTAGCCACCTTCAAATCTTTTCAAATCGTCTTTTTGCCCATCTGCTGAAAAACCATCCGGCAAAAATAAAAAGAGATACCCTTTTTTTTCGCCTTTTTTGCCGAATGCGTTTGACTTTTTTAATATATGGTGATACCTTTTGAGTTGATACCATACCGCTTCCATCAAGATGAATCCATGTAAGTTTCGGAGCCGGATTCCATGAAACATACCGTCTGTCAGCTGTTTATTTTTGTTTCGGCAGTGCTTCTGTGCGCCCTGAGTTCGCCCGCGCTGGGGCAGAACGCCGCCGCGTCCGCCGCGAAGCAATCCCCGACCGCGACGAAGCAGGCCGCGCCCGCCGCCGTTCCGGCGAAGGAACAGGCGAAGGATACCGCAACCACGAAGCCCGCCGCGTCCGCGAAAGATACCGCAACAACGAAGCCCGCCGCGCCCGCGAAGGATACCGCAACCACGAAGCCCGCCGCGAAGGAAACGTCCGCCCCCGCAAAAGAGACCGCCGCAAAGGAAACGTCCGCTCCCGCGAAAGACGCGGAGTCTCAGGCGAAGGAGGATGCCGCGTCGGTCGCCGCGGAGCAGTCCGGCGCGTACCAGTATTTCGAGTATCAGGTCATCGCGGTCCCGAAAAAGACGGTGGCCGCCGCAGCGGAATCCATGAAGCTTCCGAAGGATTCCGTCCCGACGGACGAGCTTCTGCCCGCGATCTACAGGCAGGGCGGCTGCCGCGTGATCGGGTATTCCGCCGGGTATTCCGCCGCCAATACCCCGCTCGCGTTCAAGATGTCGCGCTCGGAGTATTTCCCCGATTTCTACATCATGCCGAACGACGGGTCCGGGGATCAGGATGATACGGACGACGAGGATTCCGGTCCGGACGCGGACGACGGCGACGGGGACGATGACGGTTCCGCCGACGATGAGCAGGACGGCGAAGATTCCGGCGACGAGGATGAAGAGTGGTATGAGGACGAGGATTACGACCCCGCCGACGACTATCTGAATTCGTACAACAACCTCGCGACCATCTTCCCGTTCTTCGGCGACGCCACGGTCTTCGGCAACGAGTTTTTCCTCGACATCCGCCCGCCGCGCCTGTTCTCCATGGAGTCCACGATGAAGAAGCTGAACGGCTTCTCGAACACCGACTACGGCGACTGGGGCAGGGGCCAGGCTCCGATCTTCGACGACAATTCCTTCTCCGGCACGCTCGCCGCGACGAGGGGCAAACCGATGATTGTCGCGCGCGCGATGCCGTCCGCCAGCACCTGGGTCCTGCATGTGTTCTATACGAAGGCGCTTCCCGCGCCGCAGAACACCACGCCCGCGACCGGGAGCGAAAACAAACTCGTGAAGCTGGATTTCCAGATCGTGCGCGCGAAGTGGAACGACATCTGCGCCGCCGGGAACCCCGACGGCAGCCCCGCGGTCCCGTCCGACGATTTCGTTAAGAAGCTCATGTCCAGCAGTCAGCTGCGCGATTTCTACAGCCCGACGTTCCGCCTGATCCCCTCGCAGGAACCCGTTTCCATCCAGCTCAACGCCCGCACGCAGTTCGTGCCGCTGAAGTGGGCTCCCGGCAGCGATCCCGGCGATCCCGCGATCCCGCTGAACAACGAGTCGGTCTGGACCGGGACCGCCATGCGCGCCGCCGCCCGCATCCTCAGCGACGGGAAGACCGTGCAGCTCGACTACAGCTTCGAGAAGGCGACCCAGACCGGCTGGCGCAATTACCAGTTTTCGTACTTCGACGCCCCCGACGACGGCGTCCCCGACGGCGCCCCGGCGAACCGGTATGCGCGCCCGCAGAAGGACAATGGGCCGGAGATCGTTTCCAGCACGCTGAAACTCCCCATGATCGACACGACGGCGTTCCGGCAGACGCTCTATCTGGAGGCCGGGAAACCCGTCCTCGCGGCGCGGATCAGCAATCCCGCGTATCAGCCGGACACGCTGACGCTGCTCTTCGTGACGGCGACCATCGACGACGCGCCGTAGCCGCACGGATCGGTCTCACCGGGGAGACACACGGTCAGGATTCTTTTCCCGTTCCGCTTTTATACGGCCGGCCTCAGTTCAGATAAGGGCGGATAAAAAAGATCCACGCGAACGAGGAGAGGAACGCGACTCCGGCGAGACAGTGCGGAACGAGGTTCCTGATCCTGCTGAGAAGGTACACCGGAAGAAATGCCGCGCCGGACGACAGCAGTATGATCAGGATCGCCTGTATGATGTAATGCTCGTCGCATTCCGGAAAGTCCAGCCAGTCCGCCGAAAGAAATACCCCGTATACGAGCAGGACCGCGAAATCCGTGATGGCGAAGAATGCCTTCGCCCGATGCCGTGGCTTCACTTCGGGCGAACTTTCCAGCCGGGCGAAATACCGGGACAGATCCCGGAATGTCAGGACTATGCCGTAAGTGCTTATATGCATTCGTCTGTTTCCTTGTTGTCGCCGTTCTTCGTGTCTTCCTGTTCGGGCGGGGCGTCGGTGAAGAGCCAGTATTGTTCCCCGGCGACGGCGGTGAACTTGATGAGAGGGGAACGGTAGACTTCGGTGAAGACGCGGCGTCGGTCCTTGCTCACGAGCCGGACCGGATTGTTCTTCCACAATGCCT
>JAFXUM010000253.1 GCA_017524965.1 Lentisphaeria bacterium | reverse complement strand
CTCGGTCACTTCCTCCTTCAGGATGCGCTTGCCGTTCTCGTCGCCCGCGAGCGCCTTTTCCGCCGCGGCGATCTGCTTTTCGATGCCGGGGATGATGCTGAACCGGAGTTCGCCGGCGCGCTGGAGGTCGCTGTCGCGTTCGGCCTTTTCGAGCTCGCTTTTCGCCGTGTCGCGGCTTTCGCGCAGCGTCTGCAGTTTCCCGATCGCGTCCTTTTCGGCGTTCCAGGAGGCGCGCATCGCCTTCGCCTTTTCCTTCATGTCGGCGAGTTCCTTTTCAAGCTCTTCGCGGCGTGCGGCACTCGCCTCGTCCTTCTCCTTGCGGAGCGCGGAGAGCTCGATCTCCATGCGCATGGACTTGCGTTCCGCCTCGTCGATCTCCTGCGGACAGGAGTCGATCTCGGTGCGGAGCTTCGCCGCCGCCTCGTCGATCAGGTCAATCGCCTTGTCCGGCAGGAACCGGTCGGCGATGTACTGGTCGGACAGCACGGCGGCCGCCACGAGCGCGCCATCGCGGATCTTCACGCCGTGATGCAGCTCGTAGCGTTCCTTCAGGCCGCGCAGGATGGAGATCGTGTCCTCGACGGACGGCTGCGGCACGAGGACGGACTGGAACCGGCGTTCGAGCGCGGGATCCTTTTCGATGTACTTGCGGTATTCGTTGAGCGTGGTCGCGCCAATGCAGTGCAGTTCGCCGCGCGCCAGGGCAGGCTTCAGCAGGTTGCCCGCGTCCATGGAGCCTTCGGATGCACCCGCGCCGACGACCGTGTGCAGTTCGTCGATGAACAGGATCACGTCGCCGTTCGAGCCGGAGACCTCCTTCAGGACGGCTTTCAGGCGTTCCTCGAATTCGCCGCGGTACTTCGCGCCGGCGATCAGCGCTCTCATGTCGATCGCCACCAGACGCTTGTTCCGCAGGGATTCCGGCACGTCGCCCTTCACGATACGGACCGCCAGCCCTTCGACGATGGCCGTCTTGCCTACGCCGGGTTCGCCGATCAGGACCGGGTTGTTCTTCGTACGGCGGGCGAGGATCTGCACGGTGCGGCGGATTTCGTCGTCGCGGCCGATCACCGGGTCGAGCTTGTTCTGGCGTGCGGCCTGCGTGAGGTCGCGTCCGTATTTCTCAAGCGCCTCGAACGACGCTTCCGGGTTCTCGTTGGTCACGCGCTGGTTGCCGCGGATTTCGACCAGAGTCTTCAGCAGGGTATCCGCCGTGAGTCCCGCCTTTTCGAGCGCGGCGGCGCAGGCGGCGTCCTTGTCGATCATCGCCATCAGCAGGTGTTCCACGCTGATGTATTCGTCCTTCATCTTTTCCGCGCGGTCGCGGGCTTCCACTAGGACATTGCTGAAATCGCGCGACGGATACACGTCGGCGGCGTTTCCGCTCACTTTCGGCAGCTTCGCCAGTTCGGCTTCGATCGCGTCCGACAGCAGCGAATTCGGAGTGTTGAGGCGTTTCAGCAGCGACGGCAGCAGGCCTCCGTCCTGATGCGCCAACGCGGAGAGCAGGTGGATCGGGCGAATCTCCTGATTTCCGTTTTCGCGGGCGGCGGCGCCGGCGGCTGCGAGGGCTTCACGTGTCTTTTCGGTCATTTTCTGAATGTCCAGCATAATCGCGACTCCTTTGTTTCTGATGGTTGATCTGATGTGTTTTGAGTATGCCGGCTTCAGTCAAGCAACTTGCGTGCCAAGAATTAAAATACTGTAATATCAATCTCTTACAACAAAGAAAACACTGTCGATTTGAGACAAATTGTCTCATGTGGGCATCTCCGCCGCCCGCTTGAATCTTTTGTCTCATATACGCAGTCCGCCTCTTTCGTGACGGCAGTTCTGTCATGAACTCCGGAAAAGAAAACGGAAACGGAAAAAACGGAAACCGGCGATCCGGGAGTGTTTTCCCGTTCCGGCGGCCACCCGCAAGCGCGGAAAAAAACGTCTTCCGGCATCTTTCCGCCGAATCGGAATAAAAGTCGAAAAAACGGGAAAAAAGGGCTTGATTTTTGTTTTGCGCATGATATAGTATAGCAAATAAGAGAACCCGCCGCTGCACGAAGCAGCCGCAGGGGATGCAGAAGCATCCTGCCACGGATTCTGCACGCAATACCTGAACCAAAGCTGCTTT
>JAFXUM010000030.1 GCA_017524965.1 Lentisphaeria bacterium | reverse complement strand
GCGGATGAGCTTGACGATCTGCTTGGAGTTCGCGACGAGGGAGCCGAAGGACTCGGAGTCGCTTGTGATCGTGCCCTTCACGTCGATGACGGCGATCCTGTTTTCGGCTTCCTGGTTGCCGCTGATGAACTCGGCGGTGTAATCGGTCGAGGCGGCGGTGGCTGTCTCGCCGATCATGCCGATGATGATGCCGGTGACCGTGGTGAGGGCGAGGAAGCCGAGGAAGCCGATGACGATGAAGACAACGAGCACGATCAGGCAGCCGCGGAGAAATCCGCCGGAAGAATTGGAGCTCATGGTAAGTGTTCCTTTCAGGTTGTTTTGAGTTTGATATGGTCGAGTTGCGTTTTTGTGTCAGGTGGTGCGCGGCGTGACGGCTTCGACACGCATTTCATTCTTGATGCGGAGCGCTTCCGCCCGGCCGAAGTCCGCGGCGTACTGCGTGAGGCAGCTCGCGCAGGCGGCGGCAAGCCCGGCCGTGAAGGCGTTCGGCGGGTCGGAGCCCGCGAGAAGCTTGGACAGCATGACGCCGGAACAGACGTCGCCCGCGCCGAGGGGGTTGCGGATGCCGGAGAGCGGCGGGATGGAGATACGGTGAATGACGCCCCGCCACGCGATGAAGGCCTTGTCCGGACCGTCCGTGATGGCGGCGCATTGAAGCGGGAAACGGTTCAGCAAATCGAGTGCGGCGGCCTCGGGATCGGACGCGCCGGTCACGGTCAGGAGTTCGCCGCTGTTGATCTTCAGATGCCGGACTCCGGCGGAGAGCGTTTCGTCGAAATGCGCCACGGAATCCATCAGGACGGGCTTGTCCAGGCGGGCTGCCTCCTTTGCGAGCGCGGCGTAGAACCCTTCCAGCGGCCCTTCCGGGAGCGTGCCGCAGAGCGCGAGCGCGTCGGCGTCCGGGAGCGCGGAGAGGATCTGGTTTTTCAGGAAATCCACGTCGTCCGGCGTGACGGCCGGCGAGGGCTCGATGAGCTCGGTCATGCAGGCGTTTTTCCTGCACAGGACCGTGGTGCAGCAGCGCGTTTCGCCGACGATCTCCCGGCTGACGGATTCGATGCCTTCCTGACGGAGCCAGGCGTTGAGCTTCTGTCCGTTCATGCCTCCGGCGAACTGGTACACGGCCGGATGCGCGGTCCCCCAGGTGCGGACGGCGCGGGCGAAATTGATACCCTTGCCGGATGCCCTGCAGTCGCGTTCCTTCGCGCGGTTGACCTCGCACGGACGGAATTCGTCGAAGACGAGCGTCTTCTGCCAGGACGGATTCGGGCCGCAGACGAGGATGCGCGGGAGCTCGCGGGAGGATGGATTCGAGTTCATGGCCGGGACTCCTCCTCTGTTGCGGATTCGCCGGATCCGGGCGCGGCGTTCCCGAATGTGTCCATATCCGGATGCGCGCGACGCATTTTTTCAAGTTCAAGATTGAGCATCTTCCGTGCGCGCTCAGGCAGCGATTCCGGTGCGAGCGGCCCGATGTCGGTGCTGTAAACATTGATCGCGGCGTCGTAGTTCCCGGCCTCGATGAGGCGGGCGGCCTTTTCGTTCAGGGACTCCATGAGCTTTGCGACGGCCTCGTCGGACGCCTTTTTGAGTTCGGAGATGAGTTCGAGCGCCTCCTCCCGGTACTCCTCGGACGAAGAGAACGTATCCAGGTCCTCGATGGTCTTTTTGAACCCGAACCCGTCCGACATGGCCTGCGCCGCCGCTTTCTTTGTCTCCTCGAACAGCCCCGATGCCTGCGAATCGGCGTTGTCTCCGCCGATCGTGATCTCGGCGTCGAGCGTCTTCGTGGACGGACGGACGGGCGTCGTGTCCGGTTCCGTGTCCGGCACGGCGAATCCGGGCCCGTCCTGCGCGGATTGCGCCTCTTCGACCGGTGCGGAAAGCTGTTCCAGCTGTTTCGAGGAGGCCCGGCCCATCCTGTTTCTGATGGGAACGTAGACAAGCGAGGCGAAGATGACGGCCATTCCCAGGAAAAAGAAAAGCATGAAGGGCGTGCACGAGACCCCTCTCCCGTGATCGGCCGTTCCGCCTGGGCGCAGCACAGCCGCCGTATTCAGCGGGACGGCTCCGCATGTGGTCGAGGGAAGCGGTTTGTCCGCGAGGAACGCCTCGAGGTCGGCGAGCAGTTCCTCCGGGGTGCTGTAGCGGTCGTCCGGGCGTTTCTGGATGCAGTGCATGACGATGTAGTCGAAGTCGATGGGGATGCCGTGCATGTAGGTGCTTGGGACGAGCGGCTCGACGGAGATGTGCATGTGGCGGAGTTCGGAGCGCGTCTGCGTTTCGAAAGGGAGACGTCCGGTGGCGAGCTGGTACAGGGTCACGCCGAGCGAATAGATGTCCGAGCGGACGTCGCAGGATTCCGTGTCGATGTACTGCTCCGGGGACATGTATTCGAGCGTGCCGAAGCTCGTTTTGCGGACCGATTTTGTCGGATCGTTTTCGTCCAGGATGCGCGCGTCGTTTCCGGCGGCGGAGGCGTCGATCTTCGCGAGTCCGAGGTCCGTAAGCTTGTACTGGCCGTCGTCGGATAGCATGATGTTGTCCGGTTTGATGTCGCGGTGGACGATGCCGAGCTTCGCGGTCACGACGAGCGCGCGGCAGACTTCCGCGCCGATCTTCGCCGCCTCCTTCGCGGTGAAGAAATGATTCTTCTGCATGGCGTCCGCCAGGGTGCCGCCGGCGAGAAACTCCATGACCAGATACGGGACGCCGTCCGCGTCTCTGCCCGTTTCGATGACCTTGACGATGTTCGGGTGGACCGCCTTTGCGTAGGCCTTGATGGCGTGAAGGAACTGGTCGCGGGTCGGCCTGTCGGCGGCGTATTCGGGGAGGAGCGTCTTGATCGCGACGGGGGTGCCGAGGTCGGGATGGATGCCCTCGTAGACGCAGTTCATCGCGCCGCGTCCGAGGTAGCGCACGACCTTGTATCGCCCGATGGTTTCCGGCGGCGGCAGGTCGGGCAGGGAGAACTCCTCCACGACCGTGGAATCGTCGATGCGGAAAGACGTCTGGCAGGCGCAGACGGCGAGTCTCCCATGATCGGCATGGGGGATTTCGCTGACTCTCTGGCACTGCGGACAACGTATTTTCATGGTGGAGCGGCGTGTGTTTTATGCCTTGGAACGGGCGTTTTTCAGGGAGTTTGCGATGAATGCGATGACGTTGGCGGCGGCCTGCGGCTGCGCCATGGCGCGCGCGCCTTTGCCCGCCTCGCGGAATTTTTCCGGGTCGTCCAGGAACTCGGCGAGGATGGAGCGGAACAGCGCGGGGGAACATTCGGCGTTCGGGACGATCCGGGCGGCTCCGGTCTGAGCCAGCAGACGCGCGTTGTCGTCCTGGTGGCCCTCGGCGGCGTACGGATACGGGATCAGCACGGCGTAGCGGCCGAAGATGGCGAGCTCGGAGACGGTGCTGCCGCCCGCCCGGCAGACCACGAGGTCCGCCGCCATGTAGAGGTTCTGCATGTCCGAGGCGGATTCGAGCGTGAGCGCGTTCACGCCGCAGACGGAATACTTGTCGTGGATGGCGTCGTATTTGCCGGGTCCGGACAGGTGGATGACCTGAAGCGATTTCGCGCCGGGATGGTCGATCGGGATCGTGAAATTCTCGTTGATGGCCGCCGCGCCGAGGGAGCCGCCGAACACGAGGACGACCGGGCGGTCTGGCACGAACGACGTGCCGCGCGTGGCGTTGATGCGTTCGATCGCCTCGGCCTTGGACGCGGGGACGTCCTCCAGCAGGGCCTTGCGGAGCGGTAGCCCGGTCACGGCGGAGGGGCAGTGCAGGGTGTCGGCGTTGACGGCGGGGAAGGAGAGGGCGATGCCTGTGGCGATGCGGCTGAAGACGCGGTTGGATTTGCCGATGCGGGCGTTGCCGTCGTGCAGGAAGAGCGGGATGCCGTCGCGCCAGGCGGCCCAGGAGGCCGGGATGGACGGAAACGCGCCCATGGAGAGGACGGCGTCCGGTTTGAACTCGCGGAAGATCGCGTGCGCCTCGCGGACGCCCTTCCTCTGCTGCGAGAAGAAGCGGATTAGTCCGGACGGGCTTTTGGAGAGCGGAGCGCAGGAGACGCGCCGGTATTCGATGCCGTTCTTCGCGGCGGTCTTCGACTGTTCCTCGAAGTGCTTTCCGCCGAGGATGAGCAGCGGTTTGCCGCCAGCGTCGCGGAATGCGCATGCCGTGCTCAGGCCCGGGTTGAAGTGTCCGCCCGTGCCGCCGCAGCTGATGATGAGTCGGTTCAGTTCCTGCATGATCTGTTCCTTCAGGATGATTGCTGTGCGCCCTCCGGTTCGGGAGGACGGCTGAAATGGAGACGTTTCCGGGCCCAGGCCAGCAGCTTGTCCGGGTAGTCCGGGACGGCGGAGTCGATCGCCACGCTGGCGACGCACGCCGCCGCGATGAGGCAGGCGAGCAGATTGCTGCCGCCGTAGCTGATCATGGGGGCGGGCATGCCCTTGGTCGGGAAGGCCGCCGAGATGACGCCGATGTTGATCAGCGCCTGCATGCCGATGAAGATGCTCATGCCGAACGCGATCAGCATGCCCTGGCGCGTGCGAGCCTTCACGCTGATGCGCAGCCCGACGTACACGAGGATCAGGTACGCCGCGATCACGGTCAGCAGCGTGATGAATCCGAGTTCCTCGCCCACGATGGACAGGATGAAGTCGGTGTGGTTTTCCGGCAGATACAGCAGTTTCAGGCGGCTTTCCGTGAAGCCGACTCCGGTCCAGCCGCCCGACCCGAGCGCCAGCAGGGAATTCCACAGCTGATAGCCCGATGTCATCTTGTATGCTTCGGCGTCCATGAACACCGTGAGGCGGCTCCAGCGCATCGGGTCGATCTTCGAGATGACGAAGATCGCCAGGGGCGGCAGAACCAGCGTCGGGAGCAGGATCCACCTCAGGCGCATCCCCGCCACGAAAAGCATCAGCAGGTACAGCGAGCCGAGCAGGACGGTCGTGCCGAGGTCTTCGCCCATGAGCACAAGCGCGATGGTCGGTCCGACCAGAAATGCGCTCGGGATCATGACTTTCCGGAACGGTTTGCTTTCCAGTTCGCGTGTACGGGCGGCCAGAAACTTCGCCAGGAAGAGCGTGATGACGACCTTGCCCAGCTCGGACGGCTGAAGCGTAAAGCCCGCGAGCTGGATCCACCGCCGCGCGCCGTTGATCGGCTTGCAGAAGAGCGCCCATATCAGAAGCACGTTCAGCGCGAGGATCATGACCGGACTCCAGTCGGAGAGGCGTTTGCTGCCGATCACGACCGTGCCCGCGCCCGCGAAGAGGCCGATGAACATCCACATCAGCTGTTTCCTGAAATAGGCGCTGCCCTGCGTGACGAACGAGGTGGAATAAAGCATGATGAGGCCGAAAAGCGTGATCATGAATGCGAAAAGAATAAAGACCGCGAGCTCGGGCATGGCCGGTTTCTTCGGCGGTTCGATGGCCTGCGCGTCGGGCTGCTGCTGGATGGGCTGTCGGATTTTCATGGTTCTTCTGAATATTGCGCGTGACGGGTCCGGAAAAAAACAGAATATGATAACCTAATCCATTTTTGCCGCAGTACAACCCGAAAACCGACTTTTTTTATAAAAAAGTCCGAAAAAATATGCCGGGACACGTTTTCCGCTTGAAATCCGGCGTCCGAAGCGCCATATTATTTACCCTGCCGGGCTTCCGCACGGCTTCCGACCGGGATACAGCCGGGGACCATCCGCCGCGGAGGCATCGCCTCCCTTCACAAAACAACCTTGTCCGCACATGAAATCAGGCGTTTTTCTTTCAATTCTCTGCATGATGCTCTGCATCGGCGCCGTGTCCTGCCGTTCCACCGCGGCGGAGGACGCCGAAGCCGTCGGCGTCTCGGAGGTCCTGGAGATCGACGATTGCGCTCTTTCCGTGCCGTATCTGATCGTGACGCCGGACGTACTGGACACGCTGCCGGAAGCCGTGCGGACCGAGGCGAAAAAGCATTGCGGCAAACGGGGGACCGCCGTGGTGGCGTCGGCCCTGCGTCCGCGCTATTTCCGGCTGATCCGGAGCCAGGACCGATTTCTGCTCGGGACTGTGGAAACAAAGCCGTTGCGGAATGCCGTGTATCTGAGCGTGATCGCCGGTCTCGGCGAGGCGGCGGACTCCATACGGAGTATCCGGACCGAAAATCCCGATTCGCCCGATCCGTGGAACATCGGGATCTTCATCAAACGCTACCCGGAGCTTGCCGGCCGCATCGGCGAACTGCCGCCCGACGACACGCGTCTTGATGAACTCAGGCCGGCGGCGCGCGAGCTGCTGAGCCGCGGTTCGACGCGCATCATGCTGGAACGCCATTCGAGGACGAAAGACCCGGCCGCGCAGGAGGCCGCCGCTCAGGCCGAACAGGAACAGATAGGTGTCCTGGAAGAGATCCTGAACTCGAAATAAGCACGGTGCGAGGGTACAAAAAAACGCACGGCTGTCTGACTGGCAGACAACTGTGCGTTATTGTTTTGAGGGGGAAGACGTTATTCCGTTCAGGAGGGAACCGCGCCTGACGCCGTTGCGCCGGAGACGGACCCCGCCGTGTCCTGCGAGGGCGACAGCGTGGCGATCGTCAGGCACGCCGCCGCGCGTCCGTCCGGGCAGTCCAGCAGGCGGAACGACTCGGGGATGAACACGGCGTCGCCGGATGAAAGACCCTCCGCCGGGAAGAGTTCCTGGAGAGCGTCGAATCGTCCGAGCGCGGCCGCGGTGCGGGCGTCGCCGGTCCCCGCCAGCAGGTCGATCAGGATCAGGTGGAACTGCTGACGCCTCGTGAGCGTGCTGTCCGTGTAGGCTCCGTCGCCCGCGAGGATGAGCACGCAGGGCGGCCGGAGTCCGGCGGGCAGGGATTTCGCGAGGACGGCGGTTTCCGGCGTGGCGGCAGTCACGAATCCGACGGCGGGAAACGAGGCGGAAACGAGGCTTTTCAGCGCGTTCGCGACGGTAAGCGTGGAGGCGGTCATGGGCGCACCTCCGGGGCCGCTTCGGCGCGTTTCAGCGAGATCCCGAACCGGGCGGAAATCTCCTCGGGATCGGCGTCGAGGCCGGCGCGGTGAAGCGTCTCGACGATGCCCGCGAAGACGGCGCGGTCCTCCTGCGCGGAATTGCGGAAATGCAGGACCGGAACGGCCGCCGCGTCGCCGAAATTGAACTTGGTCCAGGGGACTGCGAGCTGGGACCGGACGGTCGATTCGATCGCGCGCGCATCGGCTTCCAGAAGATCGCTCCGGACGCGCGACTGTGCGTCGCCGCCGGAGAGCCCGCCGGATTCGGACGAACTGGCGAGCTGGCCGAGGATGACTTTCGTGATCGCTTTCGAGGTGTACTCCAGGAGTTTGAAATAGACGTCGCCGCCCGAGTTCGACGCCTGCAGGAGTTCCAGCTCGGTCGACTTCGTGAACACGCCGCCGCCGTTCGGCCCGAAGCTCCGGATCAGATTCCGCATCACGCCACGTTCATTTTCCCACGCGCTGCGGTCGACCTTCGCCACCACGAACGGCATGCCGTAGCGTTCGACAAACGACACGAGGTCCTTCACCGGATAATTCTGGAAGACGTGCAGCCAGATCAGCGTCCGGATGAGCCCGGCGCGCGCGGGATCGCCCGCTCCGCCGTGCGTGTGGACGATGAACTTCGCCGGGGGCAGGGGGACTCCCGTGCGGTTGTCGTCCGTGACGAGCAGGGGCGTTTCCGAGTTGCGGAACGTGAAATGCCAGGCGCCCACGGGGCGGAACCCCGTCAGCGAGCCGCCCGCACCCCAGACGATTTCCGCGGCGGACAGCGGCGCGATCACGGCGTCCATCAGATGTCCGGCGAGTTCGTGGAACGACGCCAGTCCGGGTTCGGTGCCGGACTCCTTCAGCGCAGCTTCGAACGCCTGCGCGGCGTCCTTCGAGGCGGGGCGTTCGTCGCCGGGATCCACGCCCCATTCGAGCCCGGTCAGTGCGCTTTTCCGGACCTGCATCGCCAGGATGACTTCCCAGTTGCGTTCCATGATCTCGCGGGCGGCGACGGCGAGTTCCGCGATGTCGCCCTCGTTTGCCGCATCCAGGATGCGCGAGACGTTTGCGGGCGTGTATTCGGAGGTCTGGAGCCAGCGGGCGCGTTCGCCGGGTTCGACGGCGATCCAGCGGCCCGGTGCGGGTGCGCCGCCGTTCCGCGCGGCGGTCAGGTCGGATTGTTTCAGTTTCATGTCGGATTCCTTTTGATTTGAGGTTGACGGTTTTTTGTTACGGTTTGATCCCGAGGATGGCGGACAGCCGGTCGGCGACCTCGGCGCCGTCCACGCGGGACCATTCGTCCCGGCGGCGGTCGAGCAGTTCGTTGTACTGCATCCGGGCGCGTTCGAGCGCTTCGCGCAGTCGGACGTTCTCTTCGGACAGGGCGGCGACGCGTTTCCGCAGGACGGTGTTCTGGCCGTCCGTGACGGATTTCGACAGCGTGACGGCCGAGCGGACGAGGCGTTCGATCGTCTTCGGGTCGTCGGTCGTCGCGTCGGTGCATTCGCGGACGAGTTTCAGCAGGTCGATCTTGAGTTCCTCGGCTATCGCGCTCGTCGCTTCGCAGTCGCGGAGCAGCGCGGCGGACAGCCGGACTTCCTCATACGCCAGATGCACCTTCTCCCGTTCCTCGGCGATGGTCTTGAACTCGCGCGTGGTCCTGAACCTTGTAACGGCCGCGGCCGTCAGGGTCAGTCCGATCGCGTTCAGCGTCCCCGCGACTTCGGGATTGGCGAGCACAGCCTGGCCGGTCGCGCCTTCCAGGAGCAGGCAGGCGATCCTGTAGCGGAGCCGGAACGGGAGACGTCCGAATTGGGAAGGCGGTTTCCTGTTCTTCTGTTTTCTGGGCAAGGTCCCTCCTTTTTTTTGAGCTGATCTCTCAAAAAAGGCACGGGATCGGGGAAAACGGACGCCGGTTTTTTATAACATGCAGAAAATCAGAAAATAACGAGTGACATGTCCCGGCCCCGTTTTGCGCCGTTTTCCGCCGCGCGGATACAAAAAAAATCCGGACGGACCTGCGCGGTCCGCCCGGATCGGGATCGTCTGAATGTGCGGAGGATTACTTCTTATATTCCTTGGCGAAAACGAGGTTGGTGACTTTGTCCCTGGCCTTGTCGTAGTAGAAGACGAGCGTGCCGGAGACTTTCTGGCCTTTCCAGTTGAACGCGTAGGGAAGAACGGTCTGTCCTTCGCTGTCCTTCGCGAGCTTGACGCGGGAATAGATGTAGGGGAGATTGTCGGAGGACACGGCGTTCTCGAACGCTTCGGCCTTGGCATTGGCTTCCTTCAGCGCGGAAGCGGCCTGATCGCGGGCTTCCTGAAGCGCTTCGCGTTCATCGTCATCCGCGTTTTTCAGGTCGGCCACGGCCTTATTGAACGCTTTTTCCGCGTCCTTCACGGCCGCCTGCGCGGCTTCGATCTCGTCCGCGTCGGCGATCTGCTGCGGCTTCGTCTTGCCGGAGAAGATGTTTGTGAACGCGGCGGAGTTCACGCCCTTGTCTTCGGACGCATGGCCGTACTGCTCGGTGAGGGAGTCCTTGAAACGGAGGAAGTCCTGTCTGGAGCAGTCCTTCATTATGAAGACGACCTTCGAGAGGCTGTTGGAGACATACACAAGGTCGATGTTTTCGGGTTCGCCCGCGATGCCGACGTCCAGTCCTTCGGAGGGGAAGTCGATGACGTCGCGTCCGAGGGCGGGCTCGATGTACGGGAATTCCGGCTCGTACCAGAGCGCGTAGCGTGTGTCGGCGATGGTGAAGCCCCAGCAGGCGTTCTTGTAGCCGCAGTCGGCGTCGATGCCCGCGTAGTTCTCGTTCGCGTCCTTCTGCTGTTTCTGGGCCTTGGCGATGACGGATTTGTATTTCGCCTGGGATTCCGCATTGTCTTCGAGCTTGATGGCGTCGTTGACCGGCGTGACGGCGATCTGCGTGTCGTCGGCGTGCCTGACCGTGTCTTCGGGGTCCGTTTCGCCCGCGGCGGGAGTGGTGTCCTGCACGTCGTCGGGGAATTTCTCATCGGTTCCGGTCTTGGTCTGGGCGGTCGTTTTCGGCTTCTGCTGTTTGGCTTTGTCCTTCACGATGCGGGCGATGTAATTCTTCGTGAGCTCCTGCGCGGTGGACCAGAGGCCGGTGTTCGGGTCGTAGATGTAGCCCGCGGTTTCGTTGCGGCCGAAGATCTCGCCTTTGAGCTTCTCGTAATACTCGTTGCGCTTTTCGATCTTGATGTTGTTCAGCTGGCGGATGCCCCTGTCGACGTACTGGTTGCGCATGTATTTGTTCTTCTGCGGATCAAACTTCGCGCGGGTCTCGTCGTTGAGGTCGATGAGGTTGATGATCTTGTCCTCGACCGTGATGGAGCTGTCCGTGACGCGGTAGAGCGTACCCTTGACGGAGAAGTGCTTCGGTCCCATGTTGTAGTTCACGACGACCTTGTCGCCGATCTTGCAGAGGGGGATTTCCTTCTCCGCCGCGGCTTCCAGGACTTTGCGGTATTTCTTGTCGTCGGCGCCGTACTCCTGATCAACCATGTCGATGGCCTTCTGGTTCAGCGCCTGGATGTCGGCGTTCTCGAGGGGCACGGACGGCACGAGCGGCATGTGTTTTTCGATATCTCCGTTGATGGAACGGACGATGGCCGGATCGGTGAGGTCCTCGGAGGAAGCATAGCCGTCGATCGTGGTCCGGATCAGGTCGGCGCGGTGGTTCGAGAGCTGGTATTTCGCGGCGTCAAGCGCGGCCTTGTCGTTCTTCGCCGTGCCGCTCTTCGCGGAAGAATTCGGATTCGCCTTGCCCGGCGTGGTCGCGGGCTTCGCTCCGGCAGCCGGATTGACTCTTCCGGGTGCGCCGGCCTGCGGGAAGCCGGGAGCACCGCCCTGCTGCGGGAACCCGGGAGCGCGTCCCATTCCGCCGGGCATTCCCTGCGGCATTCCCTGCGGCATTCCCTGCGGGAAATTGCCCTGGGCGGCCACGGGGACGGACAACAGCATGCAGCCTGCGGCGAGCATGCTTCCAAAAACCCATGTAGTGTTCTTCATCGTCGTTATTCCTTATATGCGGTTCATGGATCGTACGGATAGTGCGTCTCCCGGCATTTTTTCAAAAAAACTCGGGAAACATTCATACTTTAACTTGATTCCTGCCAGTTTTCAAGCTATAATAGAAAAGTTTTGGTGTTTTTTTTCGTTTTTTTTGAAAAAAAGCCCGTTTCCGCCGTTATCCGCCATTCCATCCCAAACACAGGAACCGTCGCCGTGAGTGGTAAAACTTGTTTCGTCGCAACTCTGACTCCCGACCAGATGAACGCCCTCCGGGCCAGCCTTGAAACCATTTCCGCGTGGGAGTTTTCCGTCGGCCCGTACATGCTCTTCAAAGCCGCACGCGAAAAAACGCAGGTGGCGGCCTACCGTTCCGGCAAGCTTGTCGTACAGGGCGCCGGGACACAGGACTTCGTCGAATTCGTGCTGGAACCGCTGATCGGGCTGACACACGACGAATCGGAACCGCCGCCGCTTCTGGAGTTCAAAGACCCGCATGCGGGCATCGACGAGAGCGGCAAAGGCGATTTCTTCGGGCCGCTGGTCGTGGCCTGCGTGTTCGTGGCGGACCGGGAGACCGCCGATGCATTGGCGAAGGCCGGCGTGCGGGACTCCAAGGCGATCAAGGACGACACGAAGATCGCCGCGCTCGCGGAGCAGGTCAAGACCGCGGTCCGCGGCAAGTTCGGCGTCGTGGTCATCGGCCCGGAGGCGTACAACCGCACCTACGAATCCATCGGCAACCTCAACCGGTTCCTCGCCTGGGGACATGCCCGCGCCCTTGAAAACATGCTCAAGTTCGCGCCCGAATGCCGTCACGTGATCTCCGACCAGTTCGGCGACAGGCGGCTCGTGGAAAACGCCCTCCTCAAAAACGGCCGCGCCGTCCGCCTGGAACAGTTCCCGCGCGGCGAGCGCGACGTTGCCGTGGCCGCGGCATCCATCCTCGCGCGCGCCGAGTTCGTGCGGCGTCTCGCGAAACTCGAAGAGGAGGCCGGATGTCCCCTGCCGAAGGGCGCGGGGACGCAGGTCGACAAGACCGCGAAGCAGCTCTTCCTGTCCGGCGGCGAACCGCTCCTGCGGAAGTTCGCGAAGATGCACTTTCGCACGGCACGAAAGGCGATGGGGCTTCCTCTGGACGACTGACCGACAAAGGAAGTCTTCCTCGGATCAAATGCCCTTTGCAAAAAAACGTGAGAAGAGAATGAGGGGGGAGAAAAGAGGAAGAGAAGATGATAAAATGATGATGAAGACCGAATTCCCGCGTACACGCGCAAGTTTCAGTTAAATCGAATACCATTTAACTGAAACTTGACTGTTAGCCGACAGTTTTTTCCTCCAATACTTTTTTCCTCCGACCTGATAGATGGCATGTCATCCTGTAATTCTAAGAAACCCGCGTCAGCGCCGAGCATCGTCATACTGCGTGGAAGGTAATTTGGGGATCTTCCCACGTACACGCGCAAGTTTCAGTTAAATCGAATACCATTTAACTGAAACTTGACTGCTAGCCGACAAAATCTTTTTTCTCCATCCCCCTCCGAAGGGTCTCCCCCTACGACTGCACTTCAGATGGTATGGGGACTGTATTTCACAGCAACCCGCGTCAGCGCCGAGCATTGTCATACGGCGTGGAAGGTAATTTAGGGATCTTCCCGCGTACACGCGCAAGTTTCAGTTAAATCGAATACCATTTAACTGAAACTTGAAGGGATTCCTGGCATTTTTCTATCCTGCGTCCGGCGATCGGCTCCCGGGGCGAGCCGCCTCAAATCCGGTTTGCCTGTCATTCATCCATCCTGCCGCTTTTTCCGTTCCTGTTCCGCACTGCTGGATCCGGGGACATGGAGACACGGCAGTCTGTCCTGTCCGGCGGTCCTGTCAAAACGGAAAAGAATCGGGCGCAAAACGTTTTTTTTCACGAAAAAAGATTGCTTTTTCGCCCGTGCGGTGGTATATTGATATGATGGATTTCTTTCAACCCCAATCATAAGAAAGGACAACCGTATGGTCAACTACAAAGATCTCGGACTGGTCAACACCCGCGACATGTTCAAAAAGGCGATGGCCGGCCACTATGCGATCCCCGCGTTCAACTTTAACAACATGGAACAGCTCCAGGCGATCATCGCCGCCTGCTCCGAGGAAGAATCCCCCGTGATCCTTCAGGTCTCCAAGGGCGCCCGCAACTACGCCAACCAGACTCTCCTCCGTTACCTCGCGCAGGGCGCTGTCGAATACGCCCGTGAGATCGGCGGCGGCAAAGTGATCCCGATCGCTCTCCACCTCGACCACGGCGATTCCTTCGAACTCTGCCAAAGCTGCATCGAGTTCGGTTTCTCCTCCGTCATGATCGACGGTTCCTCCAAGTCCTTTGACGACAACGTCGCCCTGACCAAGAAGGTCGTCGAATACGCGCACCAGTTCGACGTGACGGTCGAAGGTGAACTCGGCGTCCTCGCCGGCGTCGAAGACGAAGTCAAGGCCGAACAGCACACCTACACGCGTCCGGAAGAAGTCCAGGCCTTCCTGAACGGTACCGGCGTCGACTCCCTCGCGATCTCCATCGGCACCAGCCACGGCGCCTACAAGTTCAAACCGGGCACGGATCCCCGCATCCGCCTCGACATCCTCAAGCAGATCGAAGAGCGCATCCCCGGATTCCCGATCGTCCTCCACGGCTCCTCCTCCGTTCCGCAGGAATACGTCCAGATGATCAACCAGTACGGCGGCCAGCTGAAGGACGCCATCGGCATCGGCGAAGACCAGCTCCGCGAAGCCTCCAAGTCCGCCGTCTGCAAGATCAACATCGACTCCGACGGCCGTCTCGCCATGACCGCCGGCGTCCGCAAGGTCCTGATGGAAAAGCCCGCGGAATTCGACCCCCGCAAGTATCTCGGCCCCGCCCGCGATATGCTCAAGGAACTCTATAAGCACAAAGTCATCAACGTGCTCGGTTCCGCCCATCACGCCTTCGATTGATTCGTCGATCAGCGCTGATTTCCGCCGCTCTCTCCTTCCCGGGGGAGCGGCTTTTCTTTTATGCTGTCCGGTTTCCGCCGCTCTCTCCTTCCCGGGGGAGCGGCTTTTCTTTTATGCTGTCCGGTTTCCGCCGCTTCCTCTTCACCGGGGGGGAGCGGCTTTTCTTTTATTAAATTTCCTTCCGCGCGCACGATTCTGCTTGATTTTTTCAGTTTTTATGCTAAAATATAACAATCCGCAACTGCCGTTTTTTTCACATTTCCATAACGAAAGGATACATTTTTCCGCCATGTCCGAACTTCAAAAGACCCATAAGACGTTTTCCAATCCCATCTCCTGGTGGATCCTCAACATCCTGACGACGTGCTTCATCGCCACGGCCATTTGCGCGTTCACGGTCCGTTCCGCCAGGACCTCCGGCAGTGTCCGTATGCTTCGCCTCGGGCACGGCCTCTCCGCCGACCACCCGGTACACCTTGCTATGATGCACATGTCGGAACGCCTGCGTGAGCTTTCCGCCGGCACGATGGAACTCCAGATCTATCCGAGCGGGATGATCGGTTCCGAGGATGAATGCTTCAAACAGGCGCAGAACGCGCAGATCGAGTTCGCGAAGTGCTCCGCCGCCGTGCTCGACGGCTCCGTGCCGGAGTTCCAGGTCGTCGGCGCTCCGTTCCTGTTCCGCGATTCCGACCACTTCTGGGCGGTGATGAACGGCGAGATCGGCAAATCCCTCCTGCGGAAGATCGACGGCCTGATGGGCATTTGCTATTTCGACGCGGGCGCACGCAGCCTGTACACCACGAAGAAACCGGTGCGTTCCGCCGAAGACATGAAGGGCCTGAAGATCCGCACGCAGAAGAGCAGTATCGCCATGCAGTCGATGGAGGCGCTGGGCGCTTCCCCGACCCCGATCTCCTGGGGCGAACTCTACACGGCGCTGTCGCAGGGCACCGTGGATGCCGCCGAAAACAACATCCCGAGCTTCGTGACGGGGCGCCATTTCGAGGTCTGCAAATACTTCACGTTCACCGAGCACCAGCGCGTGCCGGACGTGCTCGTGATGAGCAAGAAGGTCTGGGACGAGCTCACCGCCGAGCAGAAGGGCTGGGTCGAACAGGCCGCCGCCGACGCCAACGTGTTCCAGCGGCAGGCTTGGCGCGAATCCGAGGTCCTCAACGAGCAGATCGCGCGTGACGCGGGCGTCGAGTTCATCAAGGTCGACCGTACGCCGTTCATCGAGCTTTCCAAACCGATCTACGATGCGTTCCCGGCTGACCTGCAGGACCTCGCGAAGCGCATCCGGGAGGTCAAGTGATGCAGAAAGTCCATACCGTCATGGTCAAGATCCTGAGTTTCCTGCTGGAAACCAGTATGGCGCTCCTGGTGCTGGACGTGCTCCTCGGCGTCGTCTCCCGCTACATCGTGGGCAAGCAGGTCTCCTGGACCGAGGAGCTCGCCTGTCTCCTGCTCGTGTGGTCCTCCTTCTTCGGCATCGCCCTGGCGTTCAACAGCCGTTCCCACCTCGGCATCGACCTCATCGTGAACATGATGACCGACACCCCGCGCAAGACCGCCGCGACGATCGCCCACCTCGTGACCATCGTGTTCACCGTCGTGGCGTTCCTCTACGGCGGCTGCTTCCTGCTGCACAAGGCGATGTTCGTCACGCGTAACGTGATGCCCGCGCTTCAGATCCCGGACGCCGTGATGTACCTGCCGATCCCCGTCTCCGGCCTCTTCATCCTGTATTTCGAGATTTGCAACTACGCCGAGGATGTCCTCGGCAGGAACAGGAAGGAGGCGTGACCATGGAGTGTGTCGGCTTTGTTCTCGCGCTGATTTTCTTTTCGCTGCTTCTCCTCAATATTCCCGTCGCCGTGGCGATCGGGTCCGCCACCATGCTTGCCGTGGCGGTCGCGGGCGGTTCGTTCCGCCCCGAGATCATCGTCCCGGAACGCATGATGTTCGGCATCAACTCGTTCCCGCTGCTCGCCATCCCGTTCTTCGTGCTGTCGGGCATCCTGATGGGACGCGGCGGCATGGCGCGCCGTCTGATCAACTTCGCCTCGGCGCTGGTCGGACATCTGCCCGGCGGCCTGGCGTATGCGAATACGATCACGTGCATGCTCTTCGGGTCGATCTCCGGCTCGGCGGGCGCGGCGGTCGCCAGCGTGGGCGGCTTCATGATCCCGGAAATGGTGGAGAAGGGCTATGACCGCGATTTCTCGACGGCGCTGACCACGACCTCTGCCACCACCGGCCTCATCATCCCGCCGTCCAACATCATGATCGTGTACGCCGTGGCCTGCGGCTCCGTGTCGATCGCGGCGATGTTCCTCGCGGGCGTCATCCCGGGCATCGTGATGGGCCTGTGCATCATCGCGGCGTGCATCATCCACGCGGCTCGTTCCGGCGCGAAGTTCGAGAAACGCGTGCCGTTCTCCGTCCTGTGGACCACGTTCCGGCAGGCGTTCCTGAGCCTCTTCCTGATGGTCATCATCATCGGCGGCATCCTGAAAGGCATCTTCACCGCCACCGAGGCCGCCGCCGTCGCCGTCGCCTATGCGTTCATCCTGAGCGTGTTCCTGTACCGCGAAGTCAAGTTTAAGGACCTCCCCGGCATCCTGAAGGAGACCGGCATCACGACCGCCGTCGTGATGTTCCTGATCGGCGTCAGCTCCTCCATGAGCTGGATCATGACCGTCGCGAACATCCCCGGCACCGTGAGCGCCTGGATGATGTCGCTGTCGTCCAGCCCGGTCGTCATCCTGATCTTCATCAATATCCTCCTGCTCGTCGTCGGCGCGTTCATGGACATGACGCCCGCCGTCCTGATCTTCACCCCGATCTTCCTCCCGATCGTGCGCGAATTCGGCATGACGGACATCCAGTTCGGCATCATGATGATCGCGAACCTCTGCATCGGACTCTGCACGCCCCCGGTCGGCACCTGCCTCTTCATCGGCTGCGGCATCGGCAAGACGTCGATCGCGAAGGTCACTCCGGCCATGATCCCGTTCTGGATCGCGATGGTCGCCTCGGTGGCTCTGATCACGTATATCCCGTGGCTTTCCGACTGGCTGCCCTCGGTGCTCGGCAAGTAACCTGTGAGGTTTCCCGCCGCTCCGGTGCGGCCGCGGAGAATAAGGATTCGGCCGCATGAGGATATTTCATATTCGCCCTGAGTTTTCTTTCTTTCAAGCTTTCGGGCGAATATGGGATATTCCGTGCGGCTGCCGCAACGTGTTTTGACCGGACGGCAATGACGTTTCAGGCTTTCGCCGTGCCGGAATCGGTCAAAGGGCTTTTTTGTGTTTCCGGGCGGATGCCTTCTTCGCGGCTTCCTGTTCCGCCTCGACCGCCTCTTTGCGCGGTTCGGGGAACGTCTTTTCGTCCAGCACGCGCTTATAGTAGAATTTCGCGGTGTAGAGCGCGGCGGCGGGATTGTGTCCGAGCACGCGGTCCTTCACGATGAACGTGGTGACCGGCGCCTTGCTGTGGCGCGTGAAGATCGCGTCGTGTCCGACGCACAATCCGACCAGCACGTTGAGCTCGGCGCCCCACTCGTTAAGGATTTGCGCCTGAAGCGCCGGATTGCAGCAGGATTCGTTGCAGCCGGGGCAGACCTTCAGGCCGTCGGGCAGCCCGATGTCGCACTTGTCCACGCCGCCGACCTTGCAGATCACGGTCTTCGTCTCGATCCCGGCGGTTCGGACGATCTGAGCGTAGAGCGAGGCTTCGTCGAGCAGACCGATGCAGCTGGCGATGCCGAGTTTCTTCACGCCGAGCTTCTTCGCGAACCGGATCGTTTCCTCGAGGCGCGTGAGGCGACCGTAGTATTCGCCCTCGATCTCGGCGGCGGCGCGCGCGATGCGTCCGTCGAGGGAATTCGAGCTGTAGAGTTTCTTCGTCTGATCGACGGCGCCTTTGTACTGTTCCGTGAGGCAGAACGCCGGGTACTTCTTGTCTTTGCGGTAGCAGTTCCGCACGGAGCATTCCGAGCAGCTGAGGTCGCAAGTTTGTTTCTTTGCCATGGTCAAAGTCTCCTATGTGAAAAAGGGTTATTCCTGTTCGTTTTGAGCGGCGCGTTTTCGCAGGGCGGCGACGCGGTCCGCGACACGGACCGTGCCGTCTTTGTGCAGGACCTCGTCGTTCTGGTACGCGGTCTGGTCCGGGCGCATCCTGCGGTTCATCGCGTCGTGTCCCGCCGTGCAGAACGCCATGCAGCGTCCACACAGGGTGGCGCCGTACGTCGCCTCGGCGTGCTCGCTGATCCGGATGCGCGCGTCGCGTTTGTTCCAGAGGTCGTCGTAATGCCCCGCCTTGCTCTGGTTCTCCTCGACCGGGACGTCCACGTTCGGGTTGAAGAGCGCGCCTTCCCAGACTTTCGTGCTGAGGCCGCGCGCCATGTGCGTGCACGCCGCCTGGTCGCACCGGGCGTAACGGTAGGTCATGCCGCCGAGTTTGCAGATGTGAGGCGGATTGAGCGAAAGCGCGTGCGCCGGGCAGTTGCGGATGCACTCCATGCAGCGGTCGCAGATCGACTGGTCCATAAGCTTTTCCGCCGGCTTGAGCGGGGCGGTGGTCGGGATGCCGACGAATCTCTGCCGCGAACCGAACTGCGGCGTCAGCGCGAGTCCGTTCAGACCGAACGTCGCAAGCCCCGCCGCGACCGCGCAGTGGCGGTAGGAGAGCGGGCCGAAATACGGCTTGCGCGCGCCGTACTGGGTTCCGCGCGCGGGGATCGGCATGGCGGCGTAGCCCTCGTTTTCGAGGAAGATGGTCATGCGGTAGATCAGG
>JAFXUM010000252.1 GCA_017524965.1 Lentisphaeria bacterium | reverse complement strand
TGTGGTTTGCGGAAGTAACCGCACCGGTTTTGGTGCGGTTAGTGTTGCGATAGGCATTGGAGATTGCTGGGACATCGGTAGATCAAGGAGATGTCTGTTATCACACACTTCCCATGGGAAGTTGGGTGCGTTTAGTCGCGCGAATGGCGAAATTGGAGTATCCTACCCCTCCTTGCTCCCGCACGCGGCGCGTGTCGCGGCGAGGAGCATGAAAACGAAAACACAAGGAGGGCCACATGGCTCACATGAAAGACAACGACCGGGAACGCATCGAGTTTCTGGCCTCATCCGGATTCACCGTCCAGGATATCGCCGACGATCTCGGGCGGAAGAAGTCGACGATCCTGCGGGAGCTCATCAACCGCTCGGTCGAATCGAACCGCAACTACAAGTGCTCGAACCGCATCTGCGCGCTGTTCGACCGCTGTCCGCGCGTCAAGGGCTACGGACGGGACGCCAGGCGCTCGTTCAACTGCACGCCGCGCTGCTTCGAGGTCTGCCCGGACTTCGTCGAGCGCAAGTGCGAAAGGCTCCTCGTGCCGTCGCACGTCTGCAACGGCTGCAGGGACTTCGCGACCTGCCCGATGATGAAGCGCGTCTATTCGGCGGAGGGCGCCCACGCGAACTACGACGGCATTCTCCACGGTTCGCGGCGCGGCGTCCATCCCTCCGACGAACGCATCGAGAGGATGAACGCGGTCCTCTCCCCCTGCATCCTCAGGGGACAGTCGGTCAGGAACGTCATCCGCAACAATCCCGAGGCCTTCGGGGGAGTCAAGGAGCGCACGGTGTACGACTACATCGGCGGAGGGCTCTTCGACATCGTCCGCGGCGACCTTCCCGAGGCGTGCGGCCGCAGGCAGAGGAAGAAGCCGAAAGAGGCGAAGACCAACGCGCGGTGCCGCGTCGGGCGCACGTACAGGGAGTTCGTCGTGTTCTGCGCCGCGAACGACATCGCCGAGTGGGCGGAGCTCGACACGGTCATCGGACGGGTCGGGGGCAAGGTGCTCTTCACGATCTACCTGCCGGGCGGGATCATGCTCGGATTCCTGCGCGACCACAAGAGCTCGCAGACCTGCACCCGTGTCTTCAACCGTCTCTGGGAGGTCGCGGGGCCCGAGCTCTTCCGGAAACTCTTCCGCGTCATCCTCACCGACAACGGCACCGAGTTCTCGGACCCCGAAATGATCGAGAAATACCGACCCGACCCGATCCACAACTCGACGCTGAAGGTGCCGCGAGGCATCCGCGTGTTCTACTGCGATCCCTACTGCTCTTCGCAGAAGCCGCACGTGGAGCGCTATCACCGCGAGATCCGCAGGATCCTCGAACACGGCACGAGCTTCAACACGCTCGACCAAGACGGCATCAACCTCGCCTTCTCGCACGTGAACTGCTACTCGCGCGGCGTCCTTGGCGGCAAGACGGCCTACGAGACGTTCGTCGAGCGCTTCGGCGAAGAAGGCAGGGTGTTCCTCGACAAGCTCGGCATCGTGAAGATCCCGGCGAACGAAGTCACGCTCGACCCCATCCTCCTCGGCGCGAAGTTCAAGCGACACGCGGACAGGGTCGTCCTCAGGAAGGCAGGCGTCATCCCCCCGAAGAACACGGAAGACCAGAAGTAAAATAGCCTCCCGTCAGGGAGGCAACGCCTAGTCCACGTCCGGTCCCTGCCGAAAACACGTTCCGGGGGTGGACAGCGGGAGCATTGTACCATAATCCCGCCCATCTGTGTCAAAAAACAACGATCCGGCCAAGCAACAAGGGCAAATCTACCCGAATCCGCACATGGAGAGGCCACAACACCTCATCGCCAAAACCTCAAGACGCAAAACATGTCACCTCGCCAGCAGAAAAGGTGCGTTTACCCGCACGATGGTGCATTTAGTTTCGCGCTCTACG
>JAFXUM010000251.1 GCA_017524965.1 Lentisphaeria bacterium | reverse complement strand
TTCAGCTTGGCGACGAACGGCTCGCGCGGCGTCCCGTCCTTTCCCGGATGTTCAGTTTCCTGTTTCACGATCGCACCGTCTTTCTTTTTTTATGACATTTGAGAATATACTGCTCTTTTTCCGTTTTACAAGTCCCGGAAAAAAAAAACATCCGATGTTCGCAAAAAAAGCCCCGGACTGTTTCCAGTTCGGAGGCTGTGAATATAAGACTTATAAGTCGTATAAGACTTATTTTGTGCTCTCGCGCAGCAGAGCACTGTATCAGCACCGCTTGCGGTGTGCTCTCGCGTAGCAGAGCACTGCTCGGCACCGCTTGCGGTGCGCTATGCGACGGACTTGCGGAAGCGTCTCATCGAGATCACGAAGAGGACCGCGCCGATGAGGAAGAGCTTCAGGAAGGGCGGCCACATGGCGCGCAGTCCCGCGCCGCGGAACAGGATGCCCTGCGTGATGCTCACGAAGTGGGTCGTCGGAGCGAACTGCATGACCCTCTGCACCCAGACGGGCATGCTTTCCTGCGGCGTGGAGCTGCCGGAGAGCATTTCCAGCGGCATCAGGACGAGGATGATCAGCATGCCGAGCTGGGGCATGTTCGAGGACATGCACGCGAGGAAGATGCCGAGGGACGTGAGCGCGAAGAGATAGAGCGCCAAGCCGAACGCGTAGAGGAAGTAGGAGCCCGCGAGCGGGACCTGGAGGTAGAATCTGACGATCAGGAAGAGACCCGCGAGGGCGGCGGCCATGACGACCGCCATCATCGACCAGATCTTCGAGAGCATGATCTGGAACGGCGTGACGGGCATCACGAGGAGGTGTTCGAGCGTGCCGCTCTCGCGTTCCGTGATGAGCGCCGAGCCTGTGAGGATGATGGCGAGCATGGCGACGTTGTTCGCGAGCTGCATCAGGGCGTTGAACCAGGAGCTGTTGAGGTTCGCGTTGTAGCGTTTGCGGACGACGAGGTTCGCGGCGGACGAGGAATCCTCGCCCGAGCTGTTCCGCACGAAATCCGAAACCGCGTCGGACAGGATCTGCTGGATGTATCCGGCACCGGTGAACGCCTGCGACATGCGCGTGGCGTCGACGTTGACCTGGACCAGCGGCGTGTTGTTCGCCATCACGTCTTTTTCGAAGTTGACGGGCAGCACGACGACGAACGTGTATCTGCCCTCGTCCATCGTGCGGTCGATGTCGGCGCGCTGGATGATGGCGGGGGGGAGGAAGAGCGGCGGCAGGAAGGCGTCGATGACGGCCTGCGTGAGCTGGGACTGGTCCTCGTCGACGATCGCGATGGCGCCGTCGGCGAAGTCCGAGGAGGCGTTGTAGGCGACGATGACGGCGGCGGTGAAGGAGTAGAGGATCAGCGCCATGAGGAGCCAGTCGCGGCAGAGGCTGAGGATCTCCTTCTTTCCGAGCTGATAGATGTTTTTGATCGCTTGCATCATGGTCAGGACTCCTGTTTTTTGAGGCAGAGGATGCCGAGCCCGAGGATGATCGGGACCGTGATCACGAGGATCGTGAGCTCATGGTGAAGATCCGCGAAGCCGAGCGCCTTGTTGAAGACGCCGCGGCTGATCAGGAGCATGTGCGTGGTGGGGTAGATCTTGCCGATGAGGAGCGCGATGCCCTTCTGGGTCTCGACCGGGTTGGTCATGCCGCAGAGCTGGACCGAGGGGAGAAGCGTGGCGAGCATGGTGAGGAAGATCACGGCGATCTGGCTGCGCGTCACGGAGGACGCCAGCAGGCCGAAGCCGGTGGAGACGACGCAGTAGACGAGCAGGGAGACGACCAGGAAGAGGAAGCTGCCCTTGATCGGGACGTCGAAGATGGTGACCGCCATGACGATCAGCAGGAACGCGCTGAGCATGGAGAAAAGCAGGTACGGGAACTGCTTGCCGAGCATGAACTCGGTCCTGGTGAGCGGCGTCACGTACAGGTTCGTGATCGAGCCCATTTCCTTCTCACGGACGACTGCCAGCGCGGCGAGGATGGCGGGGATCATCATCAGGAGAAGCGGGATGGTCGCGGGGACCATGGCGGGCAGGCTCGCCACGTCGGGATTGTAGCGGTAGCGCGTCTGGACGGAGATCTGGTCGGCCCCCGAGCTGTCGGCGGAATACTGCGCACGGTATTTGAGCCAGTCGCTGTGGACCAGCGAGGCGTAGCCGTCGATGGTCGAGGCGCGGGACGGGTTGGAGCCGTCGATCCAGTAGGCGACGTCGGGCGAGTTGCCCTGCTCGACGTCCTTGCCGAACTTGGGCGGGAACTCGACCACGACGCTGAGTTCGCCGTTCGCCATGCGCCGGTCAAGGTCCGCATGGTCCTTCACGTCGGGATGCCGGATGAAGTACCGCGAGCCGGAGAGGTTCATGCCGTAGTTCACGCTGATCTCGCTCTGGTCGTTGTCGAGGATGGCGAACGAGAGGTCCTCCACGTCCATGTTGATGCCGTACCCGATGACGATCATCAGGATCAGCGCGCCGAAGAGCGCGAGGGTGGCGCGGATCGGGTCGCGCATGAGCTCAAGCTGTTCGCGCCAGTAGCAGGTGTACCAGCGCTGGAAACTGAAGCGTTCGTTGAGCCAGCCGAGGAAGCCGCCCTTCTTCGGGGCTTCTTCCGTGACGGCTTCGTTCTGGATGCAGGACTCCGTGGCGGCCTTGTTGGATTCCGGGTCGGCGTCCTCCAGGACGCCGATGAACGCCTCTTCGAGCGTGGCGGCGTTGCGCTGCGCCACGATGTTCGCCGGGGTGTCGCAGACGAGGGAGCGCCCGCTGTGCATCAGGGAGATGCGGTCGCAGCGCCCGGCCTCGTTCATGAAGTGGGTCGTGATGAAGATGGTGACCTTGTCCTTGCGCGAAAGCTCGATGATGAGCTCCCAGAAGAGGTCGCGGGCGACGGGGTCGACGCCGGACGTCGGTTCGTCCAGGATCACGATCTCGGGATTGTGGATGACCGCGGCGGCGAGGGAGAGGCGCTGCTTCTGTCCGAGCGGGAGGTCCTTCGGAAGCTTGTCCTCGATCTCCTTCAGCTGGAACCGGTTGAGCAGGGCGTCGACGCGTTCCGGGATCTCCTTTTCGGGGATCTGGTACAGGTGCGCGTAGAGCACGAGGTTCTGGCGCACGGTCAGGTCGCCGTAGAGCGAGAAGAGCTGCGTCATGTAGCCGAGGTGCTTGCGGGTCTCAAGCGAATTGCCGTCGATGGGGTTGCCGAAGAGTTTCGCGACGCCCTCGGTGGCGGGCAGGAGCCCGGTCAGCATGCGCATGGTGGTGGTCTTGCCGCAGCCGTTGGAGCCGAGGAATCCGAAGATTTCGCCCTTGCGGATGCGGAAACTGACGTGGTCGACGGCGGTGAACGAGCCGAAACGCTTGGTCAGGCCCTCGGCCTCGATGGAATAGCCGTCGGCCTCGGTGGTCTCGAGCGGAGGCACGACCAGCGTCTTGTGGCCCGCGCGCTGGTCTTCCGGCAGCAGCTCGATGAACGCGTCGTCGAGGTTGTCCTTGCCGGTCTTCTTCAGGATCTCGTCGGGCGTGCCGGTGTCGAGGATCTTTCCGTCGTTCATGGCGATCAGCCAGTCGAAGCGCTGCGCCTCGTCCATGTACGCGGTCGCCACGATCACGCTCATGTTCTCCTGCGCCTCGCGGATGGAGTCGATCAGGTCCCAGAACTGGCGGCGTGCGAGCGGGTCGACGCCGGTGGTCGGTTCGTCGAGCACGAGCAGGTCGGGATCGTGGATCAGCGAGCAGCAGAGGCCGAGCTTCTGCTTCATGCCGCCGGAGAGCTTGCCCGCCGGACGGTTGAGGAAGGGATAGAGGCCGGTGCTCTTGGTCAGGCGGTCGATCCTGCGGCGGCGCTCGGCGGCGTTGTGGCCGAAAAGGCGCGCGAAGAACTGGAGGTTCTCCTCGACCGTAAGCGTGAAATACAGGTTTTTGCCGAGTCCCTGCGGCATGTACGCGATCTTCGGGCAGACGATCTTCCTGTGGACCCGGTCGCGCATGTCGCCGCCGAGGACGCGCAGATTGCCGCCCTGCATGGCGTGCGCCCCGGTCACGAGGGACAGCAGGGTGGATTTGCCCACGCCGTCCGGGCCGATCATGCCGATCAGCTTTCGCGCGGGGATATCGAGCGTGACATGGTCCAGCGCCAGGGTTTTGCCGTATTTCAGGGTCAGGTCCTGAAAACTGACGACCGGTTCGATGTTCACGCCCTCATTGGAGGGTGCGCTGCTCATTTTGCGGCCGTTTCGTTCGTTCCGGCGGCGTCAGCGGGTTTGGCGGGATCGGGGACGGTTTCGCCCTTCTCTTTCGGGGTCTTGAGGAAGTCCGGCCAGGGTTCCTTGTCGTCGAGGCGGACCCAGGCGACGCCCGGGATGCCGGTCTTGACGTATTCGACGTACTGTTTGAGGAGGGCGGGGTCGATCTTCGCCTTCACGCGGAACATGAGTTTCTCGCGTTCCTCCCTGGTCTCGACGGTCTTCGGCGTGAACTGCGCCACGCTGGCGACGTAGGAGATGGTGGCGGGGATCGCGATGTCGGATGCGGCGTCGAGCACGATGCGGGCGTCCGCGCCGAGCGCGATCTTGCCGGCGGTCTCTTCGGGGACGAAGAAGGTCAGGTAAACGTCGGTGAGGTCGACGAGGTTGAGCACGCGGCCGCCGGAGCTGAGGACTTCGCCGGGCTCGGAGATGCGGTACTGGATGCGGCCTTCGAGCGGGGCGTTGAGGCTGCTGTCGTCGATATCGGCCTGGATGCGGTCGGCGTCGGCCTTGGCTGCGGCGATGGAGGCCTCGGCCTTCTGGATGGCGGCCTTGTCGGAAATGATCGCGGCTTCGACGCTCTTGATGTCCGCTTCGGAGCTCTGGACGTTGGCTTTCGCGGATTCGACGTCGGCGCCCGCGGACTGGAACAGTGCCTCGTCGTTTTCGAACGTCTGCTGGGAAGTCGCATCCCTTTCCACAAGCTGCTTCGAACGTTCGTAACGGCTCTTCGCGTTGTTGAACGTGCTGGTCTTCGCGGCGAGGCTGGCTTTCGATGCGGCGAGGGCGGCGTTCGCGGATGCGAGAGCGGCTTCTTCGACCTGGAGCTGCGCCTTGGCCTGTTCGAGCTCGGCTTCCTTCACTTGGATCTGCGCCTTGGCCTGTTCGAGCTCGGCCTCGAGCGTGTTGGTCTGCATCTGGGCGAGCTTCTGCCCCTGCTTCACGTAGTCGCCTTCTTCGACCAGAACGCTTTCGATCTTGCCGGAGAGCTTGGCGGCGATGTTGATCTCGGTCGCCTCGAGGCGGCCGTTGCCGGACGCGAACGCCGGATTCTTGTAGATGGCCTCTTCCTTGTAGGACTTGATGAGATACCAGGTCATGCCGGCGGCGGCGATGACGAGGAGCGAGATGATGATTTTTTTCATGTTGAACATGTTCTGGGGATCCTTTCCCGTTTGTTTCAATGTATTGTAAGAAAATTCATTAATAAATATACATCCGCCTGCCCTTTATTTCAAGCGGTCCCGTGTTTTTTTCGCAGATTTCAATTAACGGGAAATTAACGTTGCCCGGTGCGGAAAACGGCTTGTTTTTCCCGAAAAATGGGGTATTGTATCGGTGCGGAGCTTTTTTTCAACACATTCAGACAGGAGTTTATCCATGATCGAATCCCTTCCCCGTATCGGAATCCGTCCGGTGATCGACGGCCGCCGCAGAGGCGTCCGCGAATCGCTCGAAGACCAGACCATGAACATGGCGAAATCGGCTGCCGCGCTGATCTCCGGCACGCTGCGCTACCCGAACGGCAAGCCCGTCGAGTGCGTGATCGCCGACACCACGATCGGCGGCGTGAACGAGGCGGCGGCGTGCGCGAAGAAATTCGCCGGCATGAACGTGACCGCCACGCTGACCGTTACGCCGTGTTGGTGCTACGGCTCCGAGACGATGGACATGGATCCGCTCACGCAGAAGGCCGTGTGGGGCTTCAACGGCACGGAGCGTCCCGGCGCGGTGTACCTGGCGGCGGTCCTCGCGGCCTACGCGCAGAAGGGGCTTCCGGCGTTCGGCATCTACGGACGCGAGGTGAAGGACGCCGACGACACGGAGATCCCGGACGACGTCCGCGAAAAGATCCTGGCGTTCGCGCGTTCGGCGGTGGCGGTCGGGATGATGCGCGGCAAATCCTACCTCTCCATCGGCGGGATGGCGATGGGCATCGCCGGCTCCATCGTGAACCACGATTTCTTCGAAAGCTACCTCGGGATGCGCTGCGAATCGGTCGACATGAGCGAGATCATCCGCCGCGTGGACGAGGGCATCTACGACCCGGTCGAGTTCGAAAAAGCGTATGCCTGGGTGCGTGCGAACTGCCCCGAGGGGCAGGACAACAACCCCGCCGAGGTCCAGCGCACGAAGGAGCAGAAGGATCAGATCTGGGCGTACGTCGTGAAGATGGCGATGATCGCGCGCGACCTGATGATCGGCAATCCGCGCCTCGCCGAACTCGGATTCCGCGAAGAGGCCGAGGGCCACAACGCCATCGCCGCCGGATTCCAGGGGCAGCGCCAGTGGACCGACCACATGCCGAACGGCGACTTCATGGAGGCCATGCTCTGCTCGTCGTTCGACTGGAACGGCCT
>JAFXUM010000250.1 GCA_017524965.1 Lentisphaeria bacterium | reverse complement strand
GATCGAAGTTCAGGAGCCCCACATTCAGGCATTTCGGATCGTCGCGGTTCAAATCATACGAATCCCCCCGATTGTATGTGATCAGACCGATCTGTGCGCCATGCACGGACGAACGCAGGAGCCCTCCGATCTGACAGCCGGTTATTGCACTTTGATCAAATGAGGAAATGTCCAGTCCGATTATCTGCAGTCCGTATCCAACGGTTCCGCATACGGAGCAGGCACAAAGATCGACACCGGAGAAGGCTTTGCTCAGAGTCATCCCTTCGACGGATAATCCGTTCGAACAACTATAGGTTTCAAGCGGGAAAATGGAAATGCCGTTCTGCGTTCCGATGCCCGCATACCCGAGAATATCCCCGAAATTCAGAACACCGGCCGCGATCCCGTTGAACGTTGAATCATTGCCTTCGACGCAGAATACAGGGCTGCATGATATCCCGTAGTTGGTCCCCTTGAATCCCGAGCCAAAAGCTGTTGCGGATATCCCGTACGACTCGGTGTTTACGGTAACCAGTCCGGTGGCAAGCCCATAGGTGGTGACATTTTCCTCGCCGAAAGGAAGCAGCAGCGGTCCGATCTGGAGCGGCGTGATCACTGCGCTGACAGTTTCGCCGTCGGCATTGACCACATCATGCCTGCACCCCGCGCAGAACAGCATAAAAAGGGACGCGACGAGGCAGGCGGCGAGGATCCTGCCGATTCTGAACGAGGATGACATGGTTCCGGTCCTTTCATGTTGTTGACGGAATGGGTAAAACATACGGAGTGCGGTCGGTTCCAGTCAATATTATAACACAATTCCCGGAAAAAGCAAGCATGAAACTGTAAAAAAACAAATAAAAAAGATGTTTTTTCTTTTGTTTTTGGCTGACTGCCGCGCGAAAGACGGAAAAATAGGGCGCATGGCGTCTGCCGGGCGCATGCGAGGACACAGAAAAGGCCGGATACCGTTCTGAGAAGGAATTGTCCTTGTGTGCGAGCGCAAGCCGCACACTACCGCAGTCGAGGCCCCGCCTCGTGCGCAAGCGAAGCCGGGCACTACCCAAGTCGAGGCCCCGCCTCGTGCGCAAGCGAAGCTGAGCGCACACCGCAAGCGGTGCTGATATAGTGCTTGGCTTCGCTCAAGCACACCGCAAGCTGTTGTCCTCGTGCGCAAGCGAAGCTGAGCGCACAACCCAAGTCAAGGACTTGTCCTTGCGTCGAGGTCGATGAGCTCGTACTGGTCGGTGCCGAATCCGATTTTCAGGGCGTGGTCCACGGTGACGCGCCAGCGGGTGTTGTCGTGCGCGTCGTCGAACACGTCGCCGTCGTGTTTGCAGTCGTCCATCCAGGAGCCTTCGAGACGCGGCATTCTGTTGCAGAGGTCGCAGCAGGCGACGTCGAGCGCGACGGGGTCGAATCCGGCGAGCATGCCGATGTCGGGGATGATCGGGGCGTCGTTCTCGGAATGGCAGTCGCAGTTCGGCGAGACGTCGCAGATGAGGCTGATGTGGAAATTCGGCTTGCCGTTCACGACGGCGGCGGCGTATTCCGCCATCTTCTCGTCGAGGGGCTCGGTGGCCTGTGCCATGGAGGCGCGGATGGCGTCGACGGGGCACACGCTGAGGCAGCGTCCGCATCCGGCGCAGGCTTCGCGGTCGAGACTCATCTTCCTGCTGGCGGCGTCGAAATGCAGGGCGTTGTTCGCGCACTGTTTGAAGCACATTTTGCAGCCGATGCAGAGGTCGCGGTCGAGCTCCGCCTTGCCGTCGCTGTGCATCGCCATCTTGCCCGCGCGCGAGGCGCAGCCCATGGCGAGGTTCTTGATCGCGCCGCCCATGCCGGTCAGCTCATGGCCCTTGAAGTGGTTCAGCGTGATGATGACGTCCGCGTCGGAGATGGCGCGGCCGATCTTCGCGGTCTTGAAGTGGATGCCGTTCGGGACGGGGAGCTCGACCTCGTCGTTGCCCTTCAGCCCGTCGGCGATGATCACGTGGCAGCCCGCGGTGAGCGGCGTGAACCCGTTGAGGTCGGCCGTTTCGAGGTGCTCCAGCGCGTTCTTGCGGTAGCCCGGATACAGCGTGTTGCAGTCGGTCAGGAACGGCTTTCCGCCGCGCTGCCGCACGAAGTCGACGACGACTCTTGCGTAGTTCGGGCGCAGGAACGCGAGGTTTCCGAGTTCGCCGAAGTGCATTTTGATCGCGACGAACTTGTCGCGGAGATCGAGCGTCTCGAATCCGGCTTTCGCCATCAGGTTGTGCAGTTTGTCGGGCAGGGGCGCGCCGTACATTTTCGTGCGGAAGTTGCAGAAATAGATCTTTTCGGGCATGCTGGGACTCCTTGAATATTGCCGGGAGTGAAGGGGGATGTGAACGGATGTGATTACAATAGCACGCCGGGAGCGAAATTCAAATCCGGAACCGGAAAAAAACGGGCAGCCGCCGCGCAAACGGAGAAAAAACGGGGAACGCCCCGGTCCTGTCCTTTCCGCCGGCTCCCGGAAATATCTCAGAAAAAGGAAACGCGGACTTGTAAAAAACGCAAAAGTGTTGTATATTCTGAAAATGAAAGAGGCCGGAACGGCCGGCCGGAAAGGCGGAATGACCGTGAAATCAACAGAAGACTATCAGGCCGATGTGCCGACGAAAGACGGGAATGCGGCGCCGCGCGAACCGTTCGCCCGCCGCCTGAAGGCGGTCGTCCTGGTCCTGCTGCTGATCCTGATCCCGGTGCTGTATCAGGGGTTCGTGCGGTACATGTACTATTGCGACATCACGCTTCCGGCGGGGACGACGGTCGTCGACTATACCGTGGTTTCGCAGAGCTCGCCGCTGGGGCGGTATATTTCCGGAAGAAGCTGGTACCCCCGGTTCTCCAAATGGATCGGGCCGTACCTGATGTACCGGCATTACACCATCCCGGACGGCGCGACGGAGATCAAAAGAGAGTGTTTTGGCGGCACGCATGGCATGCATCTGCGCAGCATCCGGATCCCGGACAGTGTGACGAAGATCGACGACTACGCATTTTCCAGGGCGGGATTTCGAAGCATCTCGCTGCCTGCCGGCATCACGGAAATCCCCGACGGGTTATTCAATCAATGTTCGAAGCTGACAGACGTCCGGATCCCGGACGGCGTGACGCGGATCGGCGACAAGGCGTTTTGTGAATGCTCGAGCCTGCGCGAGATCGTCCTCCCGGACAGCGTGAAAACGATCGAGTACAAGGCGTTCAATGGCTGCTCGTCCCTGCGCCGTGCGGACATCCCCGACACCGTGGAGATCATCGACTCATCGGCGTTCGAGGATTGCTCCAGTCTGAAGGAAATACGGCTGCCCGCCGGGATGGGCGCCACGCCCACCGTATCCGCGCCGAGAAGCTATGAGGGGCGGCGTGCCGACGGGGAGGGAAGCCTGCTGATCTCGAAATCCATGTTCGCGAACTGCACCGCCCTGAAAAAAGTCTACATCCCGGACGGCGTCGAAGCCATCGAGCCGGACGCATTTTCCGGGTGCGTCAATTTGTCCGAGATCCGCATCCCGGACAGCGTGCGGAAAATCGGGGGATGCGCGTTTCTCGGCTGCCGCAATCTGCCGCCTATTACGATTGGAGCGCGGATCGAACGCATCGGCGGCGGCGCGTTCACCGGGACCGGCTGCAGGCTCGTCATCCCGGACGACCAGCCGCGGTTCCGGTTCGAGGACGGGTTCCTCTATGCCGTGGAAGAGGACTGGCTGACGCTCCTTTCCTGCGTGGCGTCGTCGCCCGGCGCATGCGTCGTCCCGGAGACTGTCCGGATCCTCGATGAATACGCCTTCGCCACCTGCGACGGCCTGACGGACGTCGTGCTGCCGGACGGGATCTACGTGATCCCGAGTGACTGTTTCTCCGCCTGCACCGGTCTGAAACACGTCCGGCTGCCGGAAACGCTGCTGCAGATCCATGATAATGCGTTCTCCGGCTGCACGTCCCTGACGGAACTCGAACTCCCGCCGAAGATCGGCTCGATCGGATTCTGGGCTTTTTCCGGTTCCGGCGTGACGCGGATCGTGCTGCCGGACGGCTCGGGTTGGATCGCTCCGGGCATGTTCATGAACTGCGCCGAGCTGGAGGAAGTCGTGATCCCGGAGGGCGTGTGGCTCATCAGCAAGCAGGCGTTTTTCAACTGCCCGAAACTGAAACGGGTCGTCCTGCCGTCCAGCCTGCGGACAATCGAGACCAAGGCGTTTTCCGGCTGTGTGTCTCTGGAGCAGATCGAACTGCCGCCCGGTTTGACCAGCGTTGATTCCGAAGCGTTTTCCGGCTGTGTGTCTCTGGAGCGGATCGAACTGCCGCCCGGTTTGACCAGCGTTGATTCCGACGCGTTTTCCGGCGTCCCGTCAATGGAGGGCGTCGAACTTCCGAAACCTGGCCGTTAACATTTTTAGATAGGATGGTTTCAATACGGAAAGGAAGCCATGATGGAACATCAGAATGATATGCCGCGCGTGTCGATCATCGACCGGTTGAGGCCGGTCGCCGCGATCCTTCTGCCGATGCTGGTGCTTTACGTGCTGTATCTGGCGCTTTCGCACTACCTGTATTATTACGCCGTCCCGGTCGGGACGACGGTCGTCGACGCGTCCGTGATCGAAACGTATTCGCCGCTGGGGAAATACATCGACGGGCTGAAGTGGACGAAGACGCATACGTGGATCAAGCCGTACCTGCCGTATCGGCATTACATCATCCCGGACGGCGCGACGGAGATCGCCGAGAATGCGTTCCGGGGCCACAAAGACATTGTCAGCGTCCGGATCCCGGACAGCGTCACGAAGATCGCGTCCCGGGCGTTTCTGGACTGCGAGAGACTGGAGTCCGTCACCCTGCCGGACGGTCTCACGGAGATCCCTGCAAGCGTCTTTTCGGGATGCGCCTCCCTGATGTCCGTCCGGATCCCGGACAGCGTGAAGACGATCGGCGACAACGCATTCGAGAAGTGTTCCTCGTTGCGGTCGGTCGACCTCCCGGACGGCGTGAAGACGATCGACTACAGCGCGTTCGAGAAGTGTACCTCGTTGCGGTCGGTCGACCTCCCGGACGGTCTGGAGAAGATCAGTTTCGGCTTGTTCCGGGATTGCGCCAACCTGAAGAGCATCCGGATCCCCAATCAAGTAAAGTCCTTGGAAGACTGCGCGTTCGAGCATTGCGCCGGGCTGAAAAGCATCCGGCTTCCGGACCGCCTGGAGAAGATCGGCGACCACGCGTTTCTGGGGTGCACCGCCCTGCGCGAACTGGAGATCCCCGACAGTGTGCTCTGGATCGAGTTCGAAGCATTCATGGACTGCACCGGCCTGGAGGAGGTCCGGCTGCCCGCCTCGCTGGGGCGGTCCGAACCGGTCAGCGTCTTCAGGGAGCCTCCGTCGTTCCAGGGGATGCCGGAGGTGATATGGGAGACTTACGCGAGCATGGGGCTGCATCACGGCCTCTTTAAGGGCTGCACCTCGCTGAAAAAGGCCGTGATCCCGGAGGGGATCCAGTATATCGAATACGATGTCTTTTCCGGCTGCACGGCGCTGAAGGAGGTCGATCTCCCGGACAGCTTGACGAAGATCGAATATCACGCGTTCCGGAACTGCCACAGCCTGCCGTCCGTGACCATCGGGAAGAACGTGAATCGCATCGAAGGCGGCGCGTTCTCCGGGAGCGGCTGCCGCCTCTCGGTCCCGGACGATCACCCGCTGTACACGGTCGAGGACGGCGTTTTCTATTCCAAAGACGGCAAAACGCTGCTGGTCTGCGCCTCGGAACCCGCCG
>JAFXUM010000249.1 GCA_017524965.1 Lentisphaeria bacterium | reverse complement strand
TGCGTGTTCTGTCCGGTGAGCAGCATCCCGTCCGCGACCACGTGCGGCTTCCACGGTTCGGCGCAGACGTACTCCGCGCCGCAGCGCGTCAGGCGGTTTCCCAGCGAGAACGGGACGACCCGGTCCAGCGCCATCTGGCGTTCCTCGTCGTCGCTCGCCCCGGTCACGCGGCGTCCGTTCAGGATGCTCTGCCCGGACGGGATTTTCGCGGACAGGAGCGCCGCGCCTCCGTGCCGGATGGCCGCGACCGGTCTCCCCGCGCGGACGAACTCTTCCAGCAGTTCCGCGTTCTTCCGGTTGACCGAAAGATCCCAGTACGATCCGTAACCGCCGGGATAGTACACGGCGTCGAATCCGTCCTGTCCGACCTCGTCCAGCGGGATGGATTCCAGAAGGGATTCCCGTCCGCGTTCCAGCCAGATTTTCGGGTCGAACACGGCATATTCCGCACGCCTCAGGCTGTCCGGGTCGACCGGGACTTCCCCGCCGCGCGGAGAAGATGTTTTCACTTCGTATCCGGCTCCTGTCAGGATGTCGTACGCGATGGCGTAATCCTCCAGCCAGACGCCTGTTTTCCGGGTCCGCAGCACCCCCATCCTGTCGTGCGACGTGACGACAAACAAAACTTTCCCGCGGCTCATGGCGGTCCCCCCTTTCCGTTTCGCAGTGCGCGGCGCATCCGCCGGCTTCCTCCCCGCCCGGCGCGAACTCCGCCCGATACTATGCCACGCGTGAAAGGAAAATTCAAGTCAAATCCGAAAAAAACACGGCTCCGCGCAAGAGATTCTTTGAAATATTGAAAAAAAGACTGGCAAAATAAAAAAGACGTGTTATATTAGAGTTTATATAAGCGCGCGGCCTCGCTTCACGGATTCGGCCGTGCGGTCCGCCGCAAACTCAGAACCAGCGAACAAAGCCGGAGTCGAAATGGCAAAGCTGACAAGCAATACAACGGGCAATTTCCGGACCTACGGGATACGGACAGCGGAAACCAGACGGTCCCATACCGGTCTGTACCGCGTCGTGGCCATCCTGCTGTTCCTGATCGTCTGCGGCGCCGTCGTGTGGGGCGTCAAACGCCACCTCGACAGCCGCGGCGCGATCCCGTCCGGGACCGTGAAGCCCGTGCCGGACAACGATGCGGCCGCCCTGACTTTCGCGGACGAACGCGCCATCGCGGATGACCCCGAAACGACCGAGGCGATCCGGGAATACCGGGCCCGCGAAAACGACACGTCCGCCAGTCCTTTCGACATTCAGGAATTCGAGCGGCAGCGCCTGAAACAGCAGCGTAAGCTCTACGACGAGGCGCTTCAGGCGTTCAACGAACGCAAGTTCGAGAAATGCCGCACGATCCTGCGCGACATGCTCGCGCCGATGGATTCCTCCGATTCCATGTACGACCCCGCGGCGAATCTGCTCGGCCGCGCCAGCATGAACATCTTCCGCAGCGGGAGCGATTCGGAGACGAACCTGGATTACGTCGTGAAGAGCGGCGACACGCTGTCCAAGATCGCGCTGAACTACAACACGTCCGTTTCGGCGATCCAGAAGGCGAACGGTATGTCCACGACCCGTCTGAACATCGGCCAGAAGCTCAGGATCCCCCAGAGCGTGTGGTCCATCCAGATCCGCCGTTCCGACAACAAACTTCTCCTCAAAACAAACGGAAAACTCTTCAAAATATACAACGTCTACCCCGGCTCCGCCATCTCCCAGTCCTTCTCCGGGACCTTCCGGATCTTCTCCAAGCAGAAAGACCCGGTCTGGCGCGTGGACGGGCAGACGTATCAGCCCGGTTCGGCCGGCAACATCATCGGCGCACGCTGGATGGCCCTGAAAGGCACGGGCGCCAGCGCGAACGCGGCCGGGACCGCCATCCACGGTACGAACCGGTCCGGCACGCCCGACAGCTCGCCCGGCGCGCCCGGCTACTTCAGAATGTCGAACGACGACGTAAAAGAACTGTACGAACTCGTCCCGTGCGAAACGGCCGTGGAGATCAAATGATCCGCACGCAGTCGCAGCCCGCGCGGCGTCTGTCCGAACGTAAAGGAAACGAATCCCATGTCCATTGCAGTTTTGGAATTTGAAAAACCCCTCGCCGAACTGGAAGACCGCATCGACGCCCTCATGCGCATGGATGCCATCGGATCCGGCGATCATTCCAAAGAACTGCGGTCCCTGCGCAGAAAGCTGACCGCGTCCAAGAAGGCCATCTACTCCAAGCTCACCCCATGGCAGCGCGTCCAGCTCGCCAGACATCCCTTCCGTCCGTATTCCCTCGACTACATCTCCCGCATCTGCACCGATTTCCTCGAGTTTCACGGCGACCGCAGATTCGCCGACGATCCGGCCATCGTGGGCGGATTCGCGCGCATCGACGGCATCCCCGTGATGATGATCGGCACGCAGAAGGGGCGCAACGTGAAGGAAAACGTGTTCCGCAACTTCGGCTGCCCGAACCCGGAAGGCTACCGCAAGGCGCTGCGTCTGATGAAGCTCGCCGAACTCGCCGGGCTTCCGATCGTGACGCTGATCGACACTCCCGGCGCATACCCCGGCGTCGGCGCGGAGGAACGCCACATCGGCGAGGCCATCGCGGTCAACCTGCGCGAGATGTTCGGGCTGAAAGTCCCCGTGATCTCGTTCGTGATCGGCGAGGGCGGCAGCGGCGGCGCGCTCGGACTCGGCGTGGCCAACAAGGTCTTCCTGCTCGAAAACTCCTACTACTCCATCATCACGCCCGAAGGCTGCGCGGCCATCCTCTGGAAGGACCGCGCCTACTCCGAACAGGCGGCGGCCGCGCTGAAGCTCACCGCGGACGAACTGCTGAAGCTCGGGCTCATCGACGGCGTGATTCAGGAGCCGGTCGGCGGCGCGCATCACAACTACGACAAGGCCGCGGCCTACCTGAAGCTCGAGATCCTGAAGCAGCTCGAAGAGCTCTCCGGCATGTCCTCCGACGAGCTGGTCGAACAGCGCTATCACCATTTCCGCGACGTCAAGTATTACGGGGAGGCAAAAGCCTGACATGGCGGCGCAGTCGCCATGCTCCGGCGCGCCGATCCGCCCGGCCCGACTCGAGGACGCGCCCGCGATCTATGCCCTGCTGGCGACATTTTCCACCGAGGGCAAGCTCCTGCCGCGTCCCGTGGCGGAGATCCAGACACGCATCGCGAACTTCCTCGTGGCCGAGCTGAACGGGACTGTCGCGGCCTGCGGCGCGCTCCGCGACTTCGGAAACAATCTCAATGAGATACGGTCGCTCGCCGTGCGCCGCGACCTCGCGGGGCAGGGGATCGGTTCGCGTCTCGTGAAAGCGCTGCTCGCGAACGCCATGGAGCGCACCGGCGGCGAACGCGGACACGTTTTCGCGCTCACGTATCGCGTGGCGTTTTTTCAGCGCCTCGGATTCCGCATCGTCGACAAATACACGTTCCCGCCGAAAATCTGGAGCGACTGCTGCGTCTGCCCGAAAAAGGACCACTGCGACGAAACCGCCGTCGTGATCGACGTTCCCGTCCCTGATGAATTTCTGAAGGAAGACTGACCCATGCCCGCGAAACGCACAACAGCAGAATATGACAACCGCCCGATCGGACTCTTCGATTCCGGTCTCGGCGGCCTCACCGTCGTCCGCGCCGTCCGCGAGGCGCTCCCTGGCGAGGACGTGATCTACCTCGGCGACACCGCCCGCGTGCCGTACGGAAACCGTTCGCCGGAGACGGTCGAGCTGTTCGCGCGGCAGGACCTGGCGTTTCTGGAGAAGTTCGGCGTCAAGGCCGTGATCGCGGCGTGCAACACCGTGTCCGCGCTCGCACTGCCGAATATTTTGCCCGAAAAACGCGGGTTCCCGCTCGGAGGCGTGATCCTGGCGGGCGTGGAAGCCGTGCTCGCGACCGGACGGCGCAAAGTCGCCGTGCTCGGCACCCGCGGGACCATCGCCAGCGGCGCGTACGAACACGCCCTGCTGGCGGCCGATCCGCGTCTGATCGTGCGGAGCATCGCGTGTCCGCTCTTCGTGCCCGTGATCGAGGAGGGCGTGACCAACGGCGCGATCGTGCGCGAGATATTCGACCTCTATCTGGCGCAGCTGCTCCGCGATCCGCCGGACGTCGTCCTGCTCGGATGCACCCATTATCCGCTGTTCCGGCCCGCGCTCAGCCAGTATCTCCCGAAAGGCACGCTGATCCTCGACAGCGCGGCGGCCGCGGCGGACTATCTGTGCCGTCTGCTGAAGGAAAAAGGGCTCTGCGCGGAACCCGGCCGTCATGGCGGCGCGCGGTATTATGTGACCGACCGGACGCCGGGCTTCGAGCGTCTCGCGCGGCGGTTCCTGGACGCCGGAGACGGCGAGACCATCGACATCCACCTGGCGGACGTCGTCGGCTGACCGGCTACTACGCCCACACCTGCCGTAAATGCACCGGATCCCCTCTTCTTTGTCCCGGACGATCCGCCGTCCTTATTTCGCTGCCGTTCCGCTGCCGTCCGCGCGGGACGCCTTCCTGTGCAGCCGCCACACGACGATGTTGTTTTTCTGCGCCACGATTTCGGCGTCGGCGAATTTCAGAACCGCCTGAATCTCCTTCGGCGCCATCCGGTTCGTGCCCGTGATGAAATAGAACGGGACCTGCGCGTTGTTCTTCATGATCTCCTCGAAGAACGCGGGATCGTCGGAGAGCGCGTAGGGGAACGGCAGATAGCATCCGGGCTGGGAGAGCAGCCCCGGCGCGAGGTTGTCGAACGCGTTGCGCGGCGGCGGATCGCAGACTTTGACTTTCTGCGGCGCGGCGATCTTGTCGGCGTATTCGTGGATGCGGTTGACCGGGATGATCCTGCGGCCGGTGCCGTGCTGGAAGAACTTGTCGGCGACGGCGGGATTGAACGCGGACAGCAGAACGGCGTTTCCGGGGAGCATGGCGTTCAGCGTTTCGAGTTTCGCGCGGTCGTCCGGGATCCCGCGCAGCGCTTTGTGATAGTCGTTCAGATTGCGCATCGCGACGACCTGAAGCGCGACGGCCGCGCCCGCGAGGATCCAGCAGACCGTCTGACGTTTCTTCAGGACAGCGCGGAGCAGAAGCGCGGCGGCGGACGCGGCGGGCGGCAGGACCATGACCAGGATCGGCAGATACATGCGTTTGTCGTAGAAGAAATAAACGATGTAAAGGACGAAGATGACCGCGCTCTGGAGCAGGGCGAACGCCATGGACGCCTCCCACGCGGTCCATTTCGGGAGACTCCACAGTTTTTCCTTCCGGGCGGCGCGCGAGACGCAGAACCAGGCGGCGCAGATTGCAAGGAGCGCCATCGTCAGGAAGAAGCCTTTTTCCCGGACCAGACGCGGCAGATATTCCATGGCGTAGCGCGGATGGAACGTCAGCGTCATGAAGTCGTACGGCACGGGGCACCAGAAATGATAGCCCGTGCGGAACGGCGACCCGAAGACGCACCAGTTGAAGATGTTGGACGCGAGCAGGACCAGCGCGGTCGGGAGCGCGGCGAGGAGCCACAGCAGAAAACGGCGTTTCCAGCTCCTCTCGCGCACGAAGATCAGGAGACAGGGCAGGGCGAGCATCGGATAGGCCGAGGAGCGCACCGAACCGCCGAGCGCGATCTGGACGGCACACCATACCAGCGACGGCACATCGACCCCGGGCCGTACCGCGAGGCGCGTCCACAGGATCATCGCCCACACGCAGAACAACAGATACGGGTTCTCCGTCATCGCGTATCCGGTCAGCGCGATGAAGAACGAACTGAGCAGAAGCACGGGAAACGTCAGAAGCCCGGCGAGTCCGCCGCATGCGGCGTCGCGCGCGCCGGCAGGTCCGGGCCGCACCGTGGTCTGGCGGCAGGACAGAAACATGACGGCGGCGAGTCCGGCGGCGGCAAACCACGATCCGTAGACCGCGCCATAGACGTCGCCGGTGAGCGCCTGAAACGGCGCGAGGAAGAGCAGGGGGAACCACGGCAGATAGCGCGACGGATGCAGGACGCCGTTCAGATAGAACCCGTAGCGGCCTTCCCGGATGAAATTGTCGGCGCAGAAGGCGTTTTCAAGTGCATCGGGGATCACGAGCCAGCATGTGCCGAATCTGGCGGGCACATAGAGTCCGAAAATATCCAGGATCAGCACGACGACGGCGATCAGGAAGACTGCGCGCTGGAGCGAATGGTTCATATTTGTTGATATTCAGTTGGTTCCGATTGATTGAAAAGCGCCGTCCGGAGACGGGCTTCCGGTTTTGACGGCTTCCAATATACCACATTCGAAGAGAAAAAGCAAACATTCTTTTTATTTTTTTGCAAATTGATACAATAAAAGCGTCCCGGGCGGCGTTAATTATCACGCAAGCCTAAATTATACCCCGACGTCCAAACTTTAGGAGACAACGATGAAAAAGAGTTCGTCCACGAATCCGCAAAAAAACAGTCCGCTGTACAATCTGGTGTTCGTTATTGTCCTGATTCTCACGGCACTGCCGTTTGTCCTGTTTGCTCTGATCCAGTTCGCGCCGCCGTCATTCGGCTCCTCGAAAAAGACGGTGACCGCCGATACCGGAACAAAGCGCATGACGGCGGAAGAACGTCGCGCTGCGCGTGAAGAGGCCCGCAAGGCCGAACAGCAGGCAGCGGCGGCACAGAGAAACGCGACTCCCGCGCCCGTGATCACGACCACGACGGTCACGATGCCCGGCGGCATGGGTCCCGGCATGGACTTCGGTCCCGGCATGGGCGGCTTCGGTCCCGGCGGCATGGGTCCCGGCATGGACTTCGGCCCCGGCGGCATGGGCGGTTTCGGAGGTCCCGGCGGCTTCGGCGGCATGGACTTCGGCGGGCCCGGCGGCATGGGCGGCTTCGGCGGCCCCGGCGGCTTCGGCGGAGGCATGGACTTCGGCGGCGGCATGGGCGGCATGGGCGGCATGGGCGGCTTCGGCGGTATGGACTTCGGCGGCGGCATGGGCGGCTTCGGCGGCGGCATGGGCGGCTTCGGCGGCGGCATGGGCGGCATGGGCGGCTTCGGCGGCGGCATGGGCGGCATGGGCGGCTTCGGCGGTTTCTGATCCCTCCGCATCTTTCATCCGGTTTTTCAAACGGCCATTTCCTCACGGATTTGGCCGTTTTTTCTATTTCCGGCATTTGACATCGCGCATACATGATGTTATATTGTTTTACAGCACGAAACGAGCCGCCCGATACGGCCGTGTTTTTCCACGCCGGAAACGCCAGTCGTCTTTTTCCCGGTTTTCCTTCAAAACTCCAAACGTTCGATCTCACATTCAGGAGATGAATCATGAAAGTTCTGATCGCGGTCGTCATGTTCCTTTTCGGTGTCTTCGTCGGTATTCTCATCATGCCGATGTTCAATGAATTCGCCGCCCCCCTGTACATAGAGGAAGAGTATTCCACGCCGCGCATCAAAACGCTTCTGCACAGATTCGGCATCACGCTGCCGCTGGAGGCCACCGGCGTCAACGTCTTTATGAAGCAGAACGGGCAGGAGAAGCAGATATGGGTGAAGTTCGAGTGTTCCTCCGAGGTCCGGGACGCCTTCATCTCGAGCCTGAACGCCTCGCATTCCGGGATGTTCAACAGTGAGGTCGAGAATCCGAAAATGATGGACGGCACTCCGATCACCTGGTGGACCTACAGCGATACGTTCCGTTATTACGAATTCAAGGACATGTGCGCCGCATATGATGAGATTCTGCATAACTTCTACATCTATGCCATCTCTTCCGGGGACGAACCCGGCTCGAATTGATCCCGTTCGGAGATTTGCGGAATCGGCCCTTTTTGTCCCGTTCGCGCCGGGTATGAATCCGTGCATTTCTCCGCGCGTATGACGATTTCCTCCATGTTGACATGGATGAAGCGCCCGTCAGGTGGCTTTTTTGAAGAAAAAACGAAGAAAAAACGTATTTTTCCGAAACGTCGCTTGACAATACAGAGTTTTATGCTTAATTACTCTATACACTTCATCCGAACCCTTTTCTGAAGGAACCCTACGTATGGACAAGTATTACTCAAAAACACATGAATGGATCAAAACCGACGGCGAAGAAGCCATCGTCGGCATCTCGGAATATGCTGCGGCGGACCTCGGCGACATCACGTTCGTCGACCTGCCCAGGGAAGGAACGGATCTGATCTGCGGCGACAGCATCGGGACCATCGAATCCGTGTCCGCGTCCTCCGATGTCTATTCCCCCGTGAGCGGCACCGTGACGGCCGTGAACCGCGCGCTCGACGACGATCCCGGCATCATCAGCTCGAGCCCCGAAAACAAGGGCTGGCTGTACAAGCTCGACAATATCGATCCCACCGAGATCGACGAGCTGATGTCGGAAGAGGAATACGCCGAGTACCTGGAAACGCTTTGAGGTGATGTCATGGCCGAACTCGATTTCAGGGACCTTTCCGATTTTTCCGAACTTGTCGGTCTGAACGCCGAGGAGCCGTGGCGCATCTTCCGCATCATGTCGGAATTCATCGACTCCTTCGAGACCATGGCCAAACACAAGCGCCTCGTGTCCGTTTTCGGGTCCGCGCGCACGAAACCCGAAGACCCCGTGTATCAGGACTGCGTCCGCCTCGGCGAACTCCTTACGGACGCGGGATACGGCATCCTCACGGGCGGCGGCCCCGGCATCATGGAGGCGGCCAACCGCGGCGCGTGGAACAAGAACGGCGAGTCCGTCGGTCTGAACATCAAGCTCCCGATGGAGCAGCATCCGAATCCCTATCAGACCGATGCCCTCGATTTCCGCTATTTCTTCGTGCGCAAGGTCTGCTTCCTCAAATACTCCGTCGCGATCGCCGTCTATCCCGGCGGCTTCGGCACGCTCGACGAGTTCTCCGAGGTGCTCACGCTCATCCAGACCAGCAAAGTCCGCACCGTCCCGCTCGTGGCGGTCGGAAAAGAATACTGGGGTCCGCTTTTCGACTGGTTCCGCGGCACCATGCTCCGCGACCGCATGATCAACGAGGACGACCTGGATCTCTGCTACGTCGCGGAAAACGCCGACGACGCATTCCGGCACATCAAGTCTGTCCACGACAGGAGCGGCGTCAAGTCGACGGTCCGGAAAGACATCTGAGCCGATACGGAAGTTCCGGTCTTGCGAGGCGCGGTCTGCTTCAACGGCATGCCGCGCCGTTTCTTTTGTTTTTTTTCGGAGACGGCTTGTTTTCTCCCGGTTTCCGGTGTATATTAATAGCACACCAACGGGGTGCTGGACCGTGTATTTCCCGACACGCGGCCCGGCTGAGATCATACCCGCATAACCTGATCCGGATAATGCCGGCGTAGGAAATCGACAGCGTCATCCTTTCCGATGGAAAGCCGCCCGCGTTTTCTGCGAAACAACCAACCAAGAAAGGATTGACACCATGTCAGACTCCTCCTCCCAGGTCATCGAAACGACCATCTCCCGCGCCATCGTCGAAAACTTCTCGGCGAAACTCCTCGACAATCTCACGGTCGACGTCGCCATCGTCGGCGCCGGTCCCTCCGCGCTCGTCGCTGCGCACTATCTCGCGAAAGCCGGCATCCGCACGGCCATCTTCGAACGCAAGCTCGCGCCCGGCGGCGGCACGTGGGGCGGCGGCATGCTCTTCAACGAAGTCGTCGTGCAGGACGCCTCGCTCGAGATTCTCGACGAATTCGGCATCAGGCACAAGCCCATCCCCGGCGCGCCCGGCTACAACACCCTCGACTCCGTCGAAATGGCGAGCGGCCTCATCTTCGGCGCGGTCAGCGCCGGCGCGAAGATCTTCAACGCCGTCAGCGTCGAGGACATCGTGTTCCGCGGCGAACAGGTCGGCGGTCTCGTCATCAACTGGACGCCCGTCGAACGCCTCGGCATGCACGTGGACCCGCTGACCGTGATCTCTCAGTGCGTGCTGGACGGCACCGGCCACCCGAGCGAGATCATGCACCTCGCGGTCGAAAAGGCGCAGCTGAAACTCGCCACCAACACCGGCGGCATCCTCGGCGAGAAGCCCATGTGGGTCGACAGCGGCGAAGCCTCCACCGTCGAGAACACCCGCGAATACTTCCCCGGACTCTTCGCCTGCGGCATGAGCGCGAACAACGTCATGGGCGGCTACCGCATGGGCCCGATCTTCGGCGGCATGATGCTCTCCGGACGCAAGGCCGCGGACCTCATCCGCAAAAGACTCGGGAAGTGACCGATGCCGCGCCGCGTCTACACCACGCTGAACGAGCGCATCGAAGCGTTCCGGCGCACGGATGTGTACCCCGTCGTCACGTCCGGATTCTGCGCTGGACGCAATCCCGCCGACGTCGCAGCGTCGCTTCTGGCGGGCGGCGTCCGTCTCCTTCAGATTCGCGAAAAGACCATGCCCGACCGCCCGTTTCTGGAGCTGCTGCGGCAGGTCCGCGAGCTCACATGGGACTATGGCGCGCTGCTGATCGTGGACGACCGCGTGGACGCGGCGCTGATCGCGCAGGCGGACGGCGTGCATCTGGGGCAGGAGGACATCCCGCTCCCGGACGCCCGCCGCATCGCCCCGGACCTGCTGATCGGCGTCTCCACGCACAACGCCGACGAGATACGGCAGGCGCAGGACGAGGGCTGTTCCTACCTCAATATCGGCCCGGTCTTCCCCACGAAGACCAAGGAGCTCGCCTGCACGTTCCTCGGGCTGGAACAGCTCCGCATGCTGGCGCCGCTCGTGCGTGTGCCATTCTCCGTGATGGGCGGCATCAAGTATGAACACCTCGCGGAACTCAAGGCCGCCGGAGCGGGGCGCGTCGCCGCCGTGACAGCCTTCACGCAGGCGCCCGATCCCGGCGCGGAAGCCGCGAAATGGCGCGCTGTCCTGCTCTCTCAGGACACATGCTCCGGCTGATTTGAACGAAAAAAGCTGACCGGCGTTTGCAAAACACATAATAAGGATGTATATTTATTCCGTTGGACGGGGAGAACCGGCGATTTCTCCCCGGTCGTTTTGTACGGGATCAGGACGGCAAGCGCCTGAAACCCCGTTGGTCCAGCTTGCGGAACCGGTTGCGGCTGTATGGAATTCGATTTGCACGGACGGCTCGATTTTGAAGCCCCGGAAGTCATTCGCGCGGAACAGACCCGTCTGCTCAACGAGCATCTGGCGTACTGCCGCGCGAAATCGCCGTATTACCGCCGCATCCTGAGCGGCCGCCCGGACCGTCCGGTCACGCTCGAATCCCTCGCCGAACTGCCGCTGACCGGGAAGTCCGATCTGGCGGAGTTCAACGACCTCTTCGTGGCTCTGCCGCCGGAAGAGATCTCCGACATCAGCTTCACCAGCGGGACCACGGGGCGTCCGTGCCGCATTTCCTACAGCGAAAGCGATCTGCGCCGTCTCGGCTACAACGACGCAAAAGGATTCCTCGCCGCCGGGATCAGGCCCGGCGACCGCGTGCTCCTGACCTGTACCATCGACCGGTGTTTCATCGCCGGACTTGCCTATTATTCGGGCGTGATCCAGATGGGCGCGACAGCCATCCGCAACGGTCTGAACACGCTGGAAAGCCACGCCGAGATCATGCGCCTGACGCAGCCCGGCGCGATCGTCGGCGTCCCGTCGTTCCTGGCGAAACTCGGCGAATACCTCGCGGAAACGGGCTACGACACCTCGTCCGTGCATACGCTCGTGTGCATCGGCGAACCGCTCCGCACCCGGGATCTGGAGCTGACGCCGCTGGGACGGAAACTCGACCGC
>JAFXUM010000248.1 GCA_017524965.1 Lentisphaeria bacterium | reverse complement strand
TAGTTGTATTCGCCCTTGCCGCGCACGCGCCATTCGCCGTTCACGTTGCAGTTCATCGGCTCGCAGTGGGACGTGCCGATGACAATGCCGTACCTGTCGGCGACTTCGGCGTTGCCCTTCACCATGTAGAACGGGACGGTGCAGCCGTGCATGGCGGGCCAGAACGTGTTCGCTTTCAGGCGGAGCAGCAGTTCGAAGACCTTCGCGTGCGTCTTCGGGCCGACCGCCAGCATCTGCGGCGTCTTCTTCGCGATCTCCGGATCGACCAGGCCCACCGCCTCCGGTTCGAACGTGCGCGCCGCCCACGGCGTGAAACCCCAGTCCTCGTCGTTGATGAAGATGCCGCGGTACTCGACCGAGGGCGCCTGCGAGGCGGAGAAAGCCTCCGGCAGCGTGAAGGAATCGCGTTTTTCCGGCGTCACGTCCGCCCACCATTCGTACGGGGAGACGCCGAGCATCCGGGTCAGCTCCACGATGCCGTACGCCGCGCCGCGTTTGTCCGAACCGGCGATGAACAGGCGGGCGCGCCCGGCCTCATTCACGACGGCGAGCTGGAACGCCTCCTTGCGGCCGTCCTTTTTGAGCTTGCCGCTGTCGAAATACGGCTTGAGCAGGGCGGACCCGGCGGTGCCGACCACGATGTCCGCGTCGCCGTCCTGCACGACTTCGAGCTTCGCGTCCAGCACGTTCGCCGTGTCGCGTTTCAGCAGGTCGAGCGCGATCCGCACGGTTTCGGCTTCTTCGTTCGATGCGGCGGCGCGGATGGTCTGGCCTTTTGTGAGTTTGAAATCTGCGGCGGAAAGCGCGGCGGCGGTCATAAGCAGGACTCCTATCAGTTGTTTCTTCACGACTGTTTTCCCTCATCCTTTCCGGGATCGCATTGATTGAAATTCTAAAGTAATATACACCGCTTTCAGGGAAAATCAACCGGATTTGTTTGATTCTAACAATCTCTTTTGATTTTTTTACAAACGAAGCGGACGGGGCCATCGCGTTTCGGAAAAAACGATGTTTCCGGTTCACTCTTCGCGGGGCAGTTTCATGCCCATCTTTTCCGCCATGCAGGTCAGGCTTTTCGTGTACTGCCGGCGGTCGATCGCCCCGGTGCGCAGGAATGTGTCGAGCAGCGCTTTCTGCTTCATGAACAGCGCGCGTTTCTTTTCGTCCGGGGACATGGCGTCCCATTCGATGACGGGTTCGGAGTCGGCTTCATTCCGCATGGAGGAACGCCCTGACCTGTTCGAGTTGTTTCTCCGCGGTCCGCCTGCCGATGCCGTAGGTCTCCCGCACCAAGCCGGGATCGTGCGTGATGCGCTGGACCGGCAGGGGGTGTTCCGGGCAGATCACCAGCGCGGCGCCCTCGTCCGCCCGTTTCCGGACATACTCCGTCTGCGCGTTGTACATCTCGTGACGCCTCGCGGAGGCTTCCGCCAGCGCCGGATATTTCCGGTAGACGACCTTCATCAGCCACTGAAGCGGATGCGGCGTCTTGACATATCCCTCCGGCTGGGTCAGGACCACGACGTTCCGTCCGTATCCGTGCCGCTCCATGAACTCCAGCGGGACGGAATCCGTGACCGCGCCGTCCAGGTAGCGGCCGCCGTCGATCCGCACGACCGAGGACACGAGCGGCATGGAGGCGGAAGCCCGCATCCACTCCATCGTGTCGCCGCCCGCCCTGTCGCAACGATGATAGACCGGCTTCCCGGCGGCGACGTCCGTGCAGACCAGCCAGAATTCCATCGGATTCGCATCGAACACGGCGTTGTCGAAGGGATCCAGCTCGTCCGGCAGTTTCCGGTAGCAGAAATCCGCGCCGAACATGTCCCCGGTCAGGAAAAGCGACCGCCAGGAACAGTACCGCCAGTTCCGGCAGTATTTTTCATTGTAGCGCAGCACGCGCCCCGCCTGCCCGGATTTGAGGTTGCAGCCGAACGCCGCGCCCGCCGACACCCCGGCGAGGCCGTCGAACGTGATCCCGTTCTCCAGAAAGACATCGATCACACCGGCGGAAAAAAGCGCGCGCATGGCTCCGCCCTCCAGGACGAGCCCGCATTTGGTTTTGGGATTCATGGTCGACATGTTCGGCAAACGGATACCGGTTTGATTCGTTAAAAAGAATGATGGATAATCTACGCCATTTTTCCGCGTTTTCAAGCGGAAATCGTCAGGAAGCGGGAAAAACTCCTCCACCCTGCGTCCCCCGTCCGCCGTTCCGTGCATGACAACGTTTTTTTTTCATGCTATTTTTCACTCTCACTTTACTTTGATGATGAACGACTGAACCCGTCTTTTTCCCGGTTTTCGAAAAAAATCGGTTCCCGGCACAATATCCGGCGCGGCGAAAGCGTTATTTGATACAGAAGCGCGCAGCAAACAACAAACCAACCAACTTACAATCAGGGAACTGCAATGAAAAACATCTCCAAACATTATATCAATAAATTCCACGCTCTTTGCATCGTCGCCGCGGTCGCCGCGCTGGTCTCGATCAACGCTTATGCGCACACCAATGACTACATGGGCTTCGGCGGATTCAGCCCCTTCGGCGGATTCGGCTACGGGTTCGGCGGATACGGCATGGCGGACTTCGGCGGATTCAACCGTTTCGGCGGATTCGGCGGATTCGGCATGGCGGATTTCGGCGGCGGCTTCGGCTACGGGTTCGCCGGATACGGCATGGACTTCGGCGGCCATCATTTCGACGGGCATTTCGCGGGCGATTTCAGCGGATACGGCCACGGATTCACGGTCCAGCACGCGTTCAACCGCAAGATCGTCCCGATCCCGGCGACGGCATCGGTCAACACGTCCATCACCTATGATGAGAACGGCGAGATCCATGTCCGTCCGTTCGACGATGAAGACCTCTTCACGGAGGAGTGAGACCGAGGCGGATCCGGAACGGAAACGACCTCTTCGCGGGAATGGCCGTCGCAGGAATGCGGCGGCCGTTTCTGTATTGCGGCGGGTGGTGAACAGGGCTTGCGGCCCCCGGAAAGCCGTGTCCGGCCTTGATTCCGCCGAGGCCCGCGGAAACTGGAAAACGGTCCGTTATTCCGTCAGTTTATGTTTCCACTTTTCCCGGAACGCGTCGCTCAGATTCTGGTACCGAAAGATGTTCTTCCAGTTCACGCGGTCGGCGAACTTTTCGATAAACGGTTCGCTCAGCACCTGATACCGGGACACGAGATCCCAGTCCATCGCGTCCCTGTGGTACTCGATGTATTCCTCGCAGTGAATGTGGTATTTCGAGTCGATATACCAGAAATCGGTCGGTTCGACCGTCGCATCGTTTTCGTTCATCGCCGGATTCCTTTCATTGGGTTGCCGCAATACTGTATCCAGGGCACGCCGCGCTTTCAGGCGGATTCCGCCGCGAAAAAAGGCGGACCCGGTTTCGCGGGCCCGCCCGGATTCAGCTCACTTGTAGGGGAAGATCGTTATGATCCTGCCCGACGCGTCGAAGTTCAGCTCGGTGAACTTCACGTTGCGCCGGTGGTTGATGCCGTTCGACAGCTCGCAGTCGTGGTAGAAGAGATACCACTTGCCGTGATACTCGAGGATCGAGTGGTGCGTGGTCCAGCCGAGCACGGGCTCGAGGATGCGCCCCTGGTAGGTGAACGGTCCGTACGGATTGTCCGCCACGGCGTAGACGATGTAGTGCGTGGTGCCGGTGGAGTAGGTGAAATAATACCTGCCGTCGTACTTGAACATCCACGGGTCCTCGAAGTAGCGGCGGTCCTCGTCGCCCGCCTTCAGCGGCGCGCCGTTTTCGTCCAGGATCACGATGTCGCGCGGCGTCTCGGCGAACTCGAGCATGTTGTCCTTCATGAGCGCGATCTTCGGGCAGACGGCGTTTTCGTCCTTCGCGGGCTCCGTGCCGTTCGGGTCGAACTTGCCGGTGCGGTATTTTTCGAGCTGGCCGCCCCAGAGTCCGCCGAAGCACATGTAGACCTTGCCGTCCTCGTCCTCGAACGCGCACGGGTCGATGCTGAAGCTGCCCTTGATGCATTCGGGTTCGGGTTTGAACGGGCCTTCCGGAACGTCGCTGATCGCGATGCCGAGGCGGAAATTGCCGTCCTTGTCGCGGGCCGGGAAGACGAGGTAGTATTTGTTGTTCTTGAACGCGACGTCCGGCGCCCACATCTGCGTGCTCACCCACGGCACGTCGTACTGCGAAAGCGCCATGCCGCAGTCGACCGGATCGGCGGTCTCGTTGTCCATGCGGAAGACGTGGTAGTCCTCCATCTGGTACTCGTCGCCGTTGTCGTTGTCCTCGCCGTCGTGCGGGATGTCGTGCGACGGGTAGATGTAGAGCTTGTCGTTGAAGACGTGGGCGGACGGGTCCGCGGTGAACATGTGGGTGATGAGCGGCTTTCTCTGCTGTGCCATGTTGAAATCTCCTTGTCGAAGCCCCGTGCGGCGCGCCCGTCTGCGGACGGACGCCGGGCGGAGCGTTCCGGTTGTATTTTGGATGCGTGCGAAATATTACCAGCTTACTATAGCAGAAATCAGCTGAAAATCAAGCGGGAAACCGTGTTATTTTCCGATTGCAATTTTACGGTCCGGGGACGTGGATGCAATATAAACCGCAAATCGTTACTTTTCCGGCGGGCGCGGATTGCTTTTTCCGGCAATCGGGAGTACATTATAGCGTATTTTCGAACAGCAACCACAGGAGACCCGGATGCAGAACAGAATGGTGGTGCGCGGAGCGCGCGTTCATAACCTGAAAAACATCGACGTCGAGATCCCGCTCTATCAGATCGTCGGGATCGCGGGCGTGTCCGGGTCCGGCAAATCGTCGCTCGCGCTCGGCGTGCTGTACGCGGAAGGCTCGCGGCGTTACCTGGAATCGCTCTCGACCTACACGCGGCGTCGCATGACGCAGGCGGCGAAGGCGCAGGTGGACGACGTGCTGTACGTGCCGGCGGCGCTGGCGCTGCATCAGCGGCCGGGCGTGCCGGGCATCCGAAGCACGTTCGGCACGGGGACGGAGCTGCTCAACAGCCTGAGATTG
>JAFXUM010000247.1 GCA_017524965.1 Lentisphaeria bacterium | reverse complement strand
GGGGCCGCCGGGATTGAACGAGCCGCCGCCGGGACGAGCTCCGCCGGGTTGTCCGCCGGGCTGACGGGACACAGCTCCGCCGCCGGGACGGGCGCCGCCGGGTTGTCCGCCGGGCTGACGGGATACAGCACCGCCGCCGGGACGTCCGCCACCTGCGCGACCGCCGCCGCGTCCCTGCGCGAAAAGCCCTGTTGCGGGAATGACCAATGCCGCGAGAATGAATGCCGTGTAGTTTTTCTTCATAGCCGTGGTTCCTTTCTCTTGTCTGTCTGTCGTGGTGCCGTCGGCGTCCGGGCTCCCGGCGTGTCTTTCCGCCGGATCCATGGGGGCGGGCGATGCCCGGATCGACTCGAACCAATCAAATAACGTTTCGATGATATGAAATATTGTATCTTCCGAATAAAATCTTTTCTTTTTTTTCAATTTTTCTCTGTTCCGAGGTGAAGGACCGCCGAAAAAAGCCTGTCCCGAACGGATTTCGGACGGAACAGGCTTCCTTGTCAGGTTTGCCCGGTCTCAGGCAAACCGCCGTCCGCTCAGAAGCGGATGACGGTCATGGAGCGGGCGGGGAGGTTCACGGTGAACGTCTTGCCGAGCTTGATGTAGTTGTCGGTGAGCGTGTATTCCTTGCCTGTGAAGGTCGGTCCGGTGAGGACGGTGCGCTTCGCGGAGGCGGGGATGCCCTTGGCGTTGTCGAGCGTGACGGTGATGGAGACGGCCTGGTCGAGGGTATTGACGTACTTCAGGACGGTGTCACCGTCTTTGGTCTCGACGGCGGATGCGGCGACCCGGAGGGTCTGGCGCGGATTGAGGGCGCTGCCGAAATCGAGCTTGTTCCTGAGGTAGTTCGTGCCCGCGTTCGCGCCGAAGAGCTTCTGGACCTCGTAGGTCGTGGTCTTGTCGATCTTCGTGTTCGAGAAGTAGATCATGTTCGGGGTCCACTGCATGTTGCCGTGCTTGCCGAGGAGCGGCGCATAGGAGGACATCACAACGACGTCGCCGTTGCGTTCGACGCCGGTCAGGAAGATCGCCTCGTCGAGGGCGGTCTCGATGGTGTTCGGGCGGGGATTGCCCTGCGCGTGGGCGGCGTATTCGCCGGCGTAGACTTTCGGACCGGTGCGGTCGTAGTTGTCATAGCGGTGCTGGGCGCTGTCCACGAACCAGTTCGGGTTCATGTAGAAGTGCTCGTCGACGATCGGGAGCTTCTCCTGGCGGGCGAACTTCCAGCCGCGGTCGTAGTCGCCGCCGGACGCGCCGGGTCCGACCGTGCCGACCACGACGATGTCGGGATACTTGGCGACGAGTGCGTCGTTGACCATTTTGAAGCGCTGTTCGAAGGCGTCGGTGATCTGTTCCTCGTTGCCGAGGCCGATATACTTCAGGCCGAACGGCTTCGGATGTCCCATTTTGGCGCGGAGGGCGCCCCATTTGGTGTCGGTGGCGCCGTTGGCGAACTCGACGAGATCGAGGGCGTCCTGCACGATGCGGCCCATCTGGTCCATCGGGACGGCCTGCTGGCGGCCGGCGAACTGGCAGTCGACGCCGACGGTGATGATCGGGAGCGCGTACGCGCCGATGTCTTCGCAGAACTGGAAGTATTCGAAGTAGCCGAGGCCGCGGGTCTGGTGGTAGCCCCAGCGGTTCTTGATCGGTTTGCGTTCTTCAAGCGAGCCCACGGAATCTTTCCAGTAGTAGCAGTCGTCCTGCCAGCTGTTGCCGTGCGCCACGCAGCCGCCGGGGAAGCGGACGAACTGCGGCTTCAGGTCGGCGAGCGTCTGGGCGAGGTCCTTGCGGAGACCGTTCTTGCGGCCCTTGAAGGTGTCCTGCGGGAAGAGGGAGACCATGTCGATCGCGGCTTCCGCGCCGGCGGTGAGGGGCTTCAGGTAGAACTTGCCGCAGGCGTCGGCGGTGGAATTGCCGGCGGAGGCGGTGAGGGAGACGGAGACCTTGTCCCAGGTCTTGGAGTTGACGGTGACCGTCTTGGAGGCGAGGACCGCGCCGGTGTCGGAGAGGAGGCCGACTTCGATCTTCGCGGGCTTGTCGCCCTGCTGGCGGGCGAACATGGAGAAGTCGTACTTCGCGCCCTTTTCGTAGCGGAATCCGCCGAAACCCTCGTTGACGAGGCGCGCGCCGACCGCATCGACGGAGATCACGCCGTAGTGCGGATTGTTCGCGTGGATCGGATCGTTCGTGGCGATGTCGAATTTCATGCTGCCGCCGTCGACCGCCCAGAATTTCTTGGCGCTCCAGCCGCGCGCGTCGGCCGGGGTGCACTCGAAGTCGCGGTTCGCGACGAGCTCGGCGTAGAGGCCGCCGTCCGCGCCATAGTTGATATCTTCAAAGAAGATACCGAACATGGTGTCGGAGATCTTGAGCTTGTCGTTCATGTTGACGGTCATGGCGCCCTTGACGGAGGCTTCGGGATCGGCTTCCGGGACGGGGGCGGACTGGCAGGCGGTCGCGCCGATGGTCATGGCGATCAGGGCGAGGAGCATGCTTCCGGTCGATTTGCGGTTCATGGTGTGGTTCCTTGGGGTTGAGATTTGAGCTTGACTCGGGTAATATAATCCGTCAAAAGCTAAATATACACAGAAAACGGAAAGAATCAAGCGGAAAAACGTAAAAACCTAAATTTTTTTAGGGCATCTCTATTAATTGAATCCGGTGTCTTTTCGCATCTAGGCAAATCCCGGTTGGGAAGATTCTCGGCGGTTACGTTTTCAGGTAGCCACCTTCGAATCTTCCTGCATCGTCTCGTTTGCCTATCTGCTGAAAATCCATCCGTTTGAATTAAATAGAGGTGCCCCTCTCTTCTACTGTTATTTCCTGCGCGGGATCACAACGGTGCGGCCGCCGATGCGGACCGTGTAGGCGTCGTCCGAGGTCGTCACGGACGGCGTTTCGCCGCGGTCGCCGTCGCCGCAGAAGAATGCGGAAACGAGCGTGGTCGTGCCTTTCGGGATGTCGCCCTGAAGCCCGGGGATCGTCGCGCGCGGCAGGATCAGGTTCGTGTTCGGCTCGGTGTTCTGGTTCATGGGCCTGCGCCCGCCGGAGAGGTCCACGGCTCCGCAGGACATGCCGCCGGACTGCGAGACGAAGACGGACTTGCGGTCAGTCTTTGCCGTGGTCCCGTCCGCGGGGAAGGCGAATCCGCCGTCGAAGGTCTGGAGCGGCCGGTCGGCGGTGATCTCGTGGATGCGGACATGCCAGGGGAGGGCGGGGACGATCCAGGTGCGGATGGTGACGCCCATGAGCGGGGACCAGTCGGTGCGGATCCAATCGTCGGTCAGCTCATAGTCCTTCGTGTCTCGTTTGACGGCGTAGCGGTCGCTGCCGACGTCGGTGACGGCGAGCATGGAGTCCGGGACGATCTGGGAGAGTCCGTAGGGACCCTTCGGGACGCCGAATCCGTACAGGTTGGAGTAGGCGAACTTCTCGTATTTCGCCTGGCCGTGCGTATGCTGCATGCGCGGCTTCTGCCCGGCGGCGAAGAACACGCAGTGCGCGCCGTCGCGCTGGGCGATGAAGTGCGGACCGTCCATGCGGCGCGAGGCGGGGAGCTCCGGCATCGGGAGTTCTTCGGCGGCCCAGAACGGATGGTCTTCGGGGAGCGCAAGCACAAGGAACGACTTCATGCCCCAGTAGACGGAGCCGAATCCGTTGTAGCTCTCCGCCATGCTCATGTTCGGGTACGCGTAGCCGACCGTAAGGACGCCGCTCGTGTCGAAGATCGGACGGCTGAGCCATTTCCGCATGTTCCGCAGGAAGAGTCCCTTCAGGACGCCGGGTTCGATCCCGCCGGCGTCCGCGTAGGCGTATGCCGCCCAGAACGCCGCCTCGGCGAACCGGTAGGCGAGGCTGCGTCCGTACGGGATCGCGGAGCCGTCGCCGCCGAAATAATACATGTAGACAAGTGTGTTGTCGAGCGCCTCGGGCACATCGGCGAAGATGGCATTCATCTCTGACGTGGTCTTGAACCATTCCTGCTTGGTATAGAGCATGCGCTTCGGATCGTCGAGGTCGCGGTTGGTGCCGAGACAGATTAGACGGTCGTGAGCTTCGGCATTGTCCTCGTCTACGAAGTGTACATCGTTGGTGCACACCACTTTAACGCCGTGTTTTTTGGCCAGCTCCAGAATCACGGCATTAGCCTGCTGCTGTAACGGGAATGTTTCGCGGTTGGCGCGTTGGTTTGGATCACGAACCTCGTGACGTTGAATCTCGAGGTAGTAATCCTCGCCAAAGACGCTCCTGTACCATTCGATGCGCCGCTCTGCCTCTTCGATGTCGCCGTTGAGGATGAACCGCGGCACTTCACCGGCGAGGCATGCTGAGCATACGATGAGGCCTTCGGCATGCTTCTTAAGCTCGTCGTGGTCGGTGCGGGGACGTGTGTAGAAACCATCGACCCACGATTTCGATACCAGTTTGATG
>JAFXUM010000246.1 GCA_017524965.1 Lentisphaeria bacterium | reverse complement strand
TGATGAGCTTGCCGGGAAAATGGTCCTTCGCGGGCTGAAGCTCGTTCTCGCCGACGCACACGATGCCGTTCGCAAGCTTCAGGGCGTCGATCCGGCGTCCGAGCAGACGGTCCCTGATATTGCCGTAGGGAAACGTCCCTTTCAGCGGCTTCACCATCTGTTTGATCTCCGCCGGCGGCACGTCGAAATATCCGCCGTGGAGCGTCATGACGTACGGGACATGCAGCCGTTTGGCGGCGGCACGGGTTTCCGCGGCCATGCGTCCCATGGTGTGGCAGTGGAGGATGTCGAATTCACCATTTTTCAGCGCTTTCCGGAGACCGGGCACGACCGGATTCCCGCCTTTTTTGTCCAGGATGCGGATCTTTTCCTTCGAGAGAGGAAAATACGGATACTTGTAGTCGAAACGATGAATCCGGATCTCGTTTTTGACCTCGTCCTGAACAGGCGAAAGCGCACGGGTGGCGAAAATCTCGGACGGATTGCCCTTCTTCTGCAGGGTGCGCGCGGTATTCCAGACCACGCTTTCCGTGCCGCCCCATTCCGAAAAGGCGAAGCGCCGGATGATGTGAGCCGTCCTCATGGTAAAAACTTTCTGCTCCGAAAAAGTGATGAAAAAAACATTATTCAGTAAATATACGCCGAAGAACGCAAAAATCAAGAGGAAAACCGGGGTTTCGGACAAAAATGGAACGGAAGACGGGCCGGACCGTGAAAAAACGTCCTTTCCCGGAAACCGGGTCCCGCCCGCCCGGACCGGACACGGCGGGACTTTTCCGTCCGCCGAGCTCTCCTGATGTTCACGGGAACGGGATCTGGCGCGGGACTTTTGCATACCGGACGGCGTTTCCGGTTGAAAAAAGCGGAAAACGGAGATATATTATTGTTTCTCATTTTTCCAAAGCACTGAGAGGGGGCTGTTCATGGCCAAAGATCTGACGAAGGGGAATCCCCTGAAAATCATTCTGCTCTTTTCGATCCCGCTGGCGATCGGAAACGCGTGCAACCAGCTGTACAGCATGGTCGACTCGATGGTCGTGGGCCGCTGGTGCGGACCGGAGAAGCTCGCCGCGGTCGGCAACGCCGGTTCGGTCATCTTCATGCTGCTCGGGTTCTTCTGGGGGCTTCCCGCCGGGTTCACGATCATCACGGGGCAGCGGTTCGGCGCGAAAGACGCGTCCGGCGTGCGGCGTTCGTTCTGCGCGTCCGCGGTGCTGTGTTCCGCGCTGGTGGCGGCGGTCACGCTGGTGTTTCTGGCGTTTCTGGAGCCGATCCTGGAGGCGATGAACACGCCCGCCGAGATCCGGGCGGATTCCCTGAAATATCTGCGGATCATCGTGGCGGGCACCCCGTGCATGACCTTCTACCTGCTGATGTCGTTTCTGATGCGTTCGCTGGGCGACAGCAAACGCCCGCTCTACGTGATCGTGTTCTCCTCGTTCCTGAACGCCGGGCTCGACCTGCTCCTGGTCTGCAAATTCGACATGGGCGTGGCGGGCGCGGCGTACGCGACGATCACGTCGCAGTTCATTTCCGGCGTGATCTGTCTCTGGATCATCCTGAAGAAATTCCCGGAACTCCTGCCCGCGGGAAGGTCCGACTGGCGCGCCGACTGGCGGTTCTACTGGGAACACCTTCGCGTGGCGGTGCCGATGTCGCTCCAGTTCTCCGTGACCGGGCTCGGGTGCGTGATCCTGCAAAGCGCGTTCAACCGGTTCGGACCCGGCACGGTGGCGGCGACGACCGCCGCGGGCCGTCTCGAGGGACTGATCTGCATCCCGTTCTTCGCGATCGGCACGACGCTGGCGGCATACACGGCGCAGAACAGCGGCGCGAACAACTACCGGCGCATCCTGGTCGGTGTGCGAAGCGGATGGCTGATCACGGCGGTCATCTCGGTCGCCGGATCGGTCCTGATGATGGTCTTCAGCGCGCAGCTGCTGCGGATGTTCCTGGACGTGGAGGCGTCGCCGGAGATCCTGAAAGCCGGGCGCCAGTACATTTTCACGGTCGCGCCCGCGTACATCTCGCTCGGCATGATCCTGATCTTCCGCAACACGCTGCAGGGCATGGGGTGTTCGCTGGTGCCGCTGCTCGGCGGAGCCATGGAGACGCTCAGCCGCATCTTCACCGCCGTCTATCTGGCGAAATGGTTCGGATACACAGGCGCGTGCTTCGCCTCCGGTATCACCTGGACGATCACAGGCGTGATGCTGCTGCTCTACTACATGTACGAAATCCGCGCCCGCCTGAAGGGGAAACGCACCGGCGTCGGCGCGAAGCATCCCGTCGGACTGGGACGTTCCTGCAAGTGTGCGAAAAGTTCCCATCCGACCTGACGGAGTTTTCAGGGAAAAGGAGATGATTCAGCGGCGGATGCGCATGAACAGCTCCGCGCCGCCGGGCATCGGCTCGCGCCGGAGAGCGCCGCGTTTCACCAGAGCATCCAGCGATGCCGCCATGTCATCCGTCCAGAGTTCGGCGGCCTGCGGCAGGTAATCGGGATTGCGGTCCGGCGGCCGGATATACAGACAGGCGAATCCGCCGTCGTCGAGCAGTTTCAGCAGGCCGTCGGCGTCCGGGATCCTGCCGCCGGGGAAATACTTGTCCTGGAAAAAAGGCGTGCCGATCTCGCATCCGCGCGGGAAATACAGCGTGCGCTCCTCCAGGACCAGAAGGCATTTGCCGCCGTTTTGGGCGAGGAGATCGCGCAGGATGTCCACGGCGGGCAGCATGCTGTCCCCGGTGCGTCCGTACAGGACGTCGCGCCGTCCGTCGCCGCCGGAAGCCGTCGCGCGCAGATTCGCGCCGTAGGAGGAGATCACGGGCGGCGGGAAGGAAAAGACGGAAAACGCCGCGACGGCCCACAGGACAATGCGTCCGGCGCGTCCGCGGATGACCGGGAACGTGTCGCGTATGATCAGGGCGAGGAACGCCAGCGCGGGGATCAGGAACCGCGCCTGCGGCGACGTCATCATCCACGATCCGACGAGGAACAGCAGGGGCAGGAATGCGGCATAAATGCGTTTCGGGCGGCGCCAGAGCGCGATCAGGGCGAGGAACGCCCAAAGGAGCATCTGGAGCCCGTAC
>JAFXUM010000245.1 GCA_017524965.1 Lentisphaeria bacterium | reverse complement strand
GGGCTCGATGCTGCCGGGATGCCCGATCGCGATCAGGTCGACCCACGCGAGCGCGTGCGTCGCGGGATGGTACAGGATGTTGCCGAAATGCAGGTCGCCGTGGTAGAAACCGGCGTCGAAGAATTTCCGCATGAACGCCGTGATCTCCGCGAGGAGCTCGCCGGGATCGCCCCCGCCGTACACGATGCGGTCGTAGAAGAACTGCTCCACGGTCATGACGCCGGGGATGGCGCGCGTGATCAGCACGTTCGTGCCGCCGTGTCTGCCCCAGCCGAGGCACTCCACCGCGGGGACCCCGGCCGCCGCGAGATCCAGCCCGGTTTCGTACTCCGCGCGCGCCTTCGGATGCAGCCAGTTCCGGAACGACGTCATCCATCCGGTCGCACGCTCGAATTTCAGGAAATAATCGCCGCAGTGATACACCGCGCGGACGGGCGTGCTTTTCACGAGGTGCGGCGCGGAGAGGACCAGACTGCGGACCGTGTCGGCGGTTCTTTCGGACGGGATATGCCATTCCCAGCGTTTGGAGCGGAGAAGACCGGAAGGGAGCGGGTTCGGTTTCATCGAGGTGCTTTCGGGTGATCGTTTGTTTCGTGCTAAAATATAGCACCGCGCCGGAAATTATCAAGCGGAACCGGCAAAATATGCGCCGTCATGCGGCCTGAAACGGGATCGGACCGCCGGATATGAGCCGTCATGCGAAACGATACGCATCCCGCGCTGAATCCGAGGGATGCGTGCCGTGTGGGTGTCATGTTCCGAATACCCCGGGGGCGGGGCGGATCATCCTTTATATGGATAGATCGCGAATGCGAAATCGCCGGAACGGCGTTCACGGTTCGTGATCTTGCGACGGTTGCGGTATGCCGCGCCCTGGGGATAGAGGTCCTTTTCGGAACGGAACCAGCTGATCGGGAACGTCCTGCGCGGCGCCTGAAGTTCGAAGACGTAGGTGTGCCCTTCTTTCAACTGGACCTTATCGGCGCCATGCCCGTCGTTCGTGCCCAGATTGATCAGCAGTTTGTCCGGTCCCTGCGGCGTGTAGACGAAATACGGTTCGCGTCCGTCGACGGATTTGAAGAGGTTTTCGCCGACGGTATAGGTGTCTGCGTTCGGATCGGTGCCGGTGATGTCGTAGAGCGCGATCTTGATCGCATGTTGCGGTTGTTCACGGGTGATCTCGCCGTCGCCAACGTAAAGTTCGATGGTGTGGAGCATCATATTGCTCGGGGCGACGAAGGTCTGCCCGATGGTCTCGCAGCCGCCGTTCTCGTAAAATCCGGTGCGCGCGGTGCAGTCGCGGAACGGTGTCTTCATGGTCGACATGACCGGCAGGCCGCCCCTTGTGTTTGCGCGTCCGGTCCAGGTCAGCTCGTTCATCTCTGTCACAGTACGGAGTTTCGGCGTGGGATTGACTCCGTAGGCATAAACCTTCGGGAACGGCTCGAGTTTTTTGATCTCGCCCTTCGGGACGGCGGCGGCGATCTGTTCGGCGGTCTTCGGCGGGGCCTCGGTGCCCTTGTCAGTCTGCTCGATCATCTGGATCGTGCCGTCCGGGTTGAAGTACATGTAATCGAGACAGACGCTGCGGTGCTGGGCGTCACCCTTTTCGCCGTTCGCGAGCGTGAGCGCGCCGTTGAGGTAGAAGAAATACCAGTTGCCCTTGAATTCGGCGACGCCGGGGTGGATACAGTCGGAGTTCTTCGTGTCGCGGCACATGAGCCCGCGCGGCGTCCACGGGCCTTCCATGCTGGTCGCGGTGGCGTAGGACGCCATTTCGTGGAATCCGTTCAGGATGTGCGAGACGTAGATCATGTAGTAGACGCCGTTGCGCTTGAAGAGCCACGGGCCCTCGGTGTAGTTCGGCAGGCGCATCATTCTGATCTCGCCGTCAAGCTCGGTCATGTTCGGCTTCAGCTTCGCGACGTAGAGCATGGTGTGTCCCCACGCGAGCCACGGCGTGCCGTCATCGTCGAGGAAGACGGTCGGGTCCATGTCGTCCCAGCCGACCGGGCCGGGCGTCATGCTGTCCCACACGAGCGGCTTTCCGATGGCGTCCTTGAAGGGGCCTTCGGGCTTGTCGGAGACGGCGACGCCGATGGCGCGTCCGCTGTACCGGTCCTTGCCGCAGAGCGTGACGTAGAGCCAGTATTTGCCGTCCTTCTTGATCGTCTGGGCGGCCCAGGCGTCGTGCGTGCCCCAGTCGAACGTGTCCTTACTGGCGACGGGTCCGTGCGGAGTCCAGGTCTTCATGTCCTTCGAGGAATAGCAGAGCCAGTCGTTCATGACGAGCCACTGGCGCGGCGGAGCCTCGTCGTGCGTGGTGTAGAGGTAGACGGTGTCGCCGTCCACGAGCGGGGCGGGGTCGGCGGTGAAAACGTCGGTGAGGATCGGGTTCCCGGCGAGAAGCGCCGAGGACGCGAGCGCCATTCCGGCGAGGAGGGCGGTCTTTGCGGTCGGTTTCATAAACAGGGGTTCCTCAGGTGAGAATGTGGGTCACTTCGCGGGGGAGAGGCGGTAGAGCTTCGTGGCGTGGCAGGGGAGCTTTTCGCAGGTGAAGGCGCCCTCGGCGGCGCCGACTTCCTTGCCTTCCCAGAGGTCGCGGACGGCGACCTTGCCGGAGAATCCGAGTTCGGCGAGGTCGACCTTGATGTCGCTGGTCTCGGGCGAGGGCTGCTCGAACGCCTTTTCGTCGAGGACGAGGAATTTCAGGCGGTTGCGGGAATCGCTGTTGTCGACGAGCCTGACCTTGGACTTGAAGGTGTCGTAGCCTTCCGGGAGCTTGTAGACGATGAGGGAGAGCGCGTGCGTGCCGATGCCGTCGATCGCCTGGCCGTCGCTGGTGAGGCCGTTGCGGACCGCGCCCCATCCGGCGTGCGCGGAGGACCACTGCATGTCGACGAGCTTCTTCGTGCCGGCGGGACCGGAGATCTCGGGCTGGATCCAGGCGGAATGGCTGTAGCTGGAGCCGTAGCCGTTGTCGACGACGGCGAGCGCGAGGATCTTCGAGCCTTTGATGTCCGCGGTGATCTCGGCCTCCGGGACGCCCTGCAGGCCGACGCCGGGGCTTTCGGCGAGGGCTTTCCGGCGGTCATACTTGTTGTACTCGGACGTGCCGGTGTTGAAGAACGCGAGATACTTGTCCTTGCTGCCGGGGACGTCGGCGGTCCAGACGATCAGGTCGCCGTCCTGCATGAGCTGGCGGTTGTTCTCGCTGTTCTGGTTGATCTCGATCACTTCTTTATTGGTGAGGAGCTTCAGCGTCCAGTCGTCGAGCTTGGTCATGTCCGCGCCGAGGATGAGCGGGGACCGCGCGATCGACCACAGGGTGAAGCACAGGCGCTGTTCGTCGTGCGTGAAATTGGTCGGACGCGTGAACTCGATGATGCCGAACGGAAGCATGTCGGCGTCCGGCCAGGAGCCCCTGATGCGGTAGGGTTCCCAGCGGTGCAGACGCCCGAACATGCCGCGGAGGGGCTCCCAGCGGTCCCAGAAGTCGTCGGAAACGCGCCACATATTGGCGTGGCGGTCGGCGTGTTCGCCGTTCTGGATCGGGGTGTCGCCGGGGGAGAGGCTGAGGATGATCGGGCGGCCGCATTTGTCGATCGCCTTGCGGATGCCTTCGATCTCGGCGGTGGCGTACGGACGGGAGAGGTCGTCGATCTTGATGAAGTCAAGGCCCCACTCGGCGAACTGCTCGAACACGGAATCATAATATTCCTGCGCGCCGGGCTTGCTCATGTCAACGCCGTACATGTCCTGATTCCACGGGCAGGTGCTGCGCATGTTCACGATGTCCTGCGCGCGGTAATTCGTGCCCTTCACCTTCGTATTCTCTCGGACCGCCTGGCGCGGGAT
>JAFXUM010000029.1 GCA_017524965.1 Lentisphaeria bacterium | reverse complement strand
CTTCGCCTGGCGGCGCTAGTTGAACTCGTCGAGCTTGGCGGCGTATTCGTAGGCGTCCACGATGTTGTCGGCGGTCATGAGGGCGAGCGCGGACGAGGCGTTGCCGAGGCGGCCGGCGGCGTTGAGGCGCGGCGCGAGCTTGAACGTGATGTCGGACGGCTGGATGTTCGACTCGACTTTCGCGTGCTGGATCAGCGCGTTGACGCCGGGCCGGAGCTGCTTCTTCAGCATCTCCATGCCGTATTTCACGAGGATGCGGTTCTCGCCCAGCAGCGGCACGATGTCCGCCACGGTGCCGAGCGCGACGTAGTCCAGCACCTCCTGCATATCGGTCGTGTAGCCGCCCTCGTTGTGGGCGCGGCCGTAGATCACGAACGCATGGGACAGCTTGAACGCCACGCCGACGCCCGCCAGGTGCAGCAGATCGTCCAGGCCGACCGGATCGAGCTTCGGATTGATTGTAGCGAGCGCCTCGGGAAGATCCTCCTCCGCGGGCTCGTGGTGGTCCGTGATGATGACGTCGATGCCGAGTTCGCGGGCCTTCCGCACGGCTTCCGCGCTGTTGATCCCGCAGTCGACCGTGACGAGCACGCCGCACTTCCCGCCGGGCACCGTCTCCAGCGCCTTCAGCAGGGAATCGGGCGTGAATCCGTACCCGTCGTCGAACCGGTGCGGCAGGAACGATGTGACCAGGCCCCCGTTGCGTTCGAGGACCCACGACAGCAGCGCCGTGGCCGTGATGCCGTCCGTATCGTAGTCCCCGTGAATGAGGATGCGTTCACGATTACGGATCGCCTGCCAAAGCCGCTGGACGGCAATTTCTATGCCGGCAAACCGGAAAGGATCACTCAGGTCCGCGAAGGTCGCGTTCAGGTAGCGGCCGAGCGTCTCGGGAGTGATGCCCCGGGAAGCCAGGTACAGCGCCACGGAGCGCATCACGCCTGACTCCTTCATCAATCTGTCGACAACGTTTTCTTTACCGTCGGAAGAACATCTCCATATTTTGTTTTCCATTGCCTTCTTCTTGTTTTTGTTTACGAAAACACACTCTAAATATAACTCCAAAAAAAGAAACATCAACCGAAAAGAGGAAAAAAAACGGATTTTTTTTGTTTTTGTGCTTGATTTTCCGCCGGAAAGGCGTTATAGTATTTACTCCGGGCAATATCCGGGCTTTCGGTTGCCGACGTGGCGGAATGGCAGACGCGCTGCGTTCAGGTCGCAGTCCTTTCACGAGGGTGAAGGTTCAAGTCCTTTCGTCGGCACCACTTTTCAGCTCGAAATCGAGCATTTTTCCCCATTTCTTCCCCGTTTTTCCCCATTCAATTTGCTAACTGTCTTCTCAAAGGCGCTTCGGGATTCCTGTACCTTCACGCTCGTTTTCCGGCGGCGCCGCCCTGCGATCATGCCGTCCGTGCAAAAAGGCAGACGCTTTTCAGTTTTTTCCGGTTTTCCGCTTTTTAGATTTGTTTTTCGCGCGAGGGGAGATTATATTACCTGAAATCATTTCGATTTTTCCGGCTTTTGAGCTCAAAGCAACATAAAACATACACACAACACGAAAGGCGATCGAGCTATGGCCTACTACAATGTCTTGAACGGCGAGACAAGCAACGGATTCACCCTGAACGACAAGGACACCATGCGCGTCTACAACGGCGGCACGGCGTACAACACAACGGTCAACTACTGGGGCCATCTCTATGTCGAAGACGGCGGCACGGCGGACAACACCACGGTCAACGAAGGCGGTTGGCTCATTGTCTTCTCCGGCGGCACGGCAGACAATACCACGGTCAATGGAAAAGACCTCAAAAACGGATATTTCGTTGCTTCCGCCGGCGGTACGGTGACCAACACCACGCTCAACGACGGGGGCGGTCTATGGGTATTCTCCGGCGGCACGGCGGACAACACCACGGTCAACTCCGGCGGCTATCTCTGGCTCCAAAGCGGCGGCACGGCGACGGAGATTACGGCTGTTGAAGGCGCTTATCTGACGTTTGAGGTCGCCCCCGACACTTATATCGCGGGAGCATCCGCGGGTTCCGCATTCGAGATCAAGGATGGCTCAGTTGCCAATTATGCGATCAACTACGGCTGCGCTCTCTATGTCTCCAACGGCGGCACCGCGGACAACACCACGGTCAACAATTTTGGCTATCTCTATGTCGAAGACGGCGGCACCGCGGACAACACCACGGTCAACAGCGGCGGTTCCATGTGGGTCTCCTCCGGCGGCACGGCGGACAAGGCCACGGTCAACGGATTTTGCGCTGTTTGCTCCAGCGGCGTGGCGAACAGCGCCACGGTCAATTCCGGCGGCAGAATGTACGTCTCTTCCAATGGCGTGGCGAGAAACACCACAGTCAATTCCGGCGGTTCCATGTGGGTCTCCTCCGGCGGCACGGCGGACAACACCATGGTCAACGGAGACAACTACTCTTTCAAAGGCAAACTCGTTGTCGCCGCCGGCGGTACGGCAACCAATACCACGATCAACGATTACGGCTATCTCGAAGTCTCCTCCGGCGGCACAGCGGACAACACCACGATCAAGGCAGACGGTAGCATGTGGGTCGGCGCTGGAGGCATGGTGAACAACACCACGATCAATGGAGACAAACACTACGCCGAACTCACTATCAGTATCAGTGGTACGGCGACCAATACCACGGTCAATTCCGATGGAATTCTCGACATCTGGTCCGGCGCCACGGCAACCAAAACCACGGTCAATAGCGGCGGCCAGCTGTTCATCCAAATCGGCGGTTCTGCGACAGAGATTGAGGCTGATGCCGACGCTTATTTGGGGTTTGTTCTCGAATCCCGCACCTATGCCAAGGGGACATACGCTGGTTCCGCATTCGAGATCAAGGATGGCGTCACCTCCAATTTCACGCTCAACCACGGTCAATTCATTCTCTGCTCCGGCGGCAAGACAAGCAAAACCACGGTCAACGCCAGCGGCGAACTTCGGATCGTCTCCGGCGGCACGGCGGTCAATACCACGCTCAACGGCGGCGATATCCATTTGTGGGGCGGTCTGGCGGAAAGCACCATAGTCAAAGATGGCGGTTGCATGGTTGTCTCCTCCGGCGGCACGGCGAATTCGGTCACGGTCAGTTCCGGCGGCATGCTCTTCTTCGGTGCCAACTGGGACACCAACAGACTTGGCGTTCTGACGGGGAGAATGACGTTCTTGGACGGCGCGGTCGTGTCCGCGGAAGACGAGGCCGTCATCGACTTCGACCTGACGCACACGTCGCCCACGTCCGCGGCGCTGGTGAACAACCTGTCGATCGTGCAGGGGACGCCGATGTACACGCTGACGGTGAACGGATCCCAGAGCAACGGGGCATACAAGCTCGCGGAGGGCGCGTCCGGATTCGGCAGCAAGACCGAGATCACGGTGCGGAACCCCGTCGGGACCGACATCGGCACGCTCACGGTCGACGCGAAATCGAACTCGTTCTCGTACGGCGGGAAGAAGTACACGCTGCAGCTGAACGACGCAAGCCTGTTCGTGACGGTCGTGGCGGAGAGCGGCTCCGACAACATCTTCACGGGCGACGTGACGGGAACGCAGAAGGACATCACGTCCGGGATATCCGCGCTCGGCGTGAACGTGAACGCCGGCGGCATCCTCAACGTCCAGTCCGACGGCAACGCGATCAACACCATGGTGAACCTGGGCGGCATCTTCATGGCGGTCGAGGCGCGCAAAATCAAGGGGCTCACCGTCAACCAGGGCGGCGTGGCGTACATCGGATCCGACACCACCGCGGAGAGCTTCGTGATCAACGGCGGCGAGGGGCATATCGAAAGCGACGGCTGGGCGTTCGGGATGTCGAAGGGGAACACGGTCGCCAGCAACACGATCGTGAAGAACGGCGGCATGCTCTTCGTCAGCGCCGGCGGACATGTGGAAGGGCTGCGTGCGTCCGAGGGCGGACACGTGATCGCCGAGGGCGGCGACGTCCTGGGCGCGAGACTCTTCTCGGCGACGCTCGACGCCATGAACGGCGCGAACGTCTCCTCCGTGACCCTGCTGGAGGGCGGCGAAATGAACGTTTTCGCCGGCGGCAGCGCGCAGAGCGTGCATGTGAGCGAGGGCGGCATCCTGGCCGTGGAGTCCGGCGGCGAAGTGAACAACATCAAGGTCAGCGCGGGCGGCATCCTGACGGGCGTCGTGTACGGCGCCAACATCGTCAACGTGTACGGCGGCACGATCGACTTCGACATCTCCGGCTTCACCCCGGACAACGCCCCGGCGTACCTCTTCACGGAAACGACCCTCGAATCGGACGAGGAATTCCCGTGCACGCTCACGGTCGGCGACGAGCAGGCGTACGGCACGTACGGACTGCTGGACGACGCCTACGTGTTCAATGGCGTCATCACCGTGCAGAACACGTCCGGCAAGGAGCTCGGCACGCTCGCGGCCGGATCGGCCGTGAACATCAACGGCGTGGACTACACCCTGAACATCGGCGGTTCCCCCGCCTATCCCCTGACCGTGACCATCGCGGACAACGAAGCGCCGACGATCCTGAACATCGCGGCGGACATCACCGATCCGACGACCTCGAACGTGACCGTGACGGCGGAGTTCGCGGACAACGTGAAGCTCGCTTCCACGCAGTACCGGATCGGCAGCGGCGCATGGACCGATTACGCCACGGGCGTGACCGTGACCGAAAACGCGACCGTCCATTTCAAGGCGACCGACGCGGCGGGCAATTCGACCGAGGCGCAATACGAGGTAACGAACATCGACAAGGAAAAGCCGACTGTCACGAACGTCGCGGCGGACATCACCGCGCCGACGAACCAGAACGTGACCGTGACGGCGGACTTCGAGGACAACGCCGGGATCGCGTTTGGACAGTACCGGATCGGCGATGGCGTGTGGACCGACTACATCGCGGGCGTGAGCATGGAGGAGAACGGTACGCTTTCCTTCAAGGCGATTGACATGGCGGGCAACGAATCCGAGATCGTCAGCATCACGATCGGCAACATCGACAAGGTCGCGCCGACGATCACGAACATCACGCCCAGCACGACGGCTCCGGCGACGTCCGTGACCGTGACGGCGAACTTCGCGGACAACGTGAAGCTCGCGTCGAAACAATACAGGATCGGCAGCGGCGCGTGGACCGACTACTCGACGGGCGTGACCGTGACCGAAAACACCACCGTCTACTTCAAAGCGGTCGACACCGCCGGAAACGACGCCACGGCTCAATACAAGGTGACGAACATCGAAACGACCACGCCGGACATCACGCCGCCGACCATCACGATCACGCCGAGCACCACGAAGCCGGCGAAATCCGTGACCCTGACTGCCGTCTTCGACGACGATGTGGCCGTGGCGACGAAGGAGTACATGATCGACAGCGAAGGCGTATGGAAGTCGTACACTGGCCCCGTCACCGTGACCGAAAACGTGTACGTCAGCTTCCGGGCGACCGATACGAGCGAAAACGGAACCGTTCAGGGCTACAACGTGACGAACATCGAAGCGTCCACGCCGGAAAATGGTCCGGAGGAGCCTTACAACAACACCTTGCTGACGGACACGAAAGACGTCAACGAAAAGATCAGGAACGCCTACGGGACGGTCCTGACCGCGGCCGGGCAGGAGATCCGCCTCGACAAGACCGGAACGGTCGACGAGGGCGGTTATCACAACCACGTCGGGAATTCCACCTCCGTGCTGGATGACAATTACAAGCTCGACTACGCGAAGATCGTGCTGGAGCACGGCGCGGAGCTGAGTTTCCACGCCGAGGCGACGGCTGCGGCGACATTCACGGTGTACAGCCTCACGGAAAAGAAGGGCAAGTACACGCTGAAGAAACTCCAGACGCTGAAGCTGGCGGACAAGAATAAGGACGGCGTGTTCACCGCCGATTCCCCGAAGCTGCTTTCGCTCTCGGTGAGCGGCGCGTACTATGTCTCCATGCAGTATGCGGACAAGCGGAAAGACGTCTCGGAGGCGTACTACAACGTGACGCTGAACGGAGGCGACAAGGGCAGCGTGTTCTATCCGCTGGGCGACAACAGCGACGACTGGGGCGACATGAAGGAGAAAGGCTACGCCGGAGCGGTCGGCGACCTCGGCGTGATAACGGACGGGACCCTGTATCCGATTTCGGGCGAATGGGCCGGCTTCGGCGACAAGGTGGACTGCAAGAAGTTCACGCTCGCAAGCGCGGCGGAACTGAGCCTGTCGGTGAGCGCGCAGGACGGCCCGCTGAAACTCTCCGTCTGCAGGCTGAAGGAGACCACGTCGAAGAAAGGTGTCACGACGTATTCCCAGGTCACGGTCAAGTCCGTGACGGTGAAGGCCGGGCAGCCCAAATCGCTGGACTCGCTCCGTCTCGCGGCGGGCGACTACTTCTTCAAGGTGGAGTCCACCAACGTGAAGAAGAGCACCGGCTACAGCGTGCAGATTGCGGACAGCGAGTTCTACACGGACGGCGACGACGGCTGGAACAACGTTCTGCTCGACGGGAAGACGCTGAACGAAAACGAGGCGTATTTCTACGACAATAAACTTGCCGGAAGCGGAGCCGTCCACCTCGACAAGGCGGGCAACAACAAGTCCGGCAGCAACTATGCGACGTTCACTTACGACGGCAATTCGTACGGCGGGTTCGTGGGATTCGGCGACGAGACCGACTTCGCGAAACTCACGCTGAGAGAGACCTCGGACGTGACGTTCACGCTCGACGCGACCAACGACGCCACGCTGGAGATCATCAAGGTCACGGAGAAGGACGGCAAGTACACGAAGAAGTCGCTCCAGACGGTCAAGTACAAGTCCGGCGGCGACGCCGTGTCGTCGAAAAAGCCCGTCACGCTCGAAGTCGGGGACGGCGTTTCCTACTACGTCTCGGTGAAGGCCACGAACATCAAGAAGACGACGGTCGATCCGCGGACGTACTACAACGTCTCGTATGAAATCGCTTCGAAGGGCATCTCCTCGGCGCTCGCCATGCCGGAGACAGATGCGCTCGCCTCGGCACTCACTATGCCGGACAGCCTGAGCTTCGGACAGTACGACACCGATGTCCTCGCGGGAACTTGCCTCGACTCCGCTTCGGACAAACTCCTCGGCGAAACCGGCGCCGGCCTCCTGGCCTCGCTGTAAAACACAAACCACAAACACAATCCGCGCCTCATCACCAGTTCAATGGCGGTGAGGCGCAATGTTTTGAATCGCGTCCGGAACATCTTTGAAGGGTTTCCGATTTTCCCGGATTTTCCGTTTTTTATGCTTGTTTTTTCGCGCGGGTGAACTTATATTACAGGAAACGATTTCTCATCCCCCATTTTTGAACTCAAATCAACATAACACATACACACAACACGAAAGGCGACCGAGCTATGACATACTACGTTGTCCCAAACGGCGAAACAAGTTCCGGGCTTACGCTGATCGATCAGGGAATGGAAGTCTTCAGCGGAGGAACCGCTTTGGACACCACCATCGGCAAAAACTGCCAGCTGCTCGTTTACGACGGCGGCACGGCAAGCGGCGCCACGATTCAAAAAGGCGGCCGGATGTACGTCTACGGCAGCGCCGGCACGGCGGACGGGATCACGGTGCAGAAGGGCGGACAGCTTCTCGGCTACGGCAACAAGGATCCCCGCGTCATAAGAAACGTAACCGTGGAATCGGGAGGCTCCGCGAGGTCGGGCGACCTCGTCGGCGGGTCGATGGACGTCCTGCCCGGCGGGTGGATCGCCGAGACCACGGTCGGCGCAAACGGAAGACTGTATCTCTCCGGCAAGGCGGACTCGTTTACACTCGTCGCATCCGGCGGCATCGCGTATGTCGACGGCGGTTCCGTTTACCGTCCCTCGGTCCTTTCCGGCGGGACCATGTATGTCAACTCCGGCGGCGCCGCTAAACAGGCCGCGCTCGAATTCGGCGGCCGCATGAACGTGATGTCCGGCGGCAAGGTGAATTCGGCGAGGATCGAGCGCAACGCCGTCATGTCTGTCTACACCGGCGGCACCGCGACTAAGATCGACTGGACACCCGGCAAAGGCATCGTCCAGGCCGCGCCCGGCGCGACCGTGACTTTCGTCAGCAAGTATTCCGGCATCTACTACGGCTCGAACGGCGCGTTCGTCGACCGGACCGGCCCCGCCGACCGCAAGATCGGGGACAACGCCTCGATGTACGTGATGTCCGGCGGCAAGCCCGCCGGCTATACCGCGACCGGGACCGGCAGGGTGTATATCCACTCCGGCGGCGTGACGGACGCCCTGACGGTCGACAACGACGCGTGGGCTTACGTGTCGTCCGGCGGCATCGCGAACGCGACGAAGTTGAAAAACGACGGGGAGCTTCACGTCGAATACAAAGGGCTGGCGAGCGGCACTCAAATCCAGAAGGACGGCATCATGGTCGTGTCCTCCGGCGGAATGGCATGCAGGACGGAGGCAGGCAACGGAGGCTTTCTTCAGGTCATCGACGACGGCGTCGCATCCGGCGTCGATATCGCGAAGGGCGGCAGCATGACCGTTTCTTCCGCCACCCTGGCGGGCCGCACGGAAGTCCGCAAAGGCGGCAGCATGACAATCCGTGCCGGAACGAAGCTTTCAGGGCAGATCATCCTGAAAGACGGCGCGGCCGCAACGCTGGCCCAGAAGGGGATGATCGTATTCGACATCGGGACAGGCGCCAAGCTGGGCGGCGGCGCGCCCGTCCGCATCAACGCCCTGTCGTCGATCAAGGACTGGAACTCCGGCAACGGGTATTACGCGGTCTCCGTGGCGAAATCGGCGTCCAACACCGTGCAGAGCTTCCTGCTGGCGAAGGGCGCGGCGGGATTCGGTCAGACGATCACGCTCCAAAACGAAGCCGGCGACAGCGAGGACCTGTCGGTCGGCGGCGGGTCCGTGAAATTCGGCAAGGCGGAGTATTCCCTGAGCCTCATCAACGGCGCGCTGATCCTGAACCGCGGGAAATCAGGCAAGCAGCTCTCGATCTCCGCGGGCGTGGCGGACGCCGACGACGGCTGGAACAACGACCTGCTGGATGGGAACACCCTGAACGACGACGTCTGCGGAGACGGAAAGGGGATCAAGATCGCGGACGGCGTCTCTTCGGTCCAGGTGGACGAAACGAAGGCGGTCTGCGGGCTTTACGACAACTACGTCGGATTCGGCGACGGCGCCGACTTCGCGAAACTCTCGCTGACGCAGCCCGCGAAGCTGAACTTCACGGTCAGCGCGACCGGAAACGTGAAGTTCGCCGTCTGCAGCCTCACGAACAAGAACGGCAAGTGGGTCCGGAAAGAAATCAAATCGCTGACCTTGTCGCCGAAGAAGGGCGAACTTTCGACGGGCGATCTCCGGCTCAAGCGCCTCGTCGGCGAAACGGGGACCGGGTATTACCTCTCGGCCCGGAGCACGGATGCGAAGTCCGGCGGCATGGCGTGGTACAAAGTGAGCGTCGAAAGCACGGTCTGCGCGTCCGATTTCGGCACGAACGACACGCTGCTCATGGACAAGAAGACCGTCAATCCGGACCTCAGAACCACCGCAATCTCCGGGAGCGGAAAGACCGTCGACATGGAGGTCAGCAGGGAAGGCGACAGCGTCAAAGTCGAGAAGAAAGCCTACGGAAAGACCTACAACAGCTTCGTCGGATTCGGCGACGAGATCGACTATGCCGAGATCACGTTCGATGCGGCGGGGGCCTGTTCCTTCTCGATCGACATGTACGGCACGGAGAAGGCAAGCGCGAAGTTCACGGTGTACAGCCTCACGCGGAGCGATTCGTCGAAAGCCTGGACGAAGAAGTCTCTGGCGACGAAGACGATCAAGTTCGCCGGCACGGACCACGTCGACGGCGTACTGATCGAGGGCGTCGGGATCGGCGCCGCCACCGGCGGAAACGTCAGGTATTTCGTCTCTATGCAGGCCGCAAACGATGCGGCGAAGAAGGGCGAAGTCTACTACCGGACCGTCGCGAGTATCTCCTCGGTGAAAACCGCGTCCGCGCTCGCCATGCCGGAGACGGATGCTCTCGCGGACAGCCTCGCCATGCCGGACAGCCTGAGCCTCGGACAGTACGACACGGACGTCCTCGCCGGGACCTGCCTCGACTCCGCTTCGGACAAGCTCTTCGGCGAAACCAACACCGGCCTGCTCGCGTAACCGGGAAAGACATCAATCCCGGACATGACCTGTACTGTTCCTTCGGCTCCTCATCGGGGCCGGAGGGCAGCGCGGTATCGCCGGGGACACCCGCTCAGCCGCGCGGCGCTTTTTCCTCAAGATACCGGATGGCATCGCCGACGGTATGAAATCCCGCGGCGTCCCCGTCCGGGATCCTAAGATCGAATTCGTCTTCGAATGCCATAATCAGCTCTTCGACGGACATCGAATCAAGATCCTGATACAACGGGCGGTCGTCCGTGATCTGGTCCGGCATGATCCGTTTTTCTTCCGGCAGTCTCGGCTTTACCGGCATGTACAAGCGGAAAGATTTCGGTTTCGCGCTCCGGTCTCTTTCATGGGCTATGGCGAATTCGATTCCAGCCTCCCAATTCAGGCACTCCGCCACGACTTTCCGGACACGGTCGGCGATGCTAGGCTGTTCCGTTTCCATAGTCGGGTTCACTTCTTTTCGGGTTCGGCGGCTTTCGCGTCCTTCCCGTCGGCCGTCCTGTCCTTCGCGGGGTCAACGTCAATATAGCCCTGCTTGAACATCCACGAAGCACATGCGTCCTGCCACATCTTCCAGAGCGGCAGTTTCGAGCCGGTGAAGCCGTGGCCGCCCTCGGTGAACTCCAGATACTCGACCGGGACCTTGTGCGCCTTGAGCGCTTCGACGTACATGCGGCTGTTGTCGACCGGGACGAGCTGGTCCTTCGCGGAATGGCACACGAACGCCGGCGGGGTCCTGTCCGTGACCTGTTTTTCGTTGGACAGCAGGTCGATCAGCTCCTGCGAGGGATTGCTTCCGAGCAGATTGCGTTTCGTGCCGCCCTCGGTCTTCACGGTCATCGTGATCACCGGGTAGATCAGGACCTGGAAATCGGGGCGCGAGGACATTTTTTCAATGGGGTCTTCGGACTTCGCGTCGCCGTCGTCGAAATGCGTCGCGATCGTGCTCGCGAGGTGTCCGCCCGCCGAGAATCCCATCACGCCGACCTTCTTCGGCTCCACGCCGCGCGTCTTGCCCTCGGCGCGCACCGTGCGGATCGCGTGCGCCGCGTCCTGAAGCGGCAGCGGGTGCCGGTTCGGATTGATCCGGTAGGACAGCACCACGCCCGTGACGCCGTAGGTGTTCAGCCATTTCGCCACGTCGTATCCCTCGTTGCCCTTCACGAGCATCCCGTAGCCGCCGCCGGGGCAGATCACGACGACCGTCCCGTTCGGCTTCTCCGGCACGTACCAGCGCAGCGAGGTCTTTTCCGCGTTCGCGCCGCCCTGCCCGGGTTCCCACAGCGGGACGTCCGCCGGTTCGGCGGCCGCGGATACGGCGGCGAAGGCGGAGAAAGCGATACTGAAGAGGGAGAGAGCGAGCTTGCGGGAGGACGATTTGCGCATGACGGGATTCCTT
>JAFXUM010000244.1 GCA_017524965.1 Lentisphaeria bacterium | reverse complement strand
CATGCCCGTCTCCGAGGCGTGCGCCGCCGACATCTTCGCCCTGCCGATGCACCCCTACCTGAAGGCCGAGGACATCGACCGCATCTGCGGCGTCATCGCCGACACGGTGAAGAAGTAAGCCGGGCATGAAAAAAGTCCGCATCACGGTCAAGAAGATCGTCCGGCACGACGACCTGATCGCGCAGTACGAAAACCCGATCGAACACGCCTGCGGCATGAAGCTGGGGCAGGTCTTCGTCTGCAACGGCTGGGCGCGCCCCGAAGGGTTCTGCGACAGCGCCTGGGACACCGTTTCTCCTTTCGTCCTCGCGCTCGCGCACGGCGGCGAGAATTTCTACGACGGCTGGATGAAAAATCCGAAATCCGCCATGATCTCCTGCAACGACGGGTTCCGCCCCGTCAGCTTCCTCCTGGAAACCATGGACGAAGACGCGACTTACTGACACGGAAAACTGAAGTCGACGCCGCAATCCGGGGGATGAGTGCGGAGGCTGACCGTCTCAAACTCAAATAAACAGCTCGACTTCTTTTAACCGGTCGATTTCGACCAGTTTAAAATCAGCATTGTGAACTGGCAGTCGGACTTCTCTGCCCGACAGCATCCTGTTTTGCGTTGCGAAAGACTCAATTATGTAAGAACATGGCTTGACTTTTCCCGGAACGTGTGATAAAGTAGAGTTAAAACGAATGCCGCTCGTTGTCGTTGGGGGTGTTCGTGACCGCTGTTTTCCGAATCACGAGATCATATCCTTTTCCCTCGCCATCCTTGAAAGGACTCTCTCATGAACAATCGAAACGAGCTCTTCATCGCGATCGCGACCGCTGCCTTGCTCGCATTCACGCTGCATACCGTGCTCAACATGGGGAGCTGTTGCGATGGGCCGTCGGGAAAAGCCAGACATGCGGACTGCGTCAGTCATCTTGCCCAGATCGGCAAGGCTTTTTTTCAGTATTCCATGAGCTATGACGACTGGTATCCGACCACATCCAGGACCAGAGCGCCGAAGTGGCTGGATGCCGAGAGCGGCAAAAGTCTCGAACTTCTCCGCGAAGCGGACCTGCTGTGCTTCCCGGAGTCCTATCTCTGCCCCGGCAACAAACGCATCAAAGCCGCGAAAATGGGACAAAGCCTTCCGGGCCATGTTTCCTACAACTGGTGCGACGGTCTCAAGGGCAGCAGCTCCGCGCTGTCCCCCGTCGCCTGCGACGGCGTCGATAACCACAGTGTTTATACCGGATGGTTCGTCCGCGGCGAGGGTTCCGTCGGCATCGGCAGTGGAAGCGATTCTAAGGCATGGAGCTACGATCCGATGTTCCGGGATTACTGCTACGAAAAGACCTACACGGATTACAGTTTCTGATCCGAATCAAACACCACCAAGGAGACCGGAACCATGTTGTCACGAATCGTCAGCAGAACGTTCGTTTTCTTCGCCGCCGTTTTCCTGACCGTCTTCGCCGCCTGCGGAGCCCCCGAGGGACAGGAGGATTACGAAAAAGGCATGGCGGCGTATGAGGCGGGGGACTATACGACCGCCGTAACGCATTTCATGACCGCCGCCGCGCTGAATCATCCCGGAGCGCAATGCCGCCTCGGGATATGTTATCAGGAGGGCAAGGGCGTGACCAAAGACTGGGGCGAAGCCGTGAGATGGTACCACGAAGCCGCGAACCAGAAGGACGGGGAAGCGGAATACAGGCTCGGACTGTGCTATCTGTATGCCTTCGGCGTGAAATATGATGCGCGGAATTTCGTGTTTTGGATGGAGAAAGCTGCCAAACACGGTCACGTCAGGGCGCAGGCCGAATACGGCGTAAACGCAAAGGACCTCAAAATGCTTCGCAAGTCCGCGAAAAACGGGAATCCCTTCGCGCAAAAATACCTCGCTGACGAACTTCTCGACAGAGAAAAAGAGGCCAAAGACGAATGGTATCGGAAGGCCGCCGAAGGATTTCGCAAAGCAGCAGAACAAGGCGATGCGAGCGCCGCAAAAGAGCTGGGCGAGTTGTACCGGGAGGGCAAAGTCAAACCGCCGGATTCGGATGAATCCGGCAAATGGTACCGGAAAGCGGCGGATTTGTACCGCGTCGCAGCCGAACAAGGTGATCCTGAAGCGCAACTGCAGCTCGGGATGCTTTATTATGACGGCAAGGGGATGGAGAAAGACGAGGCCGAGGCATTCAAGTGGTATCTCGAGGCCGCCGAACAGGGCATGATGTGGGGGCAACTGTTTGTGGGATACGGCTATACTCTGGGGCATGGCGTGGAAAAGAATAAGGCCGAGGCGCTGAAATGGTTCCGGCTGGCCGCGGATCAGGGCGACGATAAGGCAAAAGACTATCTGATCAAACTCAGCGAACCGGAATAAACCTTCCAACTTTCAGCAATATTCGAAAGGAGACCGGAACCATGCTTCGTCCGAACCGGGCAGGCCGGTTACCGGAACGCGTTCACGGCTGATTGTTTCAACCTGACAGCGCATCACGCGTTTTTAACGTAAAAATAACGTTGAAAAGGCGTTTTATCCTGTTGAAAAACCGTCATTTTGTGCTATGTTTACAGTGAAACGGAATCTTCGACCTGACTTTTAACCTTCATCCATAGGAAACCAGACCATGAAGTTTTCTCTCTCCATGAAAGCGGCTCTCTCCTGCGCCGCGGTCTTCATCGCCGCCGGGCTCTGCTCCGCCGCCGATCCCTTTCTGACCTCGCCCGACGCGGACAAGACGATCCGCGTGTACCTCGACGAAGGCAACGTGCTCCGCGTGGAACGCAACGCGTCGGAAGTCTTCCAGGTCCGCCTCGGCCTGAAGTCGAACAAGGCGGAATACGATTTCTCGCAGCTGAAGCTCGCGGGGCAGATCCCGTCCGGCAGCAGCGTCGCGCTCGTGACCGAGAAGTACACGGCGGTGAACGGCAAACGCTCCGAACGCACTGTCCGCATGAACGAAAAGACGCTCGTCTTCGGCGAAGGCGCGAACCGGATCGGCGTGATCGTGCGCGCGGGCAGCGATTCCTTCGCGTTCCGCTACAGCGTCGGCGGCTCCGGCGACGTCGAATTCCAGGGCGAATCCACGTCGTTCGTGTTCCCGCTGACCGACGGATTCCGCATGCAGCGCCGCGTGACCAGCTACGAAGACCGTTACATCGCCTACACGGCGGACCAGCTCCGCGGCGGTCCGCAGGGCGGCCAGGGCGGTCAGCGCGGTCCGGGCGGACGCGGCGGACGCGGCGGCGCCAACCGGAACTGGAACTATCCCCTGCTCTTCAACTCCGCCGACAAGTCCACGTGGGGCCTCCTCTCCGAGACGTGGTTCGACGGCACCTACTGCGGCACCTACCTGGTGTCCTCCGTCGACGACAAGGGCGTGAGCTTCACCACGCATTATCCGGATCCCGGCGAAGGCGCGAACCAGGGCGCGGTCAACCCGACGACCACGCTCCCGTGGAAATCCCCGTGGCGCTGCGCCGTGATCGGCACGCTCGCCGACATCGTGGAATCCACGCTCATCGACGACCTCGCGCCCGAATGTGCGGTGGACGACGTCTCCTGGATCACCCCCGGCGTGGCGTCCTGGGTCTACTGGGCGTACAACCACGGCAGCAAGGACTTCCAGATCGTGAAGGACTACATCCTGCTCGCCTCCGAAATGAAGTGGCCGAACGTCCTGATCGACTGGGAATGGGACGTGATGGGCAACGGCGGCAACATCGACGACGCGCTCAAACTCGCCAAGGAAAAAGGCGTCGGCGTGTGGCTGTGGTACAACTCCGGCGGCAAGCACAACTACGTCGGCGGCGGCCCGCGCGACCGTTTCAACACCCATGAATCCCGCGAAAAGGAATTCGCCTGGCTCACCGAAAAGACCGTCAAGGGCGTGAAGATCGACTTCTTCGAGAGCGACAAGCAGAGCATGATGCAGTACTACGTCGACATCCTGAAGGACGCCGCGCCGCACAAGATCATGGTCAACTTCCACGGCTCCACGCTCCCGCGCGGATGGTCCCGCACCTACCCCAACCTCATGTCCATGGAGTGCGTCTGGGGCGCGGAACAGTACAACAACCACCCGATGATGACCGAACCGGCCGCCGAACACAACACCACGCTGCCCTTCACGCGCAACGTTGTCGGCCCGATGGACTACACCCCCACCGCGTTCACCAACTCCCAGCACAAGCACCTCACCTCCCACGCGCATGAACTCGCGCTCCCGGTCGTCTTCGAATCCGCCTGCCAGCACATGGCGGACCGCCCGTCCGCGTTCCGCGCGCTGCCCGAAAAGGTGAAGGACTTCATCGCCGGCCTCCCGACCACCTGGGACGACACCAAGTACCTCGGCGGCGAACCGGCCGACTTCGTGATCCTCGGCCGCCGCAAAGGTGACACCTGGTACGTCGGCGGCATCAACGGCAGGAACGAGACGCGCGAAGTCAAGTTCACCGTCCCCGGCAAGGCGGGCGACACCTACTCCTTCCGCAAGATCGCGGACGGCAAGGACGTCGATTCCAATTACTTCATCAACGGCGACGTGAAGCCCGACGATCCGCGCGCCTGGGACATCGCCGAAGGCACCGCGAAGGCCGGCGACGTCATCACCGTCCGTATGATCGGCCGCGGCGGCTTCTCCTTCCGCTTCATCAAGAAGTAAGAACAAGACGAAAGCCGGCTGAAACAGGCCGGACAAGCCTGAACGAACGGACCGCAGGTCCGGAGATCTTCACGGATCTCCGCCTGCGGTCTTTTTGTATGCAGTGACTTTTTCGGGCGCGGTCGAAGGTGACGCAGGTCGAACGTCTGTTCGTTCTGTGTTCGGCTTTTGTGCCTTTTTCGCAACGGGAAACAACCGTGTCCGGCGAGGATGCCGGATCCCCTGTACGCGGGCACAAATAAGCCCGGGTCCCCGCGGAAGCGGAAATCCGGGCTGTGCGGAGGAAACGGACGGATGAAAGCGGAACCTCCGCCCGTTGATCCTGCAAGCCGCTATGTTCAGGCGAGCGGCGTATTCTCGATGGCTTCCGCCTCGGCTTCGTCGTCAAGCTCGGCCTCGGAGACGGGCGGATAGAGGGATTCCGGCGTGACGGCGTAGGGGGAAACGAAGCGCTCTTTCGCGAGGAACTGCGTCATGGCTTCGAGGACGGAGACGAACGCTTCGACCTGATCCTGCGGGAGCTTTTCGAAGACTTCTTTCATGAACTTCGCGTAGGAGGCGGTGCAGACGCGGTAGAGGTGCTCGCCCTTGTCCGTGAGGCTGATGAGCGTGACGCGGCGATCCTTCGGGCCGGGGATGCGGTTGACCAGGCCGTCGGCGTAAAGCGCGTTCAGGGTCTGCGTGACGGCCGCGGACGGCAGATGGAAGCGTTCCGCGAAATCCTTGATCATCGGCAGGTTCTTGCGGCCGTGGATCGCGAAGAGGTAGTTCATGATGCGGAGCTTGCCGAGCGTGGTGCGGCCGGAGCGGGAGGCATAGTGGAAGTGCATCACGGGGAAGCGCAGGGCGTCGACGAAGTGGATGAGGAGCAGCCAGGACGGCAGATCTTCCGGCTTGGTCTCGTCGGCGGGAACGGGCTTGATCTCATCGGGGAGCTTGCAGAGGTCGCCGGCATGCTTCGCGCCGAGGTGCTCGGAACCGGTTCTGGCCTTGTAGAGGAGATAAAGGACTTCGCGGAATTTCGCGAGCTTGTCCGCGTCGACGGACGCTTCGAACGGGCCGAAGCGCTTTTCGAGCAGGGCGATCGTGGCGTTGCGCTGGGCTTTGCCCTTCGGGGACATCATGACGCCGGTGCTGCGGCGGTTTTCCGGGATCATCTTGCGTTCCAGGATCTTCGAGGCGACGTACAGGTCGACCGCCTGGGAGATCGCGCCGGAGCTGAGGCCGGAATACTCCGAGAGGCGCTTGATCTGCGGCACGGAATCCGGGTTTTCGAGGAAGTACTTCACGATGGGGAACTGGGCGAAGGAGTAGTCGCCATCCAGGCCGAATACGCCGACGGATGTGGCGCGGATCCGGTCCGCGACAAATAAGAGTTTGCGACACGTTGTGACTGCCAGAAATTGTTTTTTCATAGTACCGCCTTCGGGTTGTTCCAGCCTGACCTTACCGGACGGAAACTTGTCATTCCGCAGGGCAAAGCCGGAAGTTTTAATGTTGTTTTGAATAACGATGCCACCTCCTGTGGCATTTGTCTCATTAATATACAGCGCGATTCAAAAAATGAAAATGTATTATTTAACACAAAGTATGGACTTTTTGATAAACAAAGCGTTTTTTATTCGTGAAATAAGCTTGCGGTGAAGCGGATTGCAAAGGGATAATGGAAAAAAGTTGTTTTCCGGACTAAAAGCGCGTCAAGTACGGAACGGAAGAAAGAAAGTCATTTCATCTTTTTTATATTTTAGGTTTTATACAACATAAGTTTACCTTTGTTTCGCATGCGGCGGGAAAAATGAGGCGCATATTATCCGTATCAAATGCCGGACGGCGGAAAAGCACGGGAACCGGGGACGAAAAAAGCGGGCCGCGGGGATGCGCGGTCCGCATGGGAAAAGACGCGGTCAGTGAGGTCGATGCCGTTGGCTTACCAGACGTCCTGATGGACGATGGAGGGATCCCATTTGTCCTTCACCGCGGCGGGGACGGCGGGGTAGCCGAACGGGATCAGGCAGAACGGCTCGACGCCCTCGGGGAGACGCAGGGCCTCCCTGATGATGCGGATGCGTTCGGAGATCGGGTGGACGCCGGTCCAGACCGCGCCGAGTCCAAGCGCGTGAACGGCGAGCAGGAAGTTCTCGGTCGCGGCGGCGGCGTCCTGGATCCAATATTCGCGCGCCTCGCCGGGGAGCGCCTTGTCGAGCACGCCGCAGATCACGAGTGCGACGGGTGCGGTGGCGGTCATCTTCGCGTTGGGCAGGCTGCCGCCGAGCTTTTCGAGCAGGGCGCGGTCACGGATGACGACGAACGCCCACGGCTGAGAGTTCTTCGCCGAGGGAGCCGCCATCGCGGCCTTCAGGAGCGCTTCGACCGTCTCGTCGGAAACGGGCTTGTCGAGGAACGCGCGTATGCTTGTGCGCGACATAATAAGCTGAATGAGGTCGTTGTTCATGACGGTGTCTCCTGTGTTTCAGCGGCAGATCTTCAGGATCATGTCGTCGGCCTTGATCGCGGGGTGGTGGTAGCGTTTGCGCTTCACGGTGATTTTACGGAACTGGATGGCCTCCTTCGGGCACCACTGGAGACAGCCGAGGCAGTGCTCGCAGTGTCCGTGCCAGGTGGGGATGCCGTTCATCATGATGATGTTGGAGGCCGGGCAGATCTTTTCGCAGAGGCCGCAGGAATCGCATTTGTCGGTGACCCAGAAATAGCGGTCGTAGTTCGAGAGGAACGCGACGGCCTTCTGCGCCACGGCGTCGCCGAAGACGTCGAACGGGAACACGTGCAGAAGCTCTTCTGTCTTGCGTTTCTTCACGGCGCGCACGGCGTACACGATGTCGCGGGACGCCTTCGCGAAGAGCTTTTCCATGCGGTTCGCGGTGGGCGGGATGGAGCGCGGGATGTAGTTGGAGGGCATGGTGAGGCTGAACGAGATCGCGAGGTCGATGCCGCGTTCCTTCAGCAGCGCCTCCAGGATGTACGCCGCGGAGCCTTTCATGCCGCCGCAGGTGCACAGCGAGTAGACGTATTTGCCGCTCCCCTTCACGATCCGGGAGATGAATTTCTGGACGATCCCCGGCAGGCCGAAGCAGTACACGGGGAAGAAGATGCCGACGGTGTCCGCGCCGGAAAGATCGACGTCTTCGGCGCGGTCGAGGTCGGCGATGGAGAGGAGCTCCGTGTCGCCGAGCTTCGCCGCGAATTCGCGCGCGGCCGCCAGGGTGTTGCCGGTCGATGAAAAGTAGTAGATTCTGTTCATGGACGCCTCGCTTTCATCTCGTGGGATCGTGGATTGTGAGGGGAGTTTGTGTTGTTATGCCTTCGGGACGGACTTGAACTCGATCTTCTCCCTGCCGGTCCTGTACGCCTCGATGTTGATGTCGGCGGCTTTCGCCTTCTTCGCGAACATCTCGCGGACGGCTTCGATCATGGCGGTGTCGAGGTTCGCCTTGTCCGCGTCGTCCAGGAAGTTGTCGGCCATGACTGCCGCGATGGCGCCGAGCATGACCGTGTTGGCCGCGCGGAGGTCGCCGAGGTGGTTCGCCAGGTCGGACGCGGGCAGGCCGTACACGTAGTGGTCCTTCGCCGCGCCTTCGGGCAGCTTGACGGTCGAGGAGTCGTAGACGAGGACTCCGCCGGCCTTCAGGATGGGCAGGAACTTCTCGACGGACGGCTGATTCATGCAGACGAGCATGTCGCAGTTCTCTGCAGCTTCGGGCGAGCCGATGTGCGACTTGGAGAAGACGACGGAGCAGTTGGCGGTGCCGCCGCGCATTTCCGGGCCGTAGGACGGGAGCCAGGAGACGTTGAAGTTGCGCTGTTTGCCGAGGATGGCGAGGATGTAGCCGAGCGAGAGCACGCCCTGCCCGCCGAAACCGCTGATCTTCACGCGGCATTCACGGTCGAACACGGGCGAGGTGACCTTGTAGTCGCCGAGTTCGCTCTGGATCTCTTCGGGATAAAGCAGGCTCT
>JAFXUM010000243.1 GCA_017524965.1 Lentisphaeria bacterium | reverse complement strand
CCGTACACCATGGCGCCCGCCGGGAAATCGTCTTTCTTCGCCTCCATCAGCTCCGTCACGAACCCTTTGAACCCGCTCGAACCGTCGTTCGTGGCGGTCTCCACGCGCCAGCCGAGCGCCTTGTATTCGTCGATCAGGATGAAGTCGGATTCCGTGCGCGCGCCGAGGAACAGGATGCCGGGGCGCGGCGACTTCTTCGCCAGGAACAGCGTCGAGGCGGAACCGTAGCCGCCCGCCGCGATCACGGGGAACATGTTTTCATCGGGCACGGTGTAACTCGTGCCGAGCGGGCCGAGTATCTTGCAGGATTCGCCCGGCTTCATCCGCGCCAGACGCTCCGTCCCGGCTCCGACCACCTTGAACACCAGCGTCAGCTCGCCCGTCGCAGCGTCCGCGTCGCAGATGCTGAACGGACGCCGCAGGATGTGGTCGAGCGCCTCGCCGATGCGGACATGCACGAACTGCCCCGGCTTCGCCTCGGACGCCACGTGCGGCGCGTGAAACACGATCCGGTGGTACGCCCCGTGAAGGACGCCGCACCGGAGGATCGTACACGGAAAATCATTCATAAAGCATGCGGTCTCCTGTCCGGCGGGAACACATTCACATTCCGCCGGACCATAGTTTTGTTTTTATCTTGAAAACGCGTGAATAATATACAGCTTCGCGCGCGAAACGTCAACCGAACATCAGGAAAAAGCACATTTCCCTGTTTGATTTTTTTCGATTCCGGGTGTATCGTACTGCATTGTTTTCACATTTCAGAATTTCACCCGGGAGCCTGCCATGAAACGCTTTTCCGCCTCGATCCGCGCCCTCGTCCTCCTCGCCGTTCTCTGCCTCGGCGTCCCGCTCCGCGCCGCGTATTTCGAGACGCCGGTCGAAAGGGAAAACTTCAACGTGACGATCCTGCTCGGGGTGATGGATGCGCCCGGCGGCAGGATCGATTTCTGCGTCAAGGCGGAGGGACGCCGCCTCGTTTTCTACGTTCCGGATTTCGACCTCGCCCGGATACAAGAGGATCCCGGGACATCGGACGGCATCGTGACGTCCCTCGGATCGAGCGGATTGCGGCTGTGCGACATCACGTTCAGCGTGAACGTCCGCACGCCCGACATCCCCGGCGGCGGCAGGGTCTCGCTCAAACCGGACGAGATCGGGCATCCACGCTGGGACGACGTTCTTTCGGTCGAAGACCTCAGTTTTACCTCGGTCGACGGGAAGCCGCTGACCCCGCTCCTTTATTCCGTTGAGGTCAAACCGGACGCCTCCATGCCGGTCGTCTACCTCGCGGGCGACTCGACCGTGACCGACCAGGAATCCGAGCCGTGGGCGACGTGGGGCATGATGCTTCAGGCATTCTTCGCGCCGGGGACGGCGGTCGCGAACCACGCGGAATCCGGGCTCTCGCTCGCGAGTTTCGCCGCGCAGAAACGCCTCGACAAGATCCTGTCGACCATGAAGGCGGGCGACTATGTGATGATCCAGTTCGGGCACAACGACCAGAAGGAGACCGGACCCGAGGCGGGCGCGGACAGGGGCTACTCCAGACGCCTCGCCGCCATGATCGACGCGGTGAAGGCGAAGGGCGCGCATCCGGTCGTGGTCACGCCCGTGGAGCGCCGCCGATTCCGCGACGGCAAACCGTACGGCACGCTGCAGGACTACGCGGCCGCAGCGAAGAAGGTCGCCGCGGAAAAGGGCGTCCCGGTGATCGACCTGAACTCCATGAGCCTCAAATTCTACGAAGCGCTCGGCGAGGAAGGCTCGAAAAACGCGTTCGTGCACTACCCGGCGAACACGTTCCCCGGCCAGCCGCAGGCTCTGAAGGACGACACGCACCACAATCCCTACGGCGGATTCGAGCTGGCGAAATGCGTGGTGCAGGGCATCAAAGACAACGTGCCGGATCTCGCGAAACGCCTCCGCCCCGGCATCCCGGACTTCGACCCCGCGAAACCCGACGATTTCGCCTCGTTCAAGCTCCCCGTCAGCGGGAAACGATCCGCCCGGAAACCCGACGGCCAGTAACGGACCGTCCGCGCGGCTTTCTTCCGTCCTTTCCCCTGCTCAATACTCTATCCATGCCATGGCGTCTTTTCCTTTCGGGCTTCGCGCGGAAGTTTTTTATATTGTTTTTTCATTTTTGCGAATTTTTAACTTGACTTTTTTCCGCCCGCGGTGTATGGTATTGCAATCTTGCGACAGAACGCACAACGGAGTGGATCACGGGATCCATCCTGCTCAACCGTGCGGGACTGTTTAGGATATACTGTTCGGATGATGCGCAGGCAATTCAGGTTGAAGTCCTCTTCAGCGGGTCGTTCCGGGGCATTCGGTTGTGCCGTCACCATCGCACTGAATTTCAGGCCGCAAAGCCCGGGAAAGTCGT
>JAFXUM010000242.1 GCA_017524965.1 Lentisphaeria bacterium | reverse complement strand
CGATTGAGACCGTCGATCTGAATGCGGATTCCTCGCTGGAATTCCGCCGCACTCTGGAGAAAAGCGGGAAGCGCTACCAGATCAAAAAGATGATCGCCGAGGGCGGATTCGGACGAATCTTTCTGGCGAAAGACCTCGTGCGCACGGCGGATGCCCCGGCGAAGCTCACGCTCACCCCCGACCGGACGGAGATCGCCTCGGATTTCCACGATCTGTGCTATTTTCGCGTGACGCCGCTGGACAGGAACGGCGTGGTCTGCGAAACGGCGGAAAACCTCGTGAAGTTCTCCGTGGAAGGGCCCGGCGAGATCGTGAACGAGCTGAAACGCTTCGGCGTCTGAGATCAGAACAAGCGGCCCCGTCCTGCCTCACACTCGCATACGGGCTGTTGCGCGAATCAGAGACGTTTCCCGCGTTTCCGTGATTTCACCACCCGCCGGATGCGCCGCCTCCGCCGAAGGAGCCGCCACCGCCGCCCGATCGTCCGGAGCCGCTGTCGCTGCCGGAACCGGAATGGGAACCGGAACCTGACAGGAACCATGACCAGACGGAACGACTGCCTGACGACTTGCCTTTGTCTTTCTTCTTGATTTTGGTCTTGGGCACATACGGTTTCGGGTGCAGCGGGTCGATGATCTCATAATGGGGAGACGATGTTCCGATCAGGCAGCCGAGATAGAACAGCAGGACTCCCAGGAACGAAGCGAGCCCGCCAAGGATGCCGAGTACAGCCCTGGTCGTGTCCCCCCGACGGGGATCGTGCTTCGGTTCGGGCGGCATGATCCGCGGCACGACCGTGATCGAACTCGCGATCCGGGGCTGTTCCGCGTCCGCCGCCGGGCCGTTGACCAGGAAGCGCTCTATGCCGCGGATGATCCCCGCGCAGGCGTCGGCATAACGCTCCTCCCGGAGCGCCGGCACGGCGTCGCGCAGCAGATCGCCGCAGCGGGCATCGTTCAGGACGCCTTCCCAGCCATAGCCGACTTCGAGCCGGTTCTTCCGGTCCTTGACCGCGAGGAACAGAAGCGCCCCGTTGTCTTTTCCGGCGTCGCCGAGCTTCCATTTCGAGGCGACTTCGAGCGTATACTGTTCCAGCGGAATGCCGTCGAGCTGCCCGACCGTCAGGATGCGGACCTGGCCGCCCGCGTTCCGTTCGAGGTGTTCGATCGTCCCCGCCAGCGCGTTTTCCTCGTCCGTGCTGAACACATCCGCGAGGTCGAGGAGATGCGACGGCGCGGCGTCCGGGATGTCCGGCTGCCTGTAAACATCCTCCACGGTCTCCTCGTCGGGGAGCATGTATGAAGATACTTTTGTTATGCGGTCGTTCAACAGGAATGCCAGATAGATGCCGAGCGCGATCGCCAGAATCTTTAACACCGGATGATCGAAGAGCGGGTAAGCCGGCTTCTCGGGGGCGCTCCGGTCTTTCAGGATCAGCTGCGGCTCGAGGGGATGGCGTCTTTCGTATTCGGCAAGGATCGAGGGCGCTTCGGCCGCGTGTTTCCTGCGTTCATCGCGTGATCCCAGCAGCACAAGGAGACTGAACAGGAAGACGATCATGCCGAGCACGAACGAGACCACCCCGGCCACGCGGAACGAAGAAAGGTTCGTATAATCCGCGGAATCATAGTATACCCCGGAGAAATCCTCCCTGACCGTCCCCGGTTCGCCGCTTCTGTTCGCTTTTTCCAGGGAACGCTTCAAATCGTCCAGCAGTATTTTCGCGGTTCCGCCCCTGCAGAGGAAATCGTGCGCTTTCACCGATTGATGGAGGGAATCCCCGTCATGCCCGGCAAGGCGCCATTCCCCGCCTTTCAGGGCCATTTTGAGCTGGTTTTCCTCCAGTCCGTATAGCAGCAGCACGCCCTTCGGCGTGTTCCATTCGTACAGAACGGCGTTGAAAAGCTTCTGAAAATCCGAAGCCTGTTCGTTCACGAACAGCAGGGCGACATCGCACTTGCCTGTTTCCGCCACCTCGTTTGCGAGCTTCGTCAGCGCCTCCCGGTCTTCCTTTTGCAGGACATTGCACGGGTCGTAAACGGTAATATGCTCCGTCGGCGTTTCGCATTCGAGCTTCGGCGGGAACGCCGTACAGCACAGGAATCCCAGGGAGATGAGGACGTAAACGAAGAACAGAAAAAAAAGCGAGAAACACCCGATTCTCGGCAATCTGAATTTGATGCCTTGCTTGTCCGGTGCGGATCCGGTGTTGTTCTGCGTCATGATGCCCCCTGCGCTGGAATAAGTTTGCGTGTACTATACACCGGTTTCCGGCAAAAATCAAGTCGCTTCCGATGGCCTGCCCCGATTTGTTCATGCGCGTTCATCTCGCGGGAAAAAAAGCGCACTCGGCTTCCTGCCGGTTGAGGTCAAAGTCACTATGATTTCCGCGAGTTTTTTCAAGTCGCGCTTTCTGAATCGTGCGCAAATATCTGAACGTCACCTTTCGATCAACACAAAACAACTATTTGTCATTTGTGCATTCGACATATTCAACGGATTTCGCATAATTCCGCAGGCGCGGCTTCCGCAAAATCCACTGTGACGCACCAAGACTCCGTGTCCAGAACCAGCAAACATATGCCCATGCGACACGTCCCCATGCGCCATGTTCCGGCAGATGGTACATACGACGCATCCTGGATGTATTATGAGCTCGAATATGCTTCAGTATTCCACCTGCAGCCATCCCCTTCACTTCATATCGGCTCAGGACGAGCGAAATACTTTCAGGTTCACCGAGCGTTCCGCGCAGTTCGAAGAGTTTACGAAAACCATCCGATTTCGCCGGATCAGCACCAAACGATTCGATTGCCTCTGTTCCAAAGAACTCCGGGAATGCCGCCAGCAAATTGCCCGGGTACGGCATGTGCCAGCTGTTTGCCAGTTCACGCAAAGCCGTGAAATCTACGTTTTCCTTCTGCATCACCATCGCCGCATCGGCCAGAAGTTTCGGGATCTGAGCATGATAGTATGACTGGGAAGAAGCATGGCGGGCAAGCATAAGCAGATTCATTTCCGGTGAAAGCACACGCTGACCATCCCCATCGGGATACTCCACCGTGTGTTCCCACATTTCATACAGGTCGACGCCATCAAAATTCGACAATGAGAAATGAGGTTCAAGCATATATGTCCCACGCACGTGCGGTGAAAAATGATGTCTTGCAGTTTTTCGCACTTCTTCATGGTCATTCGAATAAAGATCCGGCACTGTCCAGCCGTCTTCCGCCAGCACAGCGAGCGCACGGTCGCAGTCATCCGGATGAAACCAGATGTCCCAGTCTCCATATGGACGAAGAGCGGCGTCGGGATATAACCGGCAGGCCAAATCCGCACCCTTGATCGGAACAAATCGAAGGTCATGCGATGCCAGAACCTGATAGAGACGTTTCAGTTCCTGTCCCCCCATCATGGCTTTTATCTGCCGTGCCTGATATATTTTCTGATACTCCGCAAGCTTTTCTTTCGGCAAGACCTCATACAGATACCGGTAGAACCATGTGGTCATGCCGAAACTCTTTCCCTGTTTTTCCAGCCCGGCACGTTCGGCTTCGCCCAGCCCGGCATAGTACGATCCGGCATCGCCGAAAACGCATGCTCCAAGGAATCGCAACAGTGGTGCCGGAATACCGTATTCGTAATTCATGGCAGAGGTTTTCGTTATCAAAATGATCTCAATTGCTTCTATTTCTGTTTTTTGCCGTATTGCCGGTTTCAGGGAATAACTTAGCACAGCAAACGAAAAAATCAAGCAAAGAATTTGGATAAGTCCCCGAAAAATGGAAAGAATACCGCAACCGCTCTTTTTCTGTTTCGGGCTTCTTTTCTGCCACCCCAAGAGGGACACTCCTTTCCCTCAACATGCAAACTTCTGCAAACTTTTTTTGCAGCATTCCTCCAAAGAACGGAATTTGACATAAAAACGGACGCACGAGGGTGCATACTGTTGGAGTTTCCAAAAATGAGCGCAAAAACGGAAAGAGTGTCGTAGATGCCGCTCTGAATGGCGCAAGCCTCCGTTACCGCGCCGTCCTGACGACAGCCTGAAGTTTTATCTTCGGTGTGTTCCCGCCGGTCGTGGCGACCGGAGCTGGATTCGCCAACCGGCGTGCCATCGACATCACGACGTTCTCCGGCATGGTCCTGGGTATTTTATTTGCGCCCGCCCTGTATGCGGTCTCCCTGCGCATTCGCGATGGGGAAAAGGATTCTGCATCTCGACCGCCACGCAAGAAAAGAACCGCGGCATCCGCGACATATTAGGGAAAGACCGATCTCAGGCCGGTTTGACCGGTTCAGTCATAGATCGCATAGGTATAGATGCGTCCCTCGATGAGGCCCCAGTTTATATCCGGCGGCATATTCTCCTCGTCTTTCGCGATAAAAATGCCGTGTTCGCCGTTGTACCAGTCCTTGCTGGTCATAAAATAGATGCCGTATTCATCGCTGTAGATCCGGATCGGCCTGACGGTCTCAATAAGCTTGGCGTCGAACCGCTCGAACGGAAGATTGTCGTCCCTGCCGACCAGCGGCGTCATGCGACGGGCCGTCTCCTCCAGATTCTCATGTTCCGCCGTAAGGTAAGCCACGACCTCGTCCGGCGGATAAAACTTGATGCGGTGATTTTCGCTGAAGTCCAGCGCCCAGATCGTACCCCAGATCGTCAGCACGAACAGGAAAAAAAACACTGTGCCGCGGAAGAACATCGTCCAGCACCATTCGCCGGCCTCCTTCAGCATCACAATGCGCTTTTCACGGTCGCGGCAGCGCTCGATCAACTCCCGAACGGATTCCTTCAGCGGCTTTTCGGGCGGGGGCGGAGGTTCCGGCTCTTCCTCTTCGTCCAGCGACTCCAGAAACGCATTGACCGCGGCCAATATCTTTTTGAACTTCGAGCGCGGAACCGCGGAATCGGAATCGGCGGAGGACGATCCATCCCCGGACACACGATTCTCCTGTACGGGACAGGTCGATTCTTCAGGCGATTCGGATGGCTGACTCGTTTTTTCCGGCATGGATGCTGTTATCCAAAGTTCGATGTTTGAATTCGTTTCGACAATATAATGTAATTCGTTTTCTGCTTTTTTCAAGCCGTCGGCGGCATATTCCGGCACGCCGTCCGAACATTATGCCGTTTTCCCGGCTTCCACACGCCACAAGGCCGCCGGGGACGCTGTCCGGGTTCTTATCCCCGAATCGAAAAAAGACTCTCCGGCCGTTCGTCGCGGCGGAGAGTCTGAATGCGAAAGGAACTATAACGGAAGCCCCCTCCCCTTCCGTCAGGATGCTGCGCGGACAGGATCACTCCGTTCCCGTCTTCCGGTCGCGTCAGATATGGTTTGCCACTTCGTAGGCGTCCCAGATCGCCTGATGGATGTTCCGGCATTCCCTGCAGTCGCCGATGGCATAGAGTTCCGGGACATCCCGCATGGCCTGATACAGCGAGGCGTCGGCGCGGAATCCGGCGGCAACGATGACCGCGTCCGCCTTCAGTTCGGACTCCTCGCCGGTCGTCCGATCGTGCAGGATGACGCCGGTGTCCGTGACCTGTTTCGCGACGGTATTGGCGCGGATCGCGCAGCCTTTGAACCGGACCAGGGCGGCGAGCATATCTTTGTTCGCGGAGCAAAGCGGCGCGTTGAGCAGGAGGATGTCTTTCTGCGCCTCCACGATCGTGACGTTCTTTCCGAAGGATTTGCGGAGCCACAGGGCGAGTTCGCAGCCGACCGTGCCGCCGCCGAGCACCACCAGATCGTTGCCGAGGCCGGCAGCATTGTTTTTCAGCACGGATTTCGCGTCGTACACCGGGATGCCTTTGCCCAGATCGAACAGGCGCGGCGTGGCGCCGGTCGCGATAATGAGGACATCGAACGCCATGCCGCGGAGCATTTCCTCCGTCACGGCGGCGCCAAGATGGATTTCGACCTCGAGTTCCTTCATGGTGTGGACATACCACTGGATCAGCAGTCTGTCTTCCGCCTTGAAATCGGGCACGCCGGCGGGCACGCATGCGCCGCCGAGGATGGCTTCCTTCTCGAAGATCACGGGCTTGTGGCCGCGGATCGCAAGCACCCTCGCGGCCTCCATGCCGGCGACGCCGCCGCCGACGATGACCACTTTCTTCGGGCGCAGGACCGGATTGTACGCGAAATCGCGTTCCCTGGCGCACTGCGGATTCACGGCGCAGTTCACCAGCGAATAATTCTGGATGCGCCCCATGCAGCCTTCCTGACAACTGATGCAGGGCCGGATGTCCGCCTTCCTGCCGCCGCGCAGTTTGTTCGCGTAATCGGCATCGGCGAGCAGGGGACGTCCGAGAGACACGATGTCGATCCAGCCGTCCTTCACCGCCTGCGAGGAGAGATCGGGATTCGAAAGCTTTCCTGCACAGATCACCGGGACCTTCACGACTTCCTTCACCGCCTTCGCGTACTTCAAATAGAGGCCGTCCTTCTGGTACATGGGCGGATGTGACCAGAACCAGCTGTCGTAGGACCCGACGTCCACGTCGAACGCGTCGTAGCCGTACTGCTCCAGCAGCTTCGCGACCTCAAGCCCTTCGGCTTCGTCACGTCCTTTTTCCTCGAACTCCTCGCCGGGGAGCGCGCCTTTGCGCCAGTCCTTGATGAAGCTCTTGGTGGAGAGGCGCATGACGACCGGGAAATCGGGGCCGCAGGTCTTCGCGATCTCCTCGCGAATCTCCCGGGCGAAACGCAGCCTGTTTTCCAGCGAGCCGCCGTATTCGTCCGTGCGGTGGTTGAACATGGAGATCGCGAACTGGTCGATGAGATAGCCTTCGTGGACGGCGTGGATCATGATGCCGTCGAATCCGGCTCGTTTCGCGATCGCGGCCGCCTTGCCGAACATGGCGACGATATGATGGATCTCGTCCACCGTGAGCGCGCGGCACGTCTTGTCGACCCAGCGGTGCGGGATCTCGGAGGGGGCAACCGGTTTGTCCGCGCCCTGGTCCTCCGGGATCGACACGCGGCCGAAGCCGCCGGAGAGCTGGAGCAGGACCTTGGAGCCGTACGCGTGGATCCGTTCCGTCATTTCCCTGCCAGTGCGGATGAACTGATGCGGATTCCGCGTCGGGACGGGCACGCCGGGGCAGGAATGCTCCTCCACCGTGAAATCGGCGAACGTGACGCCGGTGCAGATCAGGCCGGTCCCGCCTTTGGCGCGTTCCACGTAGTAATCGATGCCGCGCTGGTTGAACGCGCCGTCGGCGTCTCCGAGTCCGAGGGGCCCGACGGGAGCCATCATAAAACGGTTTTTCAGTTCGAGTTTGCCGATTTTGACCGGCTGGAATAAAATGTCGTAATCCATACAAAGCCCCTTGAAGATGACATGGTTGAAATACCGCTGAACGATTCCGCCTCATTTGAGGTCGTATTCAGTGCGTCCGGCCACAAATATACCACGAGTCCGCGGCGTTTTCAAGCTATGGTTTAATGAATAATAAATTTTTGCCTGTGATCGGGCTTTCATCCCGGTGCGCCGCGCGGCGGCAGGCCCGGCTGTTCATGGCTTCAACAAAAAAAAACCGCCGGAGACTCCGTCCATCCTGTGAGGGGGACGGCGTGATCCGGCGGGACCGGGTACGGGCTTATGATTTACCCGTTATCTGTTATTTTTTGTCGATGTAGACGACGATCTTGCCTTTCTCCTTGCCCGGGATGACCTTCATGCGGAGGGTTCCGGTGACCTTGGTGCCGACGCCGAGCTTCGTGAGCGGGACGTCAAGGGTGGCTTTCGGATTGTCCTCGCTGGAGATGAGTTCCTTCTCGGTCAGCTCGCCTCTCCAGAGATTGGGGCCGTAGGAGTGGGTGAGGTTCCAGTTGCCGGGCGTGATGTCTTCGAACACGTATTCATCGACGCCTTCCTTGAGCATCACGATCGTGTTGCCGGCCTGATTGTAGCTGGAGAAGCCGCCCATGCCGCCGCCACGGCCGCCGCCGAGCTGGAGTTCAGCGCCGGTGCCGATGGTGGCGAGGGGGTTCTCGCGATACTGCGGAAGTCCGCTGGAGAACGCCTCGACCTCGAAGTAATACTTCTCGGGAGCGGTGTTCAGGCTGTGCATATAGAGCTTGTTGTCGCCGTAGACGATGTAGCTGTTGTACAGCTTGTTCGGCTCGATGCCGTAACGCACCACGTATCCGTCGGCGCCTTCCACGGGCGTCCAGAGGAGGTTGGCCTCGCGGAGGTCGTCGGGATTGCGGACGGCCTTGAAGTCCGTGACCTTCGTGGTCTTCATCTTGTCGGTGGTGCCGAAGATGCGGAGGTCCTTGATGGCGAAGAGGGAGTTGTCATAGGTCGCGATGTTGGTGACCTTGACATAACGCGCCTTCACCGGCTTTTCGAACTCGTTGTAGTCGTGCTTGAGCTCGAGGTTGTTCTCGGGCTTGTCGATGACCGTCGTCCAGTTGGTGCCGTCGGTGGAGACTTCGACCTTGTAGCACTGGTAACGGGTGTCCGGACCGGTGGAACGTCCGCCGCCGAACATGCCGCCCATGCCGCCCATCATGCCGCCGAAGCCGCCCATGCCGCCTGCAGGAGCGCCGCCCTGGCCCTGGGGACGAGGACGATTGCCGCCCTGACCACCGGCAGGAGCACCACCGGCAGGAGTGCCGCCGCCGAAGCCGCCCATGCCGCCTGCAGGAGCGCCGCCCTGGCCCTGGGGACGAGGACGATTGCTGCCCT